>CAMARK010000053.1 GCA_945860205.1 Reyranella massiliensis 521 | reverse complement strand
GTCACCACCGCCATCCTGGGCAATTGCGGCTTCACCATCGCGCCCTGCAAGCCGCAGGACCGCGACCTGACCATGCGCCACCTCACGCATGTCGAGGGCATGTCGCTCGACGCGCTGCGCGCCGGCATCCGCTGGGAGTTCGAGAGTTTCCCTCAGTATCTCGACATGCTGACGCGCCTGGGCGTCGGGCCCAACGTCGCCTGCTTCTCCGGCCATTCCTCGGTCCGCACCTGGGTGATGGGCGAGGAGGCGACGGAACGCGCCGCCACGGACGATGAAGTGGCGAAGATGGTCACCCTCGTGCGCGAGGCGATGGCGGCGGGTGCCGTCGGCTTCGCCTCCTCAACCGCCGAGGCGCACAATGGCGAGGGCGGCACGCCGATGCCGTCACGTCTGGCCGACGACCGTGAGCTGCGCGCGCTGGTGCGCGCCATGGGCGACAGCGGCCGTGGCGTTTACATGCTGACCAAGGGCAGCAAGACATCCATTCCCTACCTCGAGGAACTCGCGATCGAAGCCCGGCGGCCGGTGGTGATCGCGGCGCTCTTCCATTCCAACACCAATCCGACGGCGGCCTTCACCACGCTCGACCAGGTGAATGCGGCCCGCGCGCGCGGACATCAGCTGGTGGCGCAAACGTCGTGCTGCCCGCTCAGCATGGATTTCACCTTCAAGAGCCCTTACCTGTTCGAGAGCATGGAGTCGTGGAAGCCCGCCATGGCAGCGCACGATCCGGCCGGGCTAGAAAAGGTCTATCGCGATCCGGCGTGGCGTGCCGCGGTGCGCGGCGAACTCGCCGCCAAGCATGGCCGCCTGCTGTTCAACGGCGAATGGGACAAACTCTTCATCGTCGAGACCGCAAAGCCCGAGAACCAGAAGATGGAAGGTGCGCCGCTCTCAGCCTTGGCGCAGGAGTCCGGCAAGGACCCGCTCGACTTCATCCTCGACTTTGCGTTGTCGGAGAAGCTCGACACCACCTTCGTCGCCCAGCTCCTGCACAACGACGAGAAGGCAGTCGGAAGAATTCTCGCCGATCCCAACACCCACATCTCGTTGAGCGACGCCGGCGCCCATCTCACCTTCTTCTGCGATGCCGGCTTCGGCCTGCATCTGATGGGCCACTGGAGCCGCGATCTCGGCGTGCTCGACCTGCCGCAGGCCGTACATCGCCTCACCGGCCAGCCGGCGAAGCTCTTCGGCCTCAACGGACGCGGCCTGCTGCGCGAGGGCTATGCCGCCGACCTGATGCTGTTCGATCCCGCGACGGTGGCGCGCGGGCCCAAGCGCCGCGCCCACGATCTCCCCTCGGGCGCCGCCCGGCTCACGACCTCGGCCGTCGGCCTGCACGGAGTCTGGATCAACGGCACCAAGACCGCCGACGAAACGGGCTTCTGCATCGACCGCACCGCCCGGCCGGGTGAGGTGCTGCGGAGCTTTGCCGCCTAGCCTGGTCCGATTTCAACTGGAAGTTGTTGGCTCCCAGGGCATCTGCGATTTATAGTCCGACAAAAGTTCGACAAGGCGGCAATGAAACATCCACTCTTGGCTCTCTTCGCCGCGACGGTCGTCACTGGATGCTCCGTCACCGCGGACGTCTATGGCATCGTCGGCGACCAGGACGATCTCTACACCGGCACGGCCACTGGCTATGTCAGTCGCACCGGTACGATCGAACTCAAGAATGCCAAGGGCAACCGCTGCTCCGGCGACTTCGCCTACTACCCCGGCGTTCTCGAAGGTCGCGGCATCATCGGCTGCGACGACGGCCAGCGCGCCACCATCCGCTTCACCGGCATGTCACGCACGAGCGGCTACGGCGTGGGAACTTCCAGCAACGGCAGCCCCGTGTCCTTCACCTACGGCATGGATCGCCAGCAAAGCGCGCGCTACCTCGGGGTCAGCGCCGTGAGCATCGCCGCTGCAACGCCGGGGGCGGCACCCGGGGCGGCACAAGGCACCGCGCCGCCATCCGCCGCGGCGAAGCGCGTGGCCACGGGGACCGGCTTCTACATCAGCCGGCAGGGCCATGTGCTCACCAATGCCCATGTCGTCGACAAGTGCCGCGAACTCACGATTTCCCGCCAGGGCGCCGCGGCGATCCCGGCAAGCGTCGTGAAGTCGGATGCCTCGAACGATCTCGCCGTCCTCATCGCAACCCCTTCGCCCGCGGTCGCGGCGTTTCGCGCCGGCCGGCCGGTGCGCGCGGGCGAAGCAGTGGTCGTCTACGGCTATCCGATGACGGGAACGCTATCCTCCGGCGGCGTGGTGACGAACGGCAGCGTCAGTGCCCTGTCCGGCCTCCGCGACGACTCGCGCTATCTGCAGGTGTCCGCGCCAATCCAGGGCGGCAACAGCGGCGGCCCACTGCTCGATACCAACGGCAACGTCGTGGGCATCATCACGGCATCGCTCGGCTCGCGCAGCCGCGATGTGCCCCAGAACGTCAACTTCGCGCTCAAGACCGATGTCGCCCGGACTTTCCTCGAAGCCGCCGGCGTGCCCGTCGAGACGTCCGGCAGCGGCCGCGAGCTCAGCGTCGCCGACATCGGCGAAAGGGCCCGCGCCTTCTCTGTCCTCATCGACTGCAAGCGCTAAGGTAAATACGAGGGCCAGCGCGTCACCTTGCGCGCGGCGGCGCCCAGCGCGTTGTCGAGGTCGTTGCGCGTGGCATCCGCGTCGCCCCGCGACGGCGTCATGTAGACCACCATGTTGACGTCGAGGGCGCTCAGGCGCACCGCGAAGGTGGCGTAGGAGATGTTGAGGTGCCCATCGAAGGCGTTGTCCAACGTGAAGGTCCAGGCGCCCCAGTGCCAGAAGTTGCCGCCCTCAGGCGTCGGCCGCACCATCGTACCGAGGCCGTAATGGGCGCCGCCGCCGGTCTGCTTGCCCTCCGGTGACATCATCCAGCGCCGCGCCGCCGGTCCGATCGCGGGATTGTTCGCGGCGAAGGCCTGGTAGAAGCGGCCGTAGTCGCTGAGCGGCATGCGCCAGCCGCCGTAACTCGCCAGGATGCGCCACGCCGGATCGAGCGCCGCGCCGCGGACTCCGAGCGGCGCCAGCATGGTGTTGCGGCAATAGCTCTCGTAGTCCTGTCCGCTCGCCTCCTCGACCACGGCGCCCAGCATCAGGTAGGTGGCGTTGGTGTAGGCATAGCGTTCGCCGGGTGCCAGCGACAGGCGGCGGCGCAGCACCCATTTCATCTGCTCGTCGATCGAGGGCCGGGTCGCGGTGGCGGTCCGCAGATAGGTGGCCAGTCGATCGGTCACCGGATCGCCGCCATCCGAGCGGTCGAAGCCGGCGCGATGGGCCAGAAGCTGGCCGATCGTGACGCCCTGCATCCGGGGATCGGCCGGCGGGCCGAGGCGCGCGAAGGTGCGGGCGAGCGCCTGCGACAGCGGCGTGTCGAAGGCGAGCCGGCCGCGGTCGATCAGGCCCGCGACGCAGACGCCGGTCACCGCCTTGGAGAGGCTGGCGAGCGGCACGGCGTTGCCCGCCGCCTCGACACCCATCACCGCCTGATGTGCGAGCCTGCCCCGGTGCATCACCGCGAGGCCGCCGGTCGTGCGGCCGGACTTGGTCATCCAGCCGCGCCACGCCGCCTCGACATCGGCCACGGTCTCGGCGCGCGCCGGTAGCGCGGCAGCCGCCAGCAACACGGCCAGAATCGAGGCCATAATCAGGACGGGAAAGCGCATTGCAGAAGACCTCCCGGGACGGGTAAAAGCGGCTTCAGCAACGAGGATACACCGGCATGGCCGTCCAATACTTCGCCAAGGTCTCCGCGACCGACCACGAAAAACTCCAGAAGCTGGTGAAACACTACCCCGGCTCCTCCTATGCCGACTGGCACCTGAAGGAAGCCGCCCGGATGGCGGAGTGGCGGGCCCGGCGGCACTCCATCCAGATGGTGCCGGTCACGCCGGAAGAGTTCGTCGCCTATTGCGAGCGCACCGGCTCGCCGCCCGACATCATCACCTTCAAGGCCTTCATCTGCCGCTGACGACGACGCAACCCAGGCTCCCCCTTTGCCGTTGAGCCGCCATGAGGCGGCTTACTGGACTCGTCATGGCACTTATCGGCATGCTGGGTGGTTGCTCGGGGGACCCCTACGCGCCCTACGACTTCAAACGTGTGCCCGGATACACGCCGCCCGGCGGGATATCCTCGCCCGCGCGGCTGACGAACCTTCCACTGGAATCATCTCACCGGCCGTGAGCGATCTGCAGCCGCTTCTCGCGCGAGCGGCTCCATTGAGAGAGGCCGAAGCAGGCGAACCAGTAGATGGCGCCGGCGAAGACATAGGCTTCCATGTTCATGCCCACCCACGCGGGATCGGCAAGGGCTGCCTGGGCGATGCCTAAAAGGTCGAAGATCGAGACGATCAGCACCAGCGTCGTGTTCTTGAACAGCGCGATGAACTCATTGGTCATGGCGGGCAGCGAGATGCGGAGCGCCTGCGGCAAGACGATCAACCGCGTGACGCGCCAGTAGCCCAGCCCCAGCGCCTGGGCCGCCTCGGTCTGGCCCTCGGGCAGCGCCTGCAGGCCGCCGCGCACGGCCTCGGCCATGTAGGCCGCGATCACGAAAGCAAGGCCGATCACGGCGCGCGCCAGGCGATCGACGTTGAAGCCGGTCGGCATGATCAGCGGCAGCAGGAGCGAGGCGAGGAAAATCACCGTGATGATCGGCACGCCGCGCCAGAATTCGATGAACACGATCGAGGCGAAGCGGATCAGCGGCAGGCGCGAGCGTCGGCCGAGGGCCAGCAGGATGCCGAGGGGCACCGCGATCAGGCCGGCGTAGATCGCGAGGAACAGGGTAAGCATCAGCCCGCCCCACTCCCGTGTCTCGACGATCTTCAGGCCGAAACCGCCATAGAGCAGCCAGATCCCGAGCGGCGGCAGGATGAGGACGGTGGCAACCATTATCTCCTGGCGCCGCGGCAGGCCGCGCCAGGAAAGTGCCGCACCAGCAAATACCGCCAGCAGGCCTAAAAGATCGACGCGCCAGCGCTCGGGCACGGGATACAGGCCGTACATGAACTGGGCGAAGCGGGCGCGGATGAAGACCCAGCAGGCGCCCGAGCTGGTGCAGTCATCGCGCGACGTGCCGTTCCAGTTGGCTTCGATCAGCAGCCATTGCATCAGCGGCACCGAGACGCGCCACACGACATAGAGGCAAAGCAGCGAGACCACGGTGTCGAGCCAGGTCGCGAACAGGCGCTGCCGCAGAACCGCGAGCCAGCCGGGCAGCGGGGGCGCGGCGGTCTTCATCTGGTCACCAGCTTATGGCGCGCGTTGTACCAGTTCATGAACACCGACACCGCGAGGCCGATGGTGAGATAGATGCCCAAGGTGATGGCGATGATCTCGATCGCCTGGCCGGTGGCGACCAGCGCCGAGCCCATGAACACCGCCACGATTTCGGGGTAGGCGATGGCCGCGCCAAACGACGAGTTCTTGATCAGGTTGAGATACTGGCTGGTGATCGGCGGGATGATCACCGGCATGGCCTGCGGGATCACCACCAGCCGCACGACGCGGCCCGGCGTCAGGCCCAGCGCCCGCGCCGCATCGATCTGGCCCTGGCGCACCGATTGTATGCCGCCGCGCACAACCTCGGCGATGAAGCCCGCGGTGTAGGTCGAGAGCGCCATGAACAGCGCCACGAACTCCGGCACCAGCACGAAGCCGCCGCGGTAGTTGAAGCCGCGCAGCACCGGCAGGTCCCAGCTCGTGAGGACGCCGGCCCACACGAAGAACGCGAGCGGCAGAGCGCCGCAGAGCACGAAGCCCGCGCTCCACACCGGGAAGTCCTGGCCGGTCCTGGCCTGCCGCGCCTTGGCCCAGCGCGCCAGCCCGATCTGCACGCCGATCAGCATCAGGCTCGCCAGCAGCGCCAGGTGGAAGCCTGAGGCATCGTTGGGCGTCGGGATCGAGAGGCCGCGGCGGTTGAGGAAGATGACGCCCAGGAAGTCGAAGCTTTCCTTGGGCGTCGGCAGTGCCGCCAGCACGCCGAAGTACCAGAACAGCACGAAGAACAGCAGCGGGATGTTCCTGACGAACTCGATGTAGACCGCGGCCAGGGTCGAGAGCAGCCAGTTGTGCGAAAGCCGCATCAACCCGACGGTGAAGCCCACCACGGTGGCCAGCACGACCGAGGCCGCCGACACCAGCAGCGTGTTGACGATGCCGGTCCACAGCAGCGCCCAGATCGTGTCGCTGGGCTTGTAGCCCGTGATGTTGAACGGCACTTCGATGCCGCTGTCGCGCCACAGGAAATTGAAGCCCGAGGCGATGCCCGCCTTGACCATGTTGTCGGAGGCGTTCTTGACGAAGAACACCACGACCGCGACCAGCGCGATCGTGGCCATCACCTGCCAGAAGATGTCGCGAACCTTGCGGTCGCGCAGGAAGGCCTTCATGGCTGCGGGGGCACGCCCCCTGCGATCACTGGAACGGCGGCGTGAACAGGAGACCGCCCTTGGTCCACAGCGCGTTGGCGCCGCGCTGCAGCTTCAGCGGCGAGCCCATGCCGACGGTGCGCTCGTAGCTCTCGCCGTAGTTGCCGACTTGTTTGATCAGGTTCAAAGCCCAGTCGTCGGAGAGGCCCATCATGGCGCCGAACTTGCCATCGACGCCGAGCAGGCGGCGGACTTCGGCGTTGGTCGACTTGGCCTTCATCTCGTCGACGTTCTTCGACGTGACGCCCAGCGCCTCGGCCGCGATCTGCGCGTTCAGCACCCAGCGCACGACCAGCTGCCAGCGCTCGTCGCCCCAGCGCGTCACCGGGCCCTGCGGATCGTTGGAGATGATCTCGGTCAGGATCTGGTGCTCGGCCGGATCCTTGAACTTGATGCGCTGGCCGGCCAGCGCGCCCACGCCCGCCGTATAGGCGTCGCAGCGGCCCTGGTCGTAGGCCGAGATGGCATCGTCGTTCTTCTGGAAGTTGATGATCGTGACCTTGAGGTTGCGCTCGCGGAACCAGTCGGCCGCCATCTTCTCCTCGGTCGAGCCCGCGGCGACGCAGATCGTGGCGTCGGCCAGGTCCTTCACCGCCGCGACCTTGGCCTTGGTCCGCACCACGAAGGTCTGGCCCTCGTAGAAGTTGATGCCCTGGAAGTTCACGCCGAGCGTGGCGTTCCTCGAAAAGGTGATGGTGGTGTTGCGCGACAGCAGGTCGACCTGGCCGGACTGGAGCACCGCCCAGCGCTGCTGCACCGAGGTCGGGGTGAACTTCACCTTGGTGCTATCGCCCAGGACCGCGGCGGCCAGCGACTTGCAGTAGTCCACGTCAAGACCGGTCCACTCGCCCTTGTCGTTGGCGAAGGAGAAACCGGGCAGACCGAGATGCACGCCGCATTCGATGTGGCCGCGCGCCTTGATGGCGTCGAGCGTCGGGCTGGGCGCCAGCTGCTGCGCGGAGGCTGAACTCGCGACGAAGGCTGTGGCAGCAGCGGCGGCAAATGCGATGAACTTCATGAAATCCCCCTCAACAGGTGCTGTCCGATACCGTACAAGCCATCGCATGGCGAGTAAATTGCACCTCGAAACGGCGCTGACGCCCGACGGCTGGCGGCACGACCTTGTCGCCACCATCGAGCACGGGATCATCGCGCGCCTGGAGCCGGCCGACGCGACAAACGACGCCGTTCGGGCCTCGGGCGTGGTGCTGCCGGGCCTGCCCAACCTGCACAGCCACGCCTTCCAGCGCGCCATGGCCGGCCTCACCGAACATCGCGGATCAGGCGGCGAGGCCGATTCTTTCTGGTCCTGGCGTGAGCTGATGTATCGCTTCGTCGCCCGCCTCTCGCCCGACGATCTCGAAGCCATCGCGGCCTTCGCCTACATGGAAATGCTCGAGGCGGGTTTTACCTGGGTGGCGGAGTTCCACTATCTCCACCACCAGCCCGATGGGCGGCCCTACGACAACATCGCCGAAATGTCGGAGCGCATCGTGGCCGCCGCCGACACATCAGGCATCGGCCTCACCCTCCTGCCCGTCCTCTATCGCCACAGCGGATTTTTAGGCAAGCCGACCTCCGATGCGCAGCGCCGCTTCCTCAACGACCGCGACTCCTACGCGCGGCTGATGGAAACACGCGTCCCCGGCGGCAACATCGGCATTGCGCCGCATTCGCTGCGCGCCGTCACGCTAAATGATCTCGAATGGGCCGCGCGCACCTTCCAGGGCAAGCCGGCGCATATCCATATCAGCGAGCAGACACGCGAGGTCGAGGACTGCCTCGCCGCGCACCGGAAGCGCCCGGTCGATCTGCTGTTCGACACCATCCCGGTCGACGAACGCTGGTGCCTGGTCCACGCCACCCATGCCGACCAGAACGAGATCGCGCGCATTGCCCAGGCAAAGGCGGTCGTGGGCCTCTGCCCCATCACCGAAGCCAATCTCGGCGACGGGCTGTTCGACGTGCCGGCGCTGCTCGCGGCCGGCGGCCGCTTCGGCATCGGCTCCGACTCGCTGGTCCGCATCTCCGCTGCCGACGAGCTGCGCACTTTGGAATACGGCCAGAGATTGATCAGGCGTCAACGCAACGTGCTGGCCGTGGCCCGGCGCTCGACTGGGCGGCTCCTGCTCGACGGCGCGCTGAAAGGCGGCGCCCAGGCCGTCGACCGGCCGATCGGCGCCATTGCGGTCGGCCAGCGCGCTGACTTTGTCGTGCTCCAGGACGACGGCTATCGCGACGATGCGGTCCTCGATCACTGGCTGTTCACCGCCGACAATGCCGCGATCAAGACCGTCTATCGTGGCGGGATCCCGGTCGTGCAGCAGGGCCGCCATCGCGACCGCGACGCGATCGTGGCACGCTATCGCAAGTCCCTGGTTGGCATAAACATTGCGACATAGGCACCATGTCTGCTGCTTCATATGATCTGATATTGCGCGGCGGCCACGTCATCGATCCCGCCACTGGCCTCGACGGCATTGCCGATATCGCGATCAAGGACGGCTGCATCGCCGCCGTGAAAGACGATCTCCGGGGCCCCGCCAGCGAGACCATCGACCTCGCCGGCCGGATCGTGCTGCCGGGCATGATCGACACCCACGCCCACATCTACACCTACGTCTCCGGCCGCTTCGGCCTGCCGGCCGACATGGTGGGCGTGGACAGCGGCGTCACGACGATCGTCGACCAAGGCGGCGCCTCGTGCATGACCTTCCCCGGCTTCCGCAAATTCATCGCCGAGCCGGCGAAGAGCCGCGTGCTCTCGTTCCTGTCGGCCTATGTCGTGGGCGGCCTCGAAGGCCATTTCTATCCCGGCCTCTACGGGCCCGAGGGCGTCGACGTCGCCGCCACCGTGAAGACCGCGCTCGCCAACCGCGATTTGATTCGCGGCATCAAGGTGCATGCCGAGGTGGGCGGCGTCACGCGCTGGGGCTACGAGGTGCTGCGCAAGGCCGCCGAAATCGGCCGCGAGGCCGACCTGCCGGTCTACATGCACTTCGGCCAGATGTGGGCGCTGCCGGATGGCAGCAATGGCGTCGATCCCGACGAGATCCTGCCCGAGGTCGTAAAACTGATGCGGCCGGGCGATATCCTGGCCCATCCCTTCACGCGCCATCCCGGCGGCTTCGTCGACAGGCAGGGCAAGCTCCATCCCATCGTGCAGGTGGCGCTCGACCGCGGCCTGAAGGTCGACGTCGGCCACGGCAGCCATTTCTCGTTCCGCATGGCCCGCCTCGCGCTCGATGCCGGCGTGCTGCCCGATACGCTGGGCGCCGACATGCACGGCTACAACACGCGCATGACGCCGCCGCCCGGGACGCCCGCCGAACATCCCGACGACGAGGAGGCGCATCCCTTCGCCGGCGCCGCGCGCTTCAGCCTCTGCTACGCCATCACCGAGCTTTTGGCCCTCGGCCTGACGCTGCCGCAGATCGTGCCCATGGTGACGACCAACGCCGCCGCCATGCTCGGCCTGAGCGACGAGATCGGCATCTTGAGGCCCGGTGCGGTCGCGGACGTGTCTGTGCTTGCCGACGACCGCGGCCGTTTCAAGCTGGGCGACAACGAGGGCACCGAGGTGATCGCCGACCGCATGCTGACACCGCTCTTCTGCCTGCGCGCCGGCATCCGCTATGACGCCGGCGCCCCGATCCTGCCCGAGGTGCTGGCGGCCTAAGAAGCTAGGAGCTGCCGTCCCGCCGCGCCGCAACCGACGCCAGCAGGATCCCGGCACCCCCACCGATCAGCAGCCCAGCCGACATGATCAGGTAGCGGTCGAGGGTGGAACCGTGGAACGCATATTCAAACGCGACGACAGCGGCGATCGCCATGCCGGCGAATGCTCCAACAATCGCCCATCGATGGGCACGGGGCCGTTCGCTCCATTTCACACGTGCCATCGGAAGATTCTCCTCGATTGGCCCAGACCAGTGCATCACGCCGGCCGGGCCCGGACAACTGGTGTTTCTCCCTGGCGCGCCACCCCGCAGCCCCTTGGACGCGGGCCCGGCTTGGTCCTAGTCTTCCCGCCATGACCGCCTACCGACACATCACCGTCTCGCCGATCGCCGGCGCGCTCGGCGCCGAGATCGGCGGCGTCGATATCGGCGCCGGGATCGACGACGCGACCGTGGCCGAGATCCGCCGCGCGCTGCTGGAGAACCTCGTCATCTTCTTCCGCGACCAGCGGCTCGATGATGCGAGCCACAAGGCGTTCTCGCGCCGCTTCGGCAAGATCTTCATCCATCCCAACTTCAACACCGGCGAGGGCGATCCCGAGATCGTGCGCGTGATCCGCAAGCCCGGCGACGAGCGCATCATCGGCGAGGAGTGGCACTCCGACACCACGATGATGCAAGAGCCGCCGATGGGCGCCATCCTCTATGCTCTCGAAGTGCCGCCCTACGGCGGCGACACGCTGTTCGCCAACCAGTATCTCGCCTGGGAGACGCTGTCGGACGGCATGAAGGCGATGCTGGCCAGCCTCAAGGTCGTGCACAGCGACATCCGCGTCGCGGGCCCGCAGGCCGGTCTCAACGCGCGACGCTCCAGCCGGGTGCGCGAGGATTCGAACTGGCGGCCGACCGAGAGCGTGCACCCCGTGGTGCGCACGCATCCCGAGACCGGCCGCAAATGCCTGTTCGTGAACCACTCCTACGCCTGCCGCTTCGACGGCATGACCGATCGCGAGAGCAAGCCGCTGCTGGACTTCCTGATGGACCACGGCCACCGGCCGGAGTTCACCTGCCGCTTCCGCTGGGAGGCGGGCTCGATCGCCTTCTGGGACAACCGCTGCACCAAGCACCTGGCCATCCACGATGCCGGCCCCTTCCACCGCCGCATGCAGCGCACGCAGATCGCGGGCGACGCGGTGGTGTGACCACCCGAATCCCCGCGCTATAGTGCGGTGGGGAATTGGGGAACGTATGCAGCTCACCAGCAAGATCGCGATCGGGGCGGGTATCGTCGTTTGTGCGATGGCCGCCATCTATGGCTACGCCTACTACAAATATCCGCCGGGCCACGGCACCGCTCCGCCCGTTGCCGCTGCTCCCGCGGCGCCAGTCGCCGCCACGCCCGCTACACCGGCTCCGGCCGCACAGACTTCGGCGCCCACCGCAGAAGCAGCGGCCACGCCGCCCACCACCCGGTTGCTTTACCAACGCTGCGTCCAGGGCGCCTTCCCGACGCCGGAGGATGCCGAGGGGCGCAACGCCGACTGCTCGCGTGCGATCATCAGCCGCGAGCTCACGCCCGACGAACTGGCGCTGGCGCGGCTGATCCGCGGCAGCGCCCGCGCGGCGCTAGGCGAGAAGGTGATGGCCAGCGACGACTACATCGAGGCGCTGAAGCGCTACGACAGCCTGATCGATTCGCAGAACGCCGACGCGCTCAACCTATTCCGCCGCGCCGTCGCGGCGGATGCTACCGGTAACACCGACAAGGCGCTGGCCGACTTCAACCAGGCCATCCGCCTCGATCCGCAGGCGACCATGGCCTTCCTCGGACGCGGCGTTCTGCTAGCGAGCCGCAAGCGCTCCTACGAACGCGCCATCGCCGATTTCGACAAGGTGCTGGTGCTGGAGCCCACCAACGTGCTGGCCCTGATCCGCCGCGGCGAGGCTTTTAGCCAGCTCGGCGAGACCGGCCGCGGCCTGGTCGACCTCGACCGTGCCGTCGCCCTCGCGCCCGGCAGCTCGCAGGCCCATTTCCAGCGCGGCCTGATCCATTCCAGGCGCAACGAGACCGCCGACGCTCTCAGGGACTACAACGCGGCCCTGGAGCGCAACCCGCGCAATGTTGAGGCGCTGACGAGCCGCGCGGCGATCTACTCCGTCGACCGCAAGCTCGACCTGGCGATCCGCGATCTCGACGCGGCGATCGCCATCGACCGCAACAACCCCGTCGCCTTCTTCAACCGCGGCTACGCCCGCTTCGCGCTGGACGAGTACCCGAAAGCGATCGCCGACTATACTTCGGCCATCGAGCTCGAGCCCGGCTTCGGCCTCGCCTACAACAACCGCGGCCTCGCGCGCGCCATCGCGGGCCAGGATCTCCTGCAGGCGCTGGCCGATTGCGACACCGCGCTAAAACTCATGCCGGCCAATCTCGACGTCCGCGACACGCGCGGCTTCATCTACCTGAAGCTGGGCGATGACGCGCTGGCACTGAACGAATACGAAGCCGCGCTGCAAATCGACCCCAACCGCGCCGCCGCCCTGTTCGGCCGCGGCCTGGCGCGGATCAAGACCGGCGACGTGAAGGGCGGCGAAGGCGACCAGGCCGCCGCCCGCACGATCAACCCCGAAGTCGACCAGCAGTTCGCGTTCTACGGGCTGAAGTAGCGGCTGCCCAGCCTGCCCTCAGCGGCCAGGCGGCTCCGGCCCAAAGCCCTGCAGCGTCCAGACCAAGGGCGTGGTGCCGACCCGGATGCCGCCGCTGCGCGGGCGGTCGATGTCGACGATCAGCGCGATGGATATCGTCCAGATGAACAGGAACAGGACCGACATCACGACCTGGCGGCCGCCCGCGACCCCGAACCCGTAGCCGATGGCGCCCATCGTCAGCATCGACACCAGGATCAGCAGGCGGATGACGTAAGCCGGGACGTTGGACGAGAAATTGCGCCGGTTGGTGAGCGACAGATCGATTGTCTCGTTGAGCGAGCCGACCATCAGGGCGGTGATTGGCGTCGGCGCCCGCTCCGCCACGCGCTGGACGACTTGCCACATGTCGTTCTGGAGCGCCGCCGTCCTGGCGTACATCCGGTCGACTTCGTCCGGCGTCTCGCCGCCGTTTATGGTGTCGATGCGCAGCCTGGTGTAGGCGCGCAATGTACGCTGGATCTCCTGGCCTTCCACGCCGCCGACCAGGCCGGCGCGCAGCCATGTGGTGCCGATCGAGTTGGCCTCGGCCAGCACCGAATCGCGCCGGGCCTCATAGCGGCCGGAGGCCATGGACAGCGAGATTCCCAGCAGGAAGGCGAGCAGGCCGACCATGCCGGCCGTGGCGAAGTTCAGGGAGGACTTCTCCGCTTCCAGGGGCTCGCGCCGCCTTCGTACGAAGCGGCCGAGGCGGTAGCCGATTTCCTGCGCCACCAGAAGCAGGGCCAGCAGCACCCACATGCCAAGGGTGAGGTCCCCGCCGATGATATCGCGCAGGAAATCGAAGAGCTTGTCGAGGGGGCCGAGATTCATGACGTGCGGACGGCTGTAGCAGAGATCGCCGTCCTGCCAAAGTCGCGCGCGGCGGTCGGCTGCCCGTCAGTCCGGGGTCCGGGCGAGGATTTCATCGACGTCCACGCCGAGGCCTAGCCAGCCGTTCGCGTCGACGAGATTGCGAAAGACGTGGGTCTCTACTTGATGATCGCTCGTGAGCGCCATGAAGATGCGGCTGAGGCCGTAGGTCATGTCGGCCGATGCGAGGAACGACCACTTTGTCGTGCCCCACCTGGCATCGGCACTTCGGGCGTATTCGGCGAGCTGTCGTACCTCGGTGCCGCTGATGGGAGTCTCGCTTCCCCTGAAATCGACGACCAGCCTCAAGCCCTCGCGGAAGCCGGGTAGTTCCAGCATCTCGTCGAACGCTTTCTTGATTTCGAGGAGGTCCATGCTCCGCTTGGCGTGAAGAACGATCACGCCGAGGTCCTCGTTGAGCCTGATCGTATGGGACATCAAGTCACCGCGCCCGACGGTGCATAGCCGGGCTTCGTCTCATCTGCGCCCTTTCGATCACGGTAGCAAGTCGGGCGAAACTTCGCGCCGTGGTTGCCGCCTAGGCCTGTGCCGGCCTGTGGGCCGCCGGCGCCTGGCTGCGGATGAACGCCTCAAGATCGCCCACCGTGGTGATCCGCTCGGCGGCGCTGTCGGATATGTCGATCCCGAACGCATCCTCGATCGCCATGATGAGTTCCACGAGATCGAGGCTGCTGGCGCCGAGGTCGGCCACGAAGTCCGCGGCCTCGACGACTCTGTCCGGGACAATGCCGAGAACCCTCGCGGTAATGTCTCGCACCTGGGTCGCGACGCTCGCGTTATAGGCGCCGGTGTCGGCAATGATCGCCGGGGCTCCGGGGACGTTGGGCTGCACTTGGGCCATGTCACGCTCCTTCGTGAGATATCAATGGTAACGCCGGTTCCGGAAAAGGTTCTGTTTCTTTTTGGACATCTTGACGGAAGGATAGGATAGTCCTATATATGAATCCTGTTCCTCTCTCGGAGAACGCCATGAAACCCGAAGAAGCCCTTTATCAGCTCGTCAATTACGGCGCGGCCTATGTCCCGGCCTTCTACCGCAACATGGAGCGCGCCCAGCTCGAGGCACTGGTGCGGGAATGCGACAAGCCCAGCGCCGAGCAGCGAAGCGAGGCGGCGCTGACCCGCTGGGCGCAGCAGCGGATGAAAATGCCGGCCTGGGTCGGCATGAACGAGACGCCCAAGGAGAATGCGGAAGCCGAGGCTGCGGGGGCCCTGCCCGCCGCCGATCCGGTGCTAGAAGAACCCAGGACCCTCGCCGACCGTGCCATCCTGAAGCCGGAGCGGCTCAGGACGCCGGGCCGTCTCCGCGCGGCCTTCCGCAGCCACTTCACGCGTTGCGGCAGCACCACCGAGGCTGCCGCCCGCACCGGCATCAGCCGGCGCACGGTCCAGCGCTGGCGCAAGAAGTACCCCGGCTTCGACAAGGATTGCCGCGACATCGTCGAGGCACGCCGCCAGCAGGCGGTCGAGAACGTGGTGCTGGCGGCCGACTGCGTCGAGACCAGGTCGGTATTCTACCGCGGCAAGAAAGTCGGGGAATACACAAGGCGCGACCGGGCACTCGACCTCTACCTGGTGAAACAGGCCGATGCCGCAGCACTGCGGGCCGAAAAGCAGCGCGAGGCGAAAGACGATTTCGAGGCGCGCGTGGCCGCGGAAGTCGAGAGGGCGGTCGCGCGGGAGGTCGAAAAGGAGGTCGCGCGACGCATTTCCGAAATGACGCGTTCTCCGCGACAGCAGGCGACTCCCGCGGACGATGAATTCACCAACATCGCCAACGACTTCGATGCCTCCGGCCGCGACATCGCCTTCTCGCCTTAGCGTACGGGAAAATGTCGCGCCGCCATGCTAGAAAGCGACAAAGAGCGGAGGAAGTCATGGCGGGCAGGATCGGACATTTCGTCGGCAACAAGCGCGTCGCGGGCACCAGCGGCCGGCAGGGCGACGTCACCAACCCGGCGACCGGCGAGGTGACGGCGATGGTGGCCTTCGCCTCCGAAGCCGAGATCGACGACGCCGTGCAGCTCGCCAGGAAGGCGCAGGTCGCCTGGGCCGCGACGCCGCCGCTCCGCCGGCAGCGCGTGATGTTCAACCTCAAGGGCCTGGTCGAGAAGCGCATCGACGATCTCGCCCGCCTGATGTCGCTCGAGCACGGCAAGACGTTCGAGGATGCCAAGGGCGAGGTCGGGCGCGGGCTCGAGGTGGTCGAATTCTCCTGCGGCATCGCCCATCACATGAAGGGCGATTTCACCGAGCAGGTCGCCTCCGACATGGATTCGTGGTCGATCCGCCAGCCGCTGGGCGTGGTGGCCGGCATCACGCCGTTCAACTTCCCGATCATGATCCCGTGCTGGATGGGAGCCATGGCGGTGGCCTGCGGCAACGCCTTCATCCTGAAGCCGTCGGAGAAGGATCCCTCGGCGCCGATGCTGCTGGCCGAGCTGTTCGCCGAGGCCGGGGCGCCCGCCGGCATCTTCCAGGTACTGAACGGCGACAAGGTCGCGGTCGATGCACTGCTGCATCATCCCGATGTGCCGGCGATCTCGTTCGTGGGCTCGACCGCGATCGGCCAGTACGTCTATCACACGGGCACGCAGCGGAATAAGCGCGTGCAGGCGCTGTGCGGCGCCAAGAACCACATGGTGATCATGCCCGATGCCGACCTCGACCAGGTGACCGACGCGCTGATCGGCGCGGGTTACGGCGCCGCCGGCGAGCGCTGCATGGCGATCTCGGTCGCGGTCGCGGTGGGCGATGTCGGCGACAAATTGATGGCGAAACTGGCACCGCGCGTCGCGGCACTGAAGGTCGGGCCGGGACTCGATCCGCAGTCCGAGATGGGCCCGCTGGTGACGCGCCAGCACCGCGACAAGGTGATGGGCTACGTCGACCAGGGCGTGAAGGAAGGCGCCAAGCTGGTGGTCGACGGCCGCGGCCTGAAACTGCAGGGCTACGAGAACGGCAACTTCATGGGCGGCTGCCTGTTCGACAACGTCACCACCGACATGACGATCTACAAGGACGAGATCTTCGGGCCGGTGCTGTCGGTGGTGCGCGCCAAGGGCTTTGACGAGGCGATCGGCTTGGTGAACGACCACGCCTACGGCAACGGCACCGCGATCTTCACCCGTGACGGCGATGCCGCCCGCGCCTTCGCCAGCAACGTGCAGATCGGCATGGTCGGCATCAACGTGCCGATCCCGGTGCCGGTGGCCTATCACAGCTTCGGCGGCTGGAAGGCCTCCATCTTCGGCGATCACGGCGTCTACGGCATGGAGGGCGTGCGCTTCTACACCAAGCTCAAGACCATCACGGCGCGCTGGCCGACCGGCATCCGCTCGGGCGCGGAATTTGCATTCAAGGCCCGCAGCTAGGTAGCGACGAACATGTCTGAGCCTTTCCCTCTCGAGCCCTCGCTGTGGGCCGCGACGGCGCCTGCCGCCGCTGCGACGCCACCGCTCGCGGAGTCCGTCACCGCGGACGTCTGCATCGTGGGCGCGGGCTATGCCGGCCTCTCGACGGCTCTGCATCTTGCCGAGCGCGGCATCAAGGCGGTGGTGCTCGAGGCCAGGGAGCCGGGCTTCGGCGGCTCGGGCCGCAACGGCGGCCAGGTGATCCCGGGGCTCAAGTTCGATCCCGACGAACTCGAGACCATGTACGGATCTGAGCGGGGACCGCGCCTCGTCGACTTCGTCAGCCGGACCGCCGATGTCGTCTGGGAGTTGATCGACAAGCACAAGATGGACGTTCCCAACACGCGCAATGGCTGGATCCAGAGCGCCATTTCAGCCAAGGCGGTCGGGCCGATCGAGGCGCGTGCCGCGCAATGGCAGAAGCGCGGCGCCCCGGTCGAGGTGCTCGACAGGCAGGAGACGGCACGGCACATCGGCCATAATCAGTACCTCGGCTCATGGATCGATCGCCGCGGCGGCGTCGTGCAGCCGCTTAGCTATGCGCGCGGCCTGGCCCGCGCGGCGCTGGCAGCGGGCGTTTCGGTCCACGGCAACACGCATGCCACCAGCCTGGTGCGCGAGAACGGCAAATGGATCGTCGGCACCGCGCGCGGCGCGACGGTGACGGCAGACCGCGTGGTGCTGGCGACCAACGGCTATACCGGCGATCTCTGGCCGCATCTGCGCCAGACCATCATCGCCGCCAATTCCTTCCAGGTCGCGACCAAGAAGCTGTCGGACAATGTCCTGAAGTCGATCCTGCCGGGCGGCCAATCGACGTCCGATTCGCGCCGCATAGGGCTCTACTACCGCACCGACCACACCGGCCGCTTCCTGCTGGGCGGCCGCGGGACGATGCGCGAGCCCAGGAGCGTCGAGGACTGGGCTCACATAGAGACGATGATGGAGAAGATGTTCCCGCAGCTGAAAGGCGCTGGCATCGACTTCCGTTGGGGCGGCCGCGTGGCGCTGACGCGCGATCACCTGCCCCATCTGCATGAACCCGCCCCCGGCCTGCTGATCGACATCGGCTGCATGGGTCGCGGGGTGGCGCTGCAAACAGCGATGGGACGTGCGATGGCGACCTACATCGCTTCGGGCGACCCGATGGCGCTGCCGCTGCCGCTCGACAAGGTCAGGCCGCTGCCGTTCCACGGCCTGAACAAGCTCTACTTCCAGGCCTTCGTCACCTGGTATCGCTTCCTCGACCGGCGGGACGCCGGAGCTGCCTGACCGACGGCGTCACTTCTTCTCGATGTTCCAGAACACCGGCACCGGCGAGACGACGTTGCCGGCCACTTCCTTGCGAACCGCCATGGCGTTGTTGTACTGGCCGAGGAAGGCATGGGTCGGCACCTCGGCGGCACGGAGCTGGATCTTCTCGACGATCTCCTTGCGCTTGGCCTCATCGGTCTCGTCGGCGAAGGCGTTGCGCAGGCGGGTCAGCTCGTCGTCACAGGGCCAGCCGAACCAGGCCTTGTCGCAGGTGGCGCCGATGAAGCTGTAGGTCAGCGGATCGAGCGAATCGGCGCCCGAGGTCGAAGTGATCAGCACGTTCCAGCCGCCCTTGTCCGGCGCTTCTTTCTTGGCGCGGCGGCTGACCAGCGTCTGCCAGTCCATCGACTGCATGTCGACCTTGAGGCCGGACTTCTCCATCAGCGACTTGGCGATCGGCGCCATGTTGGTGAGCACGTAGAGGTCGGTCGAATGCATCAGCACGACGGGCGTGCCGTCGTATCCGCCCTCGGCGAGAAGCTGCTTGGCCTTGGCGAAGTCGCTCTCGTACTTGTCGGCAAAGCCCGCCGTGGTCTCGTAGGGGCCGCCGCACATGAACATGGCCTTGCAGACCATGTAGTACTCGGGATCGCCGATGACGCCGCTCAGAAAGTCCTTCTGGTTGAGGCCGTAGAGCATGGCCTGACGGACCTTGGGATTGTCGAACGGCTTGTGGAGCTGGTTGAAGCGGAAGATGTACTGGTTGCCCCACTTGTTGGTGGTGACCAGCCCGACGTTCTTGTCCTTCTTCAGGATCGGATAGAGGTCGTGCTGCGGCGTTTCGATCATGTCGATTTCGCCGGCCTGCAGGGCATTCACCGCCGTCTGCTGGTCGGGCATCGCCAGCCATTCGACGCGGTCGACCTTGGCGAGCTTGCCCCCGGCCAGGCCCGATGCCGGCTCGGCGCGCGGCTTGTACTTGGGGTTTTTGACGTAGACGGTCTTGTCGCCGGGCTTCCACTCGTCGGCCCTGAAGATGAAGGGGCCGGAGCCCACGAACTCCTTGATCTGGTCGCCGGCCGGAGTCTCGGCGACGCGCTTGGGCATGATGAAGGGATTGCCCGAGGGCTTGGCCAGCGCCTGCAGCACGACACCGGTCGGCGCCTTGAGCACGAGCTGGAAGGTCTTGGCATCGACCGCCTTTGCCTCGGCGAGCTTGCCCCACAGGATCTGGCCCAGCGTGTCGCGCACCGACCAGCGTTTCAGCGAGGCAAGGACATCCTCGGTGGTGACGGGCTGGCCGTCGTGGAACTCCAGGCCGTCGCGCAGCGTGAAGGTCCAGGTGAGCTTGTCGTCGGAGACGGTCCATTTGTCGACCATCTGCGGCTTGATCTGGAGGTTGCCGTCGAGCGCAAACAGCGTGTCGTAGATCATGTAGCCGTGGTTGCGCACGATGAAGGCCGTGGTCCAGATCGGATCCAGGATCTTCAGGTCCGAATGCATGACCACGCGCAGGGTCTTTGGTTGTTGAGCGGCGGCCGCCACAGGAACGGCGAGCGCGCAGGCGGCGAGCAGCCCGAGCAGACGATGTCGCATGGTCTATCTCCTATCCTCGAGGACCATCCGCGCCGCCTTGTCGGCGATCATGATGGTCGGTGTGTTGGTGTTGCCCGACGTGATGGTCGGCATGATAGAGGCATCGACCACCCGCAGGTCATCCAGCCCGATGACCCGGAGCCGCTCGTCGACCACCGCCATCGGATCGGACGGCAGGCCCATCTTGGCCGTGCCGACGGGGTGGAAGATGGTGGTGCCGATATCGCCCGCGGCCTTGGCCAGCGAGGCATCGTCGTCGCCCACGCTGAGACCCGGCAGGTATTCCTCCGGCCGGAAGGGGCTTAGCGCCGGCTGCCGCATCAGGCGGCGCGTGACCCGGATCGCGTCGGCCGCGACGCGCTTGTCCTCCGGCGTGGCGAGGTAATTGGGCGCAATCAACGGCTTGGCGGCGGGATCGGCCGAGCGCAAACGGACAGTACCGCGCGAGGTCGGGCGCAGGTTGCAGGCGCTCACCGTGATCGCCGGGAAGCGGTGCAGGGGTTCTCCGAACTTGTCGAGCGACAGCGGCTGCACATGGAACTCGATGTTGGCCCGCTCGTGGTCGGGCGAGGAGGTGGTGAAGATACCGAGCTGCGAGGGCGCCATGGTGAGCGGCCCCTTCTGGAACAAAGCATATTCCATGCCCATCAAGGCACGGCCGATCAGCGAATGATAGGTCGCGTTCAGGGTCTTGACGTCATGGACCTTGAAGATGGCGCGCTGCTGCAGATGATCCTGCAGGTTGCGGCCGACGCCCGGCTTGTCGAGCACGGTGGCAATACCGTGCCCGGTCAGCCAATCACCCGCACCGACGCCGGAGAGCTGCAGGATCTGCGGGCTGCCGATGGCGCCGGCCGACAGGATGACCTCACCCTTGGCGCGGGCCTCGACGATCTGTCCGTTCTGGCGAAAGCGCACTCCTGTCGCGCGTTTACCCTCGAAGATCACCTTCTCGACCAGCACGCCGGTCTCGAGCTTGAGGTTGGGCCGGCCGAGCACCGGCTTCAGGAAGGCCTTGGCCGTCGACACGCGCAGCCCACGCTTCTGATTGACGTGGAAGTAGCCCACGCCCGCGTTGTCGCCGGTGTTGAAGTTCCGTGTCGCCGGCACACCCATCTCGGTCGCCGCCTTGGCCACGGCATCGAGCACGTCCCACTTCACGCGCATCTCCTCGACGCGCCACTCGCCGCTCGCGCCATGATGCTCGGTGTCGCCCAGGAAGTGGCCATCGAGCTTCTTGAAGACCGGCAGCACATCGTCCCAGCCCCAGCCGGTGAGGCCGAGCTGGCGCCAATGGTCGTAGTCGGCCGCCTGGCCGCGCATCGAGATCATGCCGTTGATCGCCGAGCAGCCGCCGATCACCTTGCCGCGCGGGTAATTCAGCGCGCGGCCGTTGAGGCCCGGCTCCTTCTCGGTCCGGAACATCCAGTCGGCCCGCGGATTGCCCATGGCGAAGAGATAGCCGACCGGAATGTGGAACCAGATCCAACTGTCCTTGCCGCCCGCCTCGAGCACGAGGACGCGCGTGGCGGGATCGGCCGACAGGCGATTGGCCAGCACGCACCCTGCGGAACCCGCACCGACGACGATGTAGTCGAACTCTTCCATCCTGCCCTTGCCCAGCCTGCGATGCGACGCGCATACTTTAGCCAAGGAATCCACCGGGAGCGATGCCATGCAATACAAGCGCATTTCGGCCGATAGCCACCTCGACCTGCCCTGGATGCCGCCGGACCTGTTCACCTCGATGGCGCCCCGCGCGCTCAAGGACCGCATGCCCTACGTCGTCGACACCGACGAGGGGCCGAAATGGACCGCCAAGAGCGGCGCCACCTTCGGCTTCAAGAATGGCGTGGGCCCAGCCGGGTCGAAATACGTTCCCGGCAAGCATCACCGCGTCGACATCATGGCCGAGACCGGCCTCTATTCGGATGGCGCCAAGGACATCCGCCGCGTCTCCGATCCGCACCTCAGGATCAAGGATCTGGATCGCGACGGCGTCGATGCCGAGGTGATCTACGGCATCCTGGGCGCCGCCAGCCGCCTCAACGATCGCGAGGCCGGCAACCAGATGCTGACGATCTACAACGACTGGCTAAAGGATTTCTGCAGCCACTATCCCGACCGGCACATCGGCCTCGCCTGCCTGCCCTACGGCGACATCGACGCCGCGGTGAAGGAGATCCATCGCGTCGCCAAGATGGGCATCAAGGGTCTGGAGCTTTCCTGCTCGTGGGACATGGAGCCGATGTGGCACCCGATGTGGGAGCCTCTGTGGAAGGCGGTGAACGACGTCCAGCTGCCGCTGCACTTCCACACCTTCCCGGCGGTGCCGCCCAACACGATCGAGAAGTACCCCGGCCGCGTCGGCCGCTCGGTGTTCTTCACCATCGTCTCGGGCTTCCAGATGAACCTGGTGAACATCCTGGCCGCCATCATCGGCGCCAACGTGCTCGAACGTTATCCCAACGTCCGCATCGCCTTCGGTGAATCGGGCTCGGGCTGGATCCCCTATGCGCTCGACCGCATGGACTTCGAGTGGGAGGACCGCTTCACCGACCTCGGCCTCAAGATGAAGCCCAGCGACTATTGGCGTCGCCAGTGCAAGGCCACGTTCCAGTTCGACCGCATCGGCGCCAAGCTGATCGACGAGATGGGCGCGGAAAGCCTGATGTGGGGCTCCGACTACCCGCACGGCGACGGCGTGTGGCCGCACTCCGATAAATACATCAAGGAGCAGTTCGCCGAAGTTCCGGCGGAGCAGGTCAAGATGATCACCTGCACCAACGCCGGGAAATTCTACGGCCTCATTAACTAGCTAGACGAGATCGCTCTTCGACACGGTGTGTCGGAGAGCGAAGACCTCGCCCTCGGGCGCGTGCCGGGCACGCGCCGCCTGGGCTGCCTCCACCGACCAGAAGAAGGCGACCAGCGCCCGTTCGATCTGACGATCGGGCGTGGCGCGCAGGTCCTTCTCCGCCGTGTGGGCCTGGCCGAGGTTGGCCTGGCCCGCCAGCATGTCGACGCGCGCCGTCTGCAGTCCGGCCAGCGTGTCGAAGGGCGCGGTGTTGCCCACTGTCGAGCGGAGCGTGAGGACGGCGGCGCCTATGCCGTCGCCCCAGCGCTGCTCGACCGTGCAGACGGTGCGCCAGGTATCACGAAACTTCGGGAAGATGGCGCGGCTCATCTCGGTCGGGTTGCCGAGGCGCGCATAATATTCGGTGCTCTCGAACGCCGCCGTCGTCTCGGCGTCGTAGAAAAGGAGATAGCGTCCCGGCATGTCGACGCCCTTGCACCTGGAGCCGCGCAGCCAGCCGGGGCAGCCGACGCGCTCCTGGGCGTGCTCATGGCTGTGCCAGTGCTCGAACAGAGTATCGTCGGCCGGATCGATATCGACCCATATGGCGAGAACCGCCTGACCGCCGTTCATGTCGCCCGCACCGCGTTTGTGAAAGCGACCACCTCGTTGCGGCGGTGATGGTCGGCCGGCGGCGCGTAGAGCGGCTGCGGAAAGGCGCCGAGCGTCACCACCACAAGGCCTTCGTCGCGGAAGATGTCGATGCGCTGGCCGGCATGGCCGAGCGCCGCCATCACCCCTTGGCCCAGCCACCAGCTATATCCGTAGTGGGTAATGTCGACGACCGGCGGCGTTTCGAGCGCGAAGGCCGGCGTTGCCGCGGCCTCGACCCATCCCTCGGGCAGCACGCGCTTTCCTGCGATCATGCCGTCGTCGAGGACGAATTGCCCAAAGCGGCCGAAGTCGCGCAACACCATGCCGGCGCGGCTGCCGCCGATCTCCTGGCCGCCCTCGCTCTCGACCGTATAGAAGGCATCGCATTCCATGCCGGCGGGCTGCCAGATCTTTTCCGACATGTAGTCGGCCAGCGGCTTGCCGATCGCCTGGGTGAGCGCCGCCCCCAGCAGATAGGTGTCGCCGGAATTGTAGAGAAAGGTGCTGCCGGCCTGATGGGCGCGCGGCAGCGACGCCATCAGCCGCAGCACGCCGCCCGGCACCTTGTCGGCCAGCGACTTGCTGTAGCGGTTCACGTCGGAATGGCGATCCGTATAGTCCTCGTTCCAGCGCACGCCCGACGACATGGTCATGACATGGCGCAGCGTCACGCCCTCGTAGGCCGAACCGCGTAAGGCCGGCAGATAGCGCGTGAGCGGCTCGTCGATCGAGGCAATGGCGCCGTCGCGGACGGCCGCGCCGACCAGCATCGCCGTCATCGACTTCACGGTCGACATGGTCGACCAGCGATCGTGCTCGCCGAGGCCCAGACCATATCGTTCCAGAACCACCTTGCCGTGGCGGATCGCCAACAGACCCGAGATCACGTTGCGGTCCATGAACGAGGCGACGTCGTGCTCGTGGCCATCGACGACGTAACGCGGCGCGATCTCTTCGCCGCGCGGCAGATCGCGAGGCGCCGGCCCGCGGCGGATCACGCGATGGGCGAACAGCTGGTCGACGATGCGATAGGCGTAGGGCTGGATCGACGGCGGCAGGAGCAGGAAATCCTCGCCGCGCGGGAGGTGCCTGCGAGGCGCGGCCGTCGTCAGGAAAACGCCTTGAAGGTGATGAGCGTGAAGGTGTCCTTCACGCCGCCCAGCGTCTGGATCTTGCTGGTGACGAAATGGCCGATGTCGGTCTTGTCGTCTAGATAGCACTTCATCAGGAGGTCGTACTGGCCAGAGGTCGAATAGACCTCCGACACCTGCTCGACCGTGACGGCGTCGTCGGCAACCTCGTAGGCCTTGCCGAGTTCGCACTTCACCATGACGAAAATGGTCTGCATGGTCCCGTCCGTCCTGCCGCTTATCTGGCCGCTGCCGTCGCCGGCAGTCTAGCGCGGCTGACGGGCGAGGAAAGCCGGGACGTGATCGCCGAGGCCCTTGGGCGCCGGACCACCGTCGTCACGGTCGCGTCGCGGCTCGGAGCGGCGTTCGTGACTACGCTCAGCGCTGCGCTCGGGACGACGCTCGGAGTGGCGCTCAGGCTGGCGTTCCCGGGGCGGCTGGGCCGAACGCTCGGCGCGCGGCTCGCGCGGAGCATGCTCGCGGGGCGCACGTTCGGGACGGCGCTCGCGCGGCGCCCGTTCCGGCTGCGACTCACGGGCCGGCTGCGACTCACGGGCCGGCTGCGGCTCATGCGAAGCTTCACGGGGCGCCTCGGCAGCGGCCGCCTGCGGCTCCGCCGAAACCTCGGGACGCGGTTCGCGATGTTCACGGGGCTCCCTGGGCTCGCGAGGTTCACGGCGCGGGCCGCGCGGCTTGTCGGAAGACGCGCCGCCGCTGCTGCGGCCAGGGCGACCGCCACGACCGCCGCGGCCACGACGACGACCGTCGCCAGCCTCGAGCTGCAAGACGTCCAGGCCCGGGATCTCGATACGCGGGATGGTGGTGCCGATCAGCTTTTCGATCGCCTCGATCAGGCCGCCCTCGAACGGTGCGGCGAGCGTGAAGGAATGGCCGATCTTGCCGGCACGGCCGGTGCGGCCGATGCGATGGACGTAGTCCTCGGGCGAGAACGGCACGTCATAATTGAAGACGTGGCTCATGTCCTGGACGTCGAGGCCGCGGGCGGCCACGTCGGAGGCGACGAGGATCTGGATGTCGCCGGCCTTGAACTTCTCCAGCGTCTCGGTGCGCGCCGGCTGACTCATGTCGCCGTGCAGGGCGCCGGCATTGATGCCGTGCTTCTTCAGCGTGGTGTGGAGCGTGGCGACATCGCGCTTGCGATTGCAGAATACGATCGCGTTCTTCACTTCCTGGCTCTTGATCAGGGCCAGCAGCGCGTCGCGCTTGTCATCCTCGGGAACGACGATCATCCCCTGGACGATGGTGTTGCTGGCCGAGGCCGGCGGCGAGACGGTGACTTCCTTCGGGTTGCTCAGGAAGCGGTCGGCCAGCCGCTTGATCTCCGGCGGCATGGTGGCCGAGAAGAACAGGGTCTGGCGCAGCGTCGGCAGGGTGGCGACGATACGCTCGACGTCGGGGATGAACCCCATGTCGAGCATGCGGTCGGCTTCGTCGATCACCAGGATCTTGACGTCGTTCAACAAAATGCCGCCGCGCTCGAAATGGTCGAGTAGCCGGCCCGGGGTGGCAATCAGCACGTCGACGCCGCGCTCCAGAGCGCGTTCCTGGTCGGGGAAGCTCACGCCGCCGATCAGCAGCGCCATGTTGAGCTTGTTGTACTTGCCGTAGGTCTCGAAGTTTTCGGCCACCTGGGCGGCCAATTCACGTGTCGGCTCAAGGATGAGCGTCCGCGGCATGCGCGCCTTGGCGCGACCCTGCGAGAGAATATCGATCATCGGCAGGACGAAGGAGGCAGTTTTTCCGGTGCCCGTCTGGGCGCATCCGAGGACATCGCGGCCCATCAGGACGATGGGGATGGCCTTTTCCTGGATGGGGGTGGGCGTCGTATAACCCTTGTCGGCGACTGCCTGCAGTACCGGGGCGCTCAGCCCCAAACTCTCAAAACTCATTTAATTTCCGTGGTTTAGTCCATTCTATCCGCTGGACTTTGGAGCGGTCTCATAAGGCTCGTGGATCGGGCCGGACCGCTGGCGGCACTCATATGAGGCTTGGCAGGGCCCAAGTCAACGTGCGGCCGGGTGGGGGCTGCCCCCCGCTCCCGTCAGGCCTTGAGCTCGATTTCCACGAAAACGAACTCGAAATCGTTGGGATTTATGACGTCGTGCTCAACCCCGATCTGCCTCGCATAGGACACGCCGGCCCTGAGCGGCGCCGGCACCGTCGTCTTGCCGTCATAGATGTGCAGTTCGCCTGTCGTCACCGGCACCACGACGTAATCGTGGTTATGACGGTGCCAGCCGGTATGGCCGCCGGGCGGGAAGCGCCATTCGGTGACGATCACCCGGTCGTTCTCGACCTGGACGGAGGGCTTGGCGAGGGGACGCTCTTTTTCGCTCATGGTCGAAAGCTAATGGGGCCCCGGGCTTTTGTCAGGTGACAGGGCACCGCACCTTGGTAGGGTGCATATGCACTTAAATTCGAGGAGTATCTCCGCTGTCCCAGGTCGCCGTCCATCCTCTCCTGACCGCCCCCATCGGATCCAGCCTGCTGAAGCTCGCCGGCCCGACCACGGCCGTGATGGTGGTGCAGACCTTCGTCGCCATCGCCGAGACCTTCATCTTCGGCCAGCTCGGCACCGAGGCGCTGGCGGGCTTCGCGCTGGTCTTTCCGCTCATGATGATGATGACGATGATGGCCGCGGGCGGCATGGGTGGCGGCGTCGCGGCCGCGATGGCCCGCACACTGGGCGCCGGCCGTCGCGACGATGCGCGCGCCCTGATCCTGCACGCGCTGATCCTGGGCGCGGGGCTCGCCATGCTGTTCACCCTGCTCGCCTGGACCGTGGCGCCCGGCCTCTATCAGCTGTTGGGCGGCGAGGGCCGTGCGCTCGAGCACGCCCTCACCTACTCCAACGTCCTGTTCACGGGCTCGATCGCGATCTGGGCGAACTTCTTCCTGTCGGCGCTGCTGCGCGGCGGCGGCGATGCCGCGACGCCTGGCCGCTACATGCTGATCTCGTCGATCGTCCAGGTGCCGCTCTCCTACGTGCTGGCGCTGGGCATCGGCGATTGGCCCGGCCTCGGCATGGCGGGGCCGGCGGTTTCCGCGCTGCTGACCTCGGCAGTGTCGGCGCTGCTGCAGGCACGCGCTTTGTGGGGCGGCAAGCTCGGCTTCACGCCGGGGCTGGGCGGCCTCTCCCTGCAGGGCCGGCTGTTCTGGGACATTCTGAAAGTCGGCCTGATCGCCTCCTTCTCGGCCTTCACCGCCAACCTCACTGCCATGATGGTGACCGGCCTGGTCGGCCGCTTTGGCGTCGCCGCGCTGGCGGGCTACGGCATCGGCGTGCGGCTGGAGTTCATGCTGGTGCCGCTGGCCTTCGGCATCGGCTCCGGCCTCACCACGATCGTGGGCGTGGCGGCCGGTGCCAACGACTGGCGGCGCGCCGTGCGGGCCGCCTGGTTCGGCAGTCTCGTTGCCGGCCTCGGTATCGGCACCTTCGGCTGGATCGTGGCCCTCGTGCCGGAAGGCTGGGCGCGGCTGTTCACCAGCGACCCCGAGGTGATCGCGGCCGCCGTCTCCTACATCACGCATGTGGCGCCGTTCTATTGCCTGTTCGGCGTCGGCATGACGCTCTCCTTCGCGAGCCAGGGCGCCAACCGCATGGCACCGCCCTTCGTGGCCGGCGTCACCCGCCTGATCGTGGCGACCGTGGGCGGCTGGTATGCTGTAGAAATCCTGGGGTGGGGCCTGCACGGCGTCTTCACCGCCATCGCCGTCGGCATGATCACCTTCGGCGCGCTGATCGCCGGACCGCTGCTGATCCGCCCCTGGCGCCGCCGGGCGTGATAGGCTTTCCTTCCAACTCGGGAGGGCGGCAACTCGGGAGAGCGGCATGCAGCGCAGCGGCACGATCTCGACCTGGAATCGCAATCCGGCGGATGAAGAAGCAATGGGCGCCGCCCATGCGCCGATCTGGCGGCGCATGATCGACGTCTCCGTTCCCGAGGATCTCCGAGACTCGACCGTGCTCGACTATGGCTGCAACCAGGGCGGCTTCCTGCGCATGCTGTACGACCGCCATCCGTTCCGCGCCGGCGTCGGCATCGACATCGCCCGTGAATCGGTGGCGCGGGCCGAGCTGCTGAAGCGCCAGCGCCCGATCGACTATCGTGCTGGCAACAGTGCCGCAGCCCTCGGCCACATCTTCGACTACGCTTTCAGCCACGAAGTGCTCTACCTGCTGCCCGATCTCGCGGTCCACGCCGCCGACATGAAAGCAGCTTTGCGTCCCGGCGGCGCCTATGTCGCCGCCATGGGCTGCCATACCGACAGCGCCGTGTGGCCCAGGTGGCGCAAGGCGATTGCCGAGACCTCGTCGATCCCGATCTACGATCACTCGCTGGATCGCGTCGCCAAGATCTTCTCCGAGACGGGCTTCACGGTCCCGGTCCGGCCGCTGGCGCTCGACGCCTTCATGCCGGTGACGGTGGGCGGCGAATATTTTCCAAAGATTGTCGACCAACTCCGCTACTACAGCCAGGACAAGGTACTGTTCCGCTTCGTCCGCGCTCCCTAGGAGGTCTCTTCATGGCAATGCCGGCCCTGCCGTTCGTCACCGCTTTCTATGCCGCCCTGACCGGCCTGCTGTGTGTGGTGCTGTCCCTGCTGGTCGTCCGCCAGCGCATGACGACCCGCATCAGCATCGGCGATGGAGGTGACGCAGGGCTCAGTCGCATGGCCCGCGTGTTCGGGAACTTTGCCGAATACGCCGCGCTGGTGCTGGTCCTACTGGCCCTGCTCGAAATCTGCGGCGGCCCGCGCTGGCTGGTGCACGCGCTGGGCGCCTGCTTCGTCGTCGGCCGCATCGCTCACGCCTACGGGCTGTCCAGCACGCTCGACATCAATGCCGGCCGGTCCGCCGGCATCACCCTGACGCTTCTGACCATCCTCGTGGCTTCGGGGACACTCCTGGCAATCGTCGCGCGGAAAGTCTTCGCCTAGCTGCGCGCGCCGATCCTGCGCAAGGACCGGTCGATCCAGAGCGCGCCGATCTTTTCCTGCACGCCGTTCTGGCGCAGCCGCTGGCGCAGGCTGGCGAAGTCGACGCGGTCGAGCTCCTGGTCCTGGTTGAAGCAGGAGAACACCACCGTCTCCTTGCCCGTCACCGGATCCCTGTGGAGCTGCAGGCACTGGGCGCAGATCTCCTTCATCATGCATTGCATGGGCGAGTTGATCGATCCCAGCGCGCGGTGCTGGACCTTGAGGTAGGGCTTCAGCACGGCATGGCGCGCCAGACGCACGGCATTCATCATGCCGTCGGAGCCGATGGCCACGATGCGGTCGGCGTCGCTGAAGGGGATCGGCTGCGGGCCGAGTTCGCCCGATGCGTACTGGCGCATCGCTTCCACGATGTTGGTGACGACCGCCTTGTCCTGCGGCCGATCGACCGAGAAGCCCGGCGCCTCGTCGCAACTCCAGACGACGACGTCGGCCGCGGCCTCGATCTCTTCCACCTTGTAGCGGTCGCTCATCATCTTGTAGCCCGCGAAGTAAAGCACCTTGCTGCCGGCCCTGCGGAACGCCTGGCCGATCGAGAACAGCACGGCGTTGCCGAGGCCGCCACCCGCCAGCACCACGGTCTCGCCCGGCTCGATCTCGGTCGGCGAACCGGTTGGCCCCATCACGATCACCGGCTCGCCGGGCTCGAGCAGCACGCAGAGGTCTGACGAACCGCCCATCTCCAGGGTGATCAGCGACAAGAGGCCCTTGTCCTTGTCGACCCAGGCCCCGGTCAGCGCCAAGCCCTCCATGGTGAGCAGCGTGCCGTCGACCTTCTTGGAGCGCGCCTCGTAATTCTGCAGACGATAGAACTGGCCCGGCTCGAAGTTGCGGGCGGCGGCCGGCGCCTCGACGATGACCTCGACGATGGTCGGCGTCAGGCGGTCGACGCGCACGACTTTCGCGCGCCAGTCGCGGTTGGCCTCGGCCAGGATCGCTTCAGGCGACCGCTCAGGCGCGTCAAGCTTTTCCATGGTGCGGGTCAGCACCGGAAAGCCCTGCTTGGCGCCGCCCATCGCCTTCACGACATTGCCCGCGAACGAGGGATGCAGGTCGCCGAAGAACGACATGCCGCGGCCATCGTTGTGGCGGTACATCAGCACGCGCACATCGGCGGGCTTGCAGATGCGCTCGGGCGTGGCGACGTTGCCGTCCTCGTCGAGCGCGCGGAAATACTTGCCGTCGATGAAGGCGTGCGTCGCGTCTTCGCGCGCCAGCACCGTGTTGGGCTGCGTGCCCGCCGCCACCAGGATGGTGCGCGCCGGCAACGTCGCCTCGACCTTGGCGCCGTTCTGCTCGCCCGCCACCTTCAAGGCACAGGCATGGCCGTTGGCATCGACCTCGACGGCAACAGGCGAGAGGCCTTCGACGAAGCGAATGTCCTCCTCCAGCGCCTTGAACACTTCCTCGTGGTTCAGCGTATAGGACGGCGAATCGACCAGGCGGCGGCGATAGACCAGCGACACGCCGCCCCAGCCGTTGACCAGACCGGCGATGTCGGGCGTGCGGCCTTCACGCTCGGCCGTCGCACGCTCGGCACGGATGGCCCTGGCATGGCCCAGGAACTCCTGTGCGATCTCGCGTTCCTCATCGTTCCAGACAGCACCGACGGCGGCTTCGCCACGCTCGGCAACCAGCGTCTCGTGTCGTGCCAAAAACTTCTCGACCTGCAGCGGATAGTAGGCGAGCGATTCGGTGGCGGTGTCGATGCCGGTCAGTCCGCCGCCGATCACGATCACCGGCAGGCGGATCTGCAGGTTGGCGATCGACTCCTTCTTGGCGGCACCGGTGAGCTGCAGCGCCATCAGGAAGTCCGACGCCGCACGCACGCCGCGCGCCAGCCCATTGGGCAGGTCGAGCACGGTGGGCTTGCCGGCGCCAGCGCAGAGCGCCACGTGGTCGAAACCCATGGCTAACGCGCTCTCGACCGTCACCGTGCCGCCGAAGCGCACGCCACCGAACATCGAGAACTGGCCGCGCCGCTCCAGCAACAGCCGCACCATCTTCAGGTAGTTCTTGTCCCAGCGCACAGTGATGCCGTATTCGGCGACGCCGCCGAAACCGGCCATCGCCCGTTCGCCGAGACCCTCGCGCAGGCCGGCGACATCCTGGACGGCGGCGAATGGCACGCGGGCGCCATCGGCCAGCACGCCCGATTGCTCGGGCGGCAGCGGCTCGATTTTCAGCCCGTCGATCGCCACCACGGTGTGGCCGTCGTTCATCAGGTGATGCGAGAGGTTGAAGCCCGCCGGGCCGAGGCCCACCACCAGCACGGTGCGGCCGGTCGACGGACGCGGGATCGGACGGCGCAGGTTGAGCGGATTCCAGCGCGTCAGCAGCGAATAGATCTCGAAGCCCCAGGGCAGCGCCAGAACGTCCTTCAGAGTCCTGGTCTCGATCTGCGGGATGTCGACCGGTTCCTGCTTCTGGTAGATGCAGGCCTTCATGCAGTCGTTGCAGATGCGATGCCCGGTGGCAGCGACCAGCGGATTGTCGACCACGGCCATCGCCAGCGCGCCGACCGAGAAGCCCTCGCTCTTGAGGAGATTCATCTCCGAGATCTTTTCCTCGAGCGGGCAGCCTGCCAACGTGACGCCGAACGGCGACTTCTGGAAGGCCCCGGTCTTGCGATCCTTCAGGCCGCGCGAGCAGCTGTCCTTGCCCTGGTTGTGGCACCAGATGCAGTAATTGGTGTGATCGAGCGCGCGCACGAGGTCGAAACCCTCGTCGGTGAGCGCAAAGCCCTCGCGATGGCGCAGCATCGACCGCGGCAGCTTCATGCGCGTGACGCCACCCACGACCTCGGTCTCGACCGGCACAAGGTGTTCGGGATCGATCTTGTGCGGGACCTTGAAGAGCGGGCCGTCGCGATGGCGCTTCTTGCCTTCGGGATTGTGCAATGCCCAGGCGGCGTAGCGTGCGAGGGCCTCGATTTCCGGCGTCGGTGTCTCGACCTTGAATTCGGCGCCGACTAGATCGCGGACGGCGAGCGCGAAGGCGAGTTCCCAGCTCTCCAGTCCATCGGCCAGACTTGCCGCGACCTTGACACCCGATGTGACGCTGTCGCCGTCGAGCATCAGCGCTGCATCGGCCTTGATGGCGCGCGTGACGTAGCGCTGAACGAAGAGCCGCTTACAGTCGTAGAGCGGCGCCAGCCGGCTGTGCCTGCCGCGCAACTCGGCAACCGGGACCGCCACGCCGAACAGCCCGCCGACGAAGTCCTCGAGCGGCCGGGCGAGCTCGATCAGCAGGTTGGACTCGTCCTTGGGCGGAAGCTCGTCCGGTGTCGTCCGCGCCGCCATCAGCCGCGCATGAAGGCCGGCATCGACGCCCTGCAGCCAGGCGGCGAATGCAGCGTCAAGACGGCCGAGGCCATCGCGGTCGTAAAGGTCGTTGAAGCTGAACCCGTGAGAGAGCGCAGGGGCCAGCCGGGGCGCGTTCATTGCCAAATATCCAGATGGAATGAGGGGTATTTTGTTCGTAGACGAACCGATTAACCGGGGGCGGCCGGAAGCGCAAGGCGCGCGGTGCCCTCGCGACATTTATGCATGATGACGACGCCACCTGCTTCACGCATGGTCCAGCCTCCATGCAAACCGCTCCCACCTTCGTGCGCAACTGGCTGATCGTCGTTGCCGCGATGATCTTTTTCATGATCGTGATCGGCGCGCTCACGCGACTGACGGAATCGGGCCTGTCGATGGTCGAATGGCGGCCGGTGACCGGCTGGCTGCCGCCGCTCTCCGATGCAGCCTGGAACGCAGAGCTTGAGAAGTATCTTTCCTCGCCGCAGGGAAGACTGGTCAATCGTGGCTTCAACGTCGTCGAGTTCAGGGAAATCTTCTGGCTGGAGTACAGCCACCGCCTGTGGGGCCGGCTGATCGGCGTGGCGTTCGCGGTGCCGCTTGCCTGGTTCTGGCTGCGCGGCCACCTCACGCCATACCTGAAGCCACGGCTGCTCGCCCTGCTCGTGCTGGGCGGCCTTCAGGGCGCGCTGGGCTGGGCGATGGTGGCGTCGGGCCTGATCGATCGTCCTGCGGTCAGCCATTACCGACTCGCGGCACATCTCCTG
>CAMARK010000052.1 GCA_945860205.1 Reyranella massiliensis 521 | reverse complement strand
GTGAGCACCACCCGCTTGCCTTTAAGCGGCGGCTTCTGGTCACAGATTTCGAAATTTGCCATTTCCTCGAAGACGGCGCCGCGGTCGTCCTTGAGCGTGAGGTAGCAGGCGACGTCGCCGCTGTTCGAGGCGGTGACGGTTCCGACCGTCTTCTTGGTGGCCTGCCCGATCTTCACTGTCGGCACTTCCTGCGCCCGCGCGATCAGCGGAAGAACCAGCAGGGTTGCCAACAGAAGCAGCCCCGTAGAGCGCTTGGTAGCTGACAATGCCGGCATGACGTAAACTTTCAGGCGCGATGAAAGGTGGAATGCCATCTCCGTTACAGCAAACAGAGAGTGGAAAAAACTACTGACTCGCTACGGTGGTGGTGCAGATCAAATGGGAAATCTCCCACGCGGGCAAGCCTGCAGGACATCGAGCGCCATCTCGACGACGTCATGGTTTGGGACGCAAGACGGTGGACGTCGCGCGCAAATCGCACGCCACCGCCAGGTCGGGGACCGCCCAGGCCTAACCGGCGACGATGTAGGCTTTCAGCGCCTCGGCCTCGTGCCGCGTTTCTTCGAGCCGCCACTTGACGATATCGCCGATCGACACGAGGCCGAGCAGTTCGCCGTGACGCACCACCGGCAGGTGGCGGAAACGGCCGCGGGTCATGCTCTCCATCACCTGATCGATCGAATCGTCGGGATCGCAGGTCACGACGTCTCGGGTCATGACCTGCCTGGCCTCGAGTTCGAGGGCCTTGTTGCCGTGGGTAGCCAGCGCACGCACGAGATCGCGTTCGGACACGATGCCGGCAACCGCGCCTTCCTGGTCGAGGACCAGCACTGAGCCGATGCGGCGGACGCTCAACTGCTGGGCGACCTGGGCGATCGACGTCCCGGGCGTCACCGTGAAGACAAATCCGCCCTTCTGCGAAAGAATATCGGAGACGAACATGGTTCCCCCCTCTTCTGGCAAATGGTCAGGCAAGTGAAGCAACGCTGTGGCGCGGAGAAAGGTTGCAGGCCATAAAGCCCTGATGAACGATGCCCCAATCAACTCGGCGGCGGCCCTCGTCCTGTTCTCCGGTGGCCAGGATTCCACCACTTGTCTGGCCTGGGCGCTAGAACGATTTGCGCATGTCGAGACGGTCGCTTTCGACTACCGTCAGCGGCACCGAATCGAGCTGGATCAACGGCTTGTAGTGCTGGACGAGGTCCGGCGGCGCTTCCCGCAGTGGGCAAATCGCCTGGGCGAGGACCACTTCATCGACATGGGCGTGCTGGGCCAGATCAGCGAGACCTCGCTCACGCGCAACGTCGCCTTCGAGGTGGAAAGGGACGGGCTGCCCAACACCTTCGTGCCGGGCCGCAATCTCCTGTTCTTCACCTTCGCCGCGGCCGTCGCCTGGCGGCGCGAGATTCGCAACCTGGTGGGCGGCATGTGCGAGACGGACTTCTCCGGCTATCCGGACTGCCGCGACAACACCATCAAGGCGCTGCAGGTCACCCTCAATCTCGGCATGGACAGGAGCTTCGTGCTGCACACCCCCCTGATGTGGCTCGACAAGGCCGAGACCTGGGGACTCGCCCAGAAGCTGGGCGGCGATGCGCTGGTCGATATCGTCCTCGAGCACACCCACACCTGCTACCAGAGCGAGCGCGGGCCGCGCGAGGAATGGGGTCATGGTTGCGGCGAATGCCCCGCCTGCGCCTTGCGCAAGCGGGGCTACGTCGCGTGGCGCGAAGGTAGGAAGGTCGCTTAGGAGCGGCCGCCGGCCATGCGCCTGGCAACTTCAAGCTGCTCCTTGGCCTTGGGGAACATCGCCTGGGCGTAACGGCGCAGGGCGCCGTTGTCGCCGTTCTGCGAATAGGCACCGAGCTGGTCGACCGCATTCATGTGGCTGCCGACTTCGGCATTGGCATAGGCAGTGTCGAACTCCGGTCCCTGCAATGCATTCAGGCGCTGCAGCACGGCTACCGTATTGGGGTAGGCCGCGGGATCCGGCGCATAGGACACGCCGGCCTCGGAGCGCGACTTCACCAGAATCTCGGCCGCTTCAGAGTGCTCGGCGATCATGCGGGTCGCAAAACCGCGCATGATCTCGTTGCCCGACTTGGCAAGCGCCATGCGGCCGGCGGCGATTTCATAGTCGTTGAAGTTCTGGGCCCAGCCGACAAACCGGGCTGACGGCAGGGCATCGACGGCATGGGCGCTCGACACGAAGGCGGTCGAGACATAGGCGGCCGGCATGGCCGTCAGGGCAAATTTCAGGGCGGCGCGACGGGCGATGAGCATCGGGACAATCTCCTAGAGGTGTCCCTTGGTAACGCCTCCCCCCCGCGCCGGGTTCCCGACCGGCATAAGACCTGCTAGGAGCGCCGCACATGACGACGTTCCAAAAGAAGGCCGAGGCCCTCGCCTATTTCCTGGCGTTCATCGCCTGCATTCCCGCCGCCAACTGGATGATCGGCAATGTCGGCACCGTATGCGTCCCGCAAGGCCCCTGCCTGGTGCCGGTGTCGCCGTGGGGCCCAGGCGGGCAGCCGCTGATGGCGCCCTCCGGGGTGCTGATGATCGGCCTCGCCCTGGTGCTGCGCGACATGGTGCAGCGGCGGCTCGGCCGCTCGGTGGCGATCACCGCGATCGTGGCCGGGGCGGCGCTGTCGGGCGCCGTCGCGCCGCCGCAGCTGATCGTGGCTTCGACGGTGGCCTTCCTGCTTTCCGAGCTGGCCGACTTCGCGGTCTACACGCCCCTGCAATCACGCGGCCTGGTGCTGGCCGTTCTGGCGAGCAGTGTGGTGGGTCTGGTCGTCGACAGCGTGCTGTTCCTATGGCTCGCTTTCGGCAGCCTCGATTACCTCGCCGGCCAGATCCTCGGCAAATTGTGGATGGTGCTGCTGGCGCTGCCGGTCGTGCACTGGATCCGCAAGCGCGAGATCGCCAACAAGACCGTCGTCATGGAATAGGCTGCTTATGTCCGCAGCCCTGCTCTCCCTCGACGACCGCGTCGCCGTCGCCGGCCAGCTCAGACCAGATGACATGACGGAGATCGCCGCCGCGGGCTACGTCGCGGTGGTGAACAACCGGCCCGACGGAGAGGCCCTGTTCGGTCAACCCCGGACCGCCGATCTCCGCAAGGCAGCCGAGGCAGCCGGACTCGCGTTCCTCGACCTGCCCTTCTCCGGCCCGCGCGCCACGCCCGAGCAGGTGCGCGCCTTCGCTGACCTGCTGGCCGCCCGGCCGGGCCGCGTCGTGGCGTTCTGCAAGAGCGGCATGCGGTCGGCGCTGTTGTGGGGCGCTGCCGCGATCGCCTCAGGCCGGTCGCTGGACGAGGTCCTGGCCGCGGCCATGCGGGCTGGCCAGAACCTCGATCCTGTCGGCGAGACGATGGTGGCCCCTGGCCAGATCCGCGCAGGCCTGAGGCCGCGCGCGCCTGACGGAAGTCTCGGCTTGCACGCCGGACGCCATTCGCTTCTTAATCGCCCGTCTATTTGCCGATCTATTTGTCCCTGGGGGAGAGTCCGCGATGATCAAGTCCGTTCTGGCCGTGTCCGAAGGCGGTCCCGATGCCGCCATGTCGTTCCGTCTGGCCGCTCGCGTGGCCGCCAATTTCGATGGAGCCGTGGACGCGCTTCATCTGCCGGTCGGTCCCGCGGGCGGCATGGTCGGCGGTCTGGCCATGAGCGGCGAGGCGATGCCGCTGCTGATCGATGTCGACGACGAGCGGCTGGAGGAGCGCGGCAAGGAATCCGAGCGCGCCTACAAGGAGATCGTGGCTCCGATCAAGGGCGCCACCTATACCGTAGCCAAGACCGCCACCCTCGATACGCTGGTGGCGATGGGCCGCTGCTCGGACATCGTGGTGCTCGGCCGCCCCGGCGCCGATCCCGAGAACGTGGCGCCGGCGACCGTCGAGGCCGCCATCTACGAATGCGCCCGCGCCGTCATGATCGCGCCACCCACTGCCGCGACCGGCGCGTTCGGCTCGGTGATCGTGGCGTGGAACGGCAGCTTCCAGGCGGCGCGCGCCGTCGAATATGCCCTGCCATTCCTCAAGGCGGCGGCAAAGATCACGATCCTGGTGGCCGGCAGCAAGCCCGACGATGTCGGCGCCTCGTATCTCGCCCGCAATCTCGGCCGGCATGGGATCACCCCGACCGTCGACGCGATCGATCCCGGCATCGTGTCGGGCCGCGCCCGCGGCCGCGCCCTGCTCGACTATACCCACGGCAAGGGCGCCGACCTGCTGGTCATGGGCGCCTACGGCCGCGGCCAGGTGTTGAGCTTCCTCGGTCTCGGCGGCGCCACCGGCAAGGTGATCTCATCCTGCCGCGTGCCCCTGTTGATGGCGCACTAGACCTTCAGGGACAGGCGCCGGCCCCCTGGGTCACCACGTCGGCGTCGGCGCAGGCGCTGCAGGCATTGCCATAGGTCCTGCGGCTGCCATCGCGGCGCAGCCCGCAGGCCGGGCGGTAGTCGCGCGTGCACATCTGCGGCCGGGGATCGGCGCAGGGGCCGCCGGCGACGGGCAGCGATTCCGGCGCCAACTCGGCCCGCGTCATCAGGAACACGAAGGGCTGGGCGCGATAGTCGCTCAACATGCCGACGATGGAGATGCCGGCGCCAACGGCCGGCAGCGGGCTGAGCGGACGCGCCATCATCACGACAAGGTCGGCGGTGTTGGCGGCCTGGCTCTCGTCGGTGATCGCCGCCTCGATGCGATCGGGCGTGGCCGAGATCACCTTCACCGGAATCTTTAGACGCGTCCCTCCACCCATTTGCTTGTCGAGGATCGCCTGCCAGACCTTCTCGGCCGCCACCTTGTTGGCAGCCGTCGCGTCGCGATGGCGTAGCACCAGCGCCCAGTTGGCGAACGAAAGCGTCGCGGGATCGTTGTCCTCGATCAGTACCAGCGCAGCCTCGGGCGGCGTCAGCAGGCGGGGGATCGACTTGGCGAAATTGTCCGGCGGCGCGCGCTCGCCGGCCACGACGCGTGCGACCAGCTCGGCCCAGCCTTCCTCGCTGCCGCGATAGACCCGGTAGCGGGAGCGGACATAGCGGTCGATGTCGGTCGCCGCCGCCTCGTTCTTGGTCGCGCGCGCGATCGCGATCGAACGCGCGGCGTACCAGAACCCGACGGCATCGAGCGGCATGCCTTCGAGTTGCGCGACGGCGAGCTGGTAGACGTCCTGGAGATTGTCGGGCTCGGCCGCGACCGACTGGCGGTAGTGGCGTCGCGCCTGGTCGTAGTCCTTGGCCTGCAGCGCCGCGAACCCCAGCGTGCCGTGGAAGACTCCCGCCATCTGTTCCTTGGTCCGCGCGAAAGCCTGATCGGTGAGCGTGAGCGGCTTCTGCCACTTGGGCAGCACCGCTAGACCGCGATCGGCCGCGGCGACCGCGGGTGCCAGGGCCGCCGCATCGCCCGATGCGGCGCGCGTGCGTCCGGCGTAGGCGCGATTGGCCAGCGCCCGCACGTTGTCGGGATCGAACTGCAGCAGCCGCGCCGCGATGACGTCGGCCTTGGCCGGCTGGCCGGCGGCCTGCCAGGCGGCGATCGACTGCTCGTGAGCTTCGGTCTTGAGCGTGGTGCCGGGATACCACGCGATGAAGACCTCCATCGCCGTGGCGCGCTTGGCGGCATCGCGCGTGTTGAGCGCCGCCATGTAGGAGTCGTATTCGGCGGGATTCGAGAAACTGTTTCGGGTCTGGGCGGAAACACCAGGAGCCGCGAAGGCGAACGCCAGCGACAGAACGAGACAAAACCAACGCATCACTGCCATTACAACCCTCCTTTTCCTTCCGGAAATACAGTGACCGTTTTGTCGAATTAAGGCAGTGTCCGAACGTTACGGACGACTGGGGGCGATGACAATGCAAGAGCAGCGTTTGTGGGCTTTGGCGCTTCTCGGGGCAGCTCTGGGAACGGCACTTTCAGGCGTGCCTGCCGGGGCCCAGCAGGGCGCGCCGCCCCCCGCCGTGCTGGTCCAGCCCGCCGAGTTGAAGCCGATCGCCGACCAATCCGAGTTCATCGGCCGCGCTGCCGCCGTCGACAAGGTCGAGCTGCGCGCCCGGGTCAAAGGCTTCCTCGGCCCCCGCAAGTTCAGCGACGGCGACCTGGTCAAGGAAAGCCAGGTCCTGTTCACCATCGAACCCGAGCCCTACCAGGCCACGGTCGACCAGAAGATCGCCCAGCGCGATGCCGCCAAGGCCGCCCTCACCAATGCCGAAACACAGCTCACACGGGCTGAAGAACTGCTGCGCAGCCGCACCGGCACCCAGGTGACCTACGACCAGCGTCTGTCGGAGCAGCTCCAGGCCAAGGCGCAGCTCGAGGATGCCTCGGCCCAGCTCCGCGATGCCCAGATCCAGCTTTCCTACACCGAGATCAAGTCGCCGATCGCCGGCCGCATCGGCCGTGCCGCGGTCTCGCCGGGCAACATCGTCGGCCCCGATTCGGGCGTGCTCGCGACCGTGGTCAGCGAAAACCCGATCCGGGTGTTGTTCTCCATCACCCAGCGCGAGCTGCTCGAGGCCAGGCGCGATTCCAGCGCTTCGGGTGACGGCCTTATCGTGCGCCTGCGGCTGGCCGATGGCAGCCTCTACGCGGAAAAGGGCAAGCTCGACTTCATCGACGTCACCGCCGATGCCAAGACCGACGGCCAGATGGTGCGCGCCGTGTTCGACAACAAGCAGGGCCTCCTGACCGACGGCCAGACCGTGCGCGTGATCGTCGAGGGCGAGAAGGTGCCGACCGTGGTGGCGGTGCCGCAGGCCGCCGTGGCGCTCGACCAGACCGGCTCCTATCTGTTCATCGTCAACGACAAGAACGTGGCCGAGCAACGCCGGGTCAAGACCGGTGTGTCGCGCGACGGGCTGGTCGCCATCACCGAAGGACTGAAGGCGGGCGAGAAGGTCATCATCCAGGGCCAGCAACGGGTGCGCCCGGGCATGGTCGTTGCACCGACAGAGGCGCCGGCCGCGGCCCCCGCGAAGAAGCAGTAATTCCATGACAATTTCGTCGCTGTTCATCCGCCGCCCGCGGCTGGCTTTCGTCATCTCGACGGTGATCTCGATCGCCGGCGTCATCGCCATGACCGTGATGCCGGTGGCGCAGTTCCCCGACATCGTGCCGCCGCAGGTCAGGGTCTCCGCCAGCTATCCGGGCGCGTCGGCGCAGGCGGTCGAAGAAAGCGTGGCGCAGGTCATCGAGGCGCAGGTCAACGGCGTCGAGCGCATGCTCTACATGAAGTCGACCTCGGGTGGCGACGGCAGCTACCAGCTCACCGTCAGCTTCGCCGTCGGCTCCAACCCCGACCTCAACACCGTGAACGTCACCAACCGCGTCAACCAGGCGCTGGCGCTGCTGCCGCCCGAGGTCCAGCGCAACGGCGTCACGACCAAGAAACAATCCTCGGCGCTGCTGCAGGTAGTCGCGATCTACTCGCCCAAGGGCACCCGCGACGCGCTGTTCCTCTCGAATTTCGCCACCATCACCATGCTCGACACGCTGCGACGCGTGCCCGGCGTCGGCGACGCCTCGCTGTTCGGCGCGCTCGACTATTCGATGCGCGTCTGGCTCAACCTCGACCGCATGTCGAGCCTCGACATCACGCCCAACGACGTGGTCAAGGCCGTCCAGGCGCAGAACGTCCAGGCCGCCGTCGGCCTGGTCGGCGCCGCGCCGCTGTCGAACGACGTCGACTTCCAGCTCAACATCACCACCCAGGGCCGGCTGACGACGATCGAGGAGTTCGAGAACATCGTCGTGCGCGCGACCTCCGATGGCGCACTGGTGCGCATCAAGGACATCGCCCGCGTCGAGCTCGGCGCCAAGAACAGCGATTCGGCCGCCCGCTTCAATGGCAAGCCGGCCTCGGGCATCCAGATCGCCCAGTTGCCCGGCGCCAACGCGCTGGCCACGGCCGAGGGCGTCCGCAAGGCGCTGAAGGAACTCGAAACGCGGGTGCCCGACGATGTCGCCTTCGAGATCATGTACGACACCACGGTGTTCGTCGAAGCCACGATCGAGAGCGTGATCCACACGCTGATCGAGGCCTTCGTGCTGGTGGCCTTCGTCGTCTTCATCTTCCTCGGCAACCTGCGCGCCACCATCATTCCCATCGTTGCCGTGCCGGTGGCGCTGATCGGTACCTTCGCCGTCATGCTGGCGCTGGGCTTCTCGGCCAACACCGTCTCGCTGCTGGCGCTGGTGCTGGCGATCGGCATCGTGGTTGACGACGCCATCGTCGTGGTCGAGGCGGTCGAGCACATCCTCGAGCACGAACCCAACCTCACGGTGGCCGAAGCGACCGAAAAGGCGATGACCCAGGTCACCGGGCCGATCATCGCCATCACCCTGGTGCTGCTGTCGGTCTTCATCCCGACCGCCTTCATCCCCGGCATCACCGGCCAGCTCTATTCGCAGTTCGCCGTGGCCGTGTCGGTCTCGATGGTGATCTCGGCGATCAACGCGCTGTCGCTGTCGCCCGCGCTCTGCTCGCTGATCCTGCGCCACCGCAAGAAGCCGACCGGCATCACCGCCCGGCTGCAGAACGGCATCGACAGGACGCGCAACGGCTATGTCCGGGTGGTCACACCGCTCGCCCGCCGCGGCTTCATCTCGCTGCTGCTGGTCGCGGGCTTCGTCGCCGCCACCGGCGGCCTCGCCAGCCTCGTGCCCTCGGGCTTCCTGCCGGACGAGGACCAGGGCGCCTTCATGGCCGAACTGCAGCTGCCGGACGCCTCCTCGACCAACCGCACCCTGGCGGCCGTCGAGCAGGTCGAAGGCATCGTCGCTGGCCGGCCGTGGCTGCAGAACATCTTCTCGGTCAGCGGTTATAGCCTGCTTGACGGGCTGGCGCTGCCCAACCGGGCGCTGGTCATCGTCGCGCTAAAACCGTTCGGCGAGCGCAAGGATTCGAGCCTCTCGGTCTTCCGCGCCCTGGAAGAGCTGAACGCGGCCTTCAGCCAGGTGGCGGTGGCCAATGTCTTCGCCTTCAACCTGCCGCCGATCATGGGCCTCGGCAATTCGGCCGGCTTCGAGTTCCAGCTCGAAAGCCTGACCGGTGCCTCGCCGTCCGATCTCGCCGCCGTGGCGCGCGGCCTCATGGTGGCGGCCCAGCAGGTGCCGGAACTCGCCGGCGTGTTCACGACCTATGGCGCGGCCACGCCCCAGATCAACCTGAAACTCGACCGCGAGCGCGCCCAGGCGCTGGGCGTCAACATCGCCGACATCTTCTCGGCCCTGCAGACGGCGATGGGCGGCAGCTACACCAACGACTTCAACCTGTTCGGCCGCACCTGGCAGGTGAAGGTCCAGGCCGAGGCGGCCGACCGCAAGACCGCCAACGATGTGTTCCGCGTCCGTGTGCGCTCCTCCAGCGGCGAGCTCGTGCCGCTGCAGGCGGTGGCCAACATCGAACTGATCACCGCGCCCTCGTCGATCATCCGCTACAACAACCTGCGCTCGGTCACGATCAACGGTGCCCCGGCCCCCGGCTATTCCTCGGGCGAGGCGCTGGCGGCAATGGAGAGGCTCGCCAAGGCGACGCTGCCCGCCGGCTACACCTACGAATGGACCGGCACCGCGCTGCAGGAAAAGGCCGCGTCCGGCCAGACCGGATTCATCCTGGGCCTCGCCGTGGTGTTCGCCTACCTGTTCCTGGTCGGCCTCTACGAGAGCACGTCGATCCCGGTCGCCGCCCTGCTGTCGGTGACGGTCGGCCTGTTCGGCGCCATGCTGGCGCTCTATCTCAGCGGCCTCGACAACAACATCTACGCCCAGATCGGCATCGTCGTGCTGATTGCGCTGGCCGCCAAGAACGCCATCCTGATCATCGAGTTCGCCATGGCCGAGCGCGCCAGTGGCAAGGACATCGTGACCGCGGCCACCACCGCCGCCGCGCTCCGCTTCCGCGCCGTGATGATGACCTCCTTCGCCTTCATCCTGGGCCTGGTACCGCTGGTGATCGCCTCGGGCGCGGGGGCGGCCACCCAGCGCGCCGTCGGCACCGCGGTGTTCGGCGGCATGATCGCCGCCTCGTTCCTCGGCATCTTCGTCATCCCCGGTCTTTACGTGGCCTTCCAGACAGGACGCGAGCGGATCAAGGGCATGATGGGCCAGGCGCTGGCGCCCGTTTCGAAGCCCGCCGAACCGACGCACTGAAAACGCCCGCCGGATTTCGCCAGCGGACGTGCTGTCAGGCACGTAACCACGGTGGCACGAGGGCCGCGACGATCGGCGCTTCCGGATGCGCCGCGAGCCCATCGGCCTGCACGCACTCGGCCTCGGAAAGCACGCGATGTGCCGCCGTCGCCTGCCGCCACGTATCCCAGTCGGAGGTCTCGCGATTGTTCATCGAATGATGGTCGCGCACGACATTGACGCGGACGAACCATAGGCCCGCTGCCGCCTCGCCATGACCGAAGATCGCCGGATCAGCCTCTCCCGATCGGCAACGCCGCCAAGCCTCGCCGGCGGTGATGAACATGTTCGCCGGCAGGTCGGCCAGATTGAAGGCGATGCCCAGCCGCGGCGCGATGATCTTGTCGAGCTGCGCGTCGGCCTGGTGCCAGTGGCCGTCGCGCCAATACTCGCAGATCCAGTGATCCTCCCACGGCTTCTTGAAGTAGGACGCGAAGCCGCAGCGCACGCGTGCCGGCACGCCCTGTTGCCGCAGCATGCCGCAGAGCATCAAGGCATAGGCGCGACAGGTACCGACGGCCCGCTTGTCGGTCGCGCGCTCCAGGGCCAATGCCCTCGAATCGGCCTCGCCGATCTGCCGTAGCCGCGCAGCCAGCGGCAACGTCTCACGGGACACCGTTCGAAACTCGGCCTCGGAGGCACCGTAGGCCGCGATCCAGTCCGAGTGAATGAGGACACCCTGGACGATGCGGCAAAGCGCACCGACGTCGGCTGGCAATCCGACAAACCCCAAAATCCCGGTCCCGGGATCCGACATCGGGTTGTGGCTGCGCCAGCGTTCGAGGTTTCCCACGCAAAGCCCCTAAGCGGCGAGATCGAAGTCGGCGAGATCGGGCTTCTGCATTTCCGCGCGGAAGCGATCGAAGCTCCACGGCCACAGCGCCGGATTGCCGTTCCTGTCGAGGTACCAGCTGCGGCAGCCCGACACCCAGACGGTGCCCTTCATGGCCTCGTGCAGCGCATCGTTGAAGCGCCGCGCAGCAGCAGCCGACGGCGCCACCGCCCGGCACTTGCCTTCTAGGACGAGGTCGACGAGCTGCAGGATATAATCGATCTGCAGCTCGGAGATCATGATTACCGAAAAATTGCCGATCGGGCTGTTGGGTCCGACCAGCATGAAGAAGTTGGGAAACCCCGGGACCGCCACAGAGCGGTAGGCTTCGTTGGCTTCCGCCCAGGCGTCGGAAAGCGTGCGCCCGCCCTCGCCCACGACCTCCATCGGCCGCAGGAAGGCATGGCCATCGAAGCCGGTCGCCAGCACCAGCACGTCGAGCACATGCAGGACACCGTCCTTCGTGCGCACGCCAGTCGCCTCGACGCGGTCGATGCCTTTGGTCACCAGTTCGACATTGGGCTTCTGCATGGCCGGATAGAACTCGTCCGACATGATCAGCCGCTTGCAGGCGGCGCGGTAGTCGGGCGTCAGTCGGCGCCGCAGTTCGGGATCGTGGATATTCTCCTCGAGGTTGAGGCGGCAGGCGTCCTCGATCTTCTGAAGCTCATCCTGGTTGCCGATCACGGCACGCGCGAAAGTGTCGACGAAGCGCTGCGACCAGAAATCGTAGGATTGCTGGAGCTGCTCGGGCGAGGCGCGGAACATCGCCTTCTCCTCGGCGCTGTAGAACGGATTGGCGAGCGGCAGGACCCACTGGGCTGTGCGCTGGAACAGCGCGAGTTTGGCGACGCGATCGGCAAGCGCCGGCACGATCTGGATCGCCGTCGAGCCGGTGCCGATGACGCCGACGCGCTTGCCATGGATCGGCACCGCGTGGCCCCAGCGAGCCGAGTGAAACTTCGGCCCTTTGAAATCGGCGAGGCCGGGGATGTCGGGCACCATGGGATGATGCAGCACGCCTGTCGCGGCAATCACGAAATCCACCGTGTCGGTTGCGCGACTCGAGGTCTTCAACCGCCAGCGCCCGTCGACATGCTCGGCGCGGGTGATCTCACTGTTGTAACGGATGTGTTGCTCGATGCCGTACTTCTCGGCGACACCCTCGAAGTAGCGCTGGATCTCGGCACCCGGCGAGAAGCGCCGCGTCCAGTCGCCCTTGAGTTCGAAGGAATAGGCATAGACATGGCTCGGCACGTCGCAGGAAAGGCCGGGATAGGTATTGTCCCGCCACGTGCCGCCAAGGCGGCCGGCCTTCTCGTAGATCGTGAAATCCTCGATGCCACGCTGCTTCAGCTTGATGGCGGCCAGGATGCCCGACATGCCCGCGCCGATGATGGCAAACCGCTTGCTCACGCTGTCACTCTCCGCTGGGCGTCTTTTGCCGCGGATGGATGTAGTCCTTGAAGTCGTCGAAGCCCTTCCAGGTGGGTTCCGGCGGCTCGTAACCGGGGCGCGGCGCGTACTTTGACGCCTCCGCCGTCCCCGGCGTCACGATGTAGCGCGGGCAATTGGGAAAGATCGCCCGCGCCTTGACCCGGACCAGGAGCTGGGCGCCGGCGAAGCGCTGCATCAGCGGATCGTCACGGCTTACCGTAGCTTCGCCGTTCACACGCAGCCGCCTGGGCTTCTCGCCCATGTCGATGAACAGCAGTCCGACCGACGGATTGACCAGGGCATTGCCCAGGCTCTTGAACATGCCGTTGCCGTCGTAGTCGGGAAAGGCAAGCTCATTGGCGCCGACGATTCGCACGAAGCCCGGCGTGCCGCCCTTGAAGGAACAGTCCGGCTTTCCCTCGACATCGGCTGTGGCGAGGAAGAAGAACATCGCCCCCTCGATGAAGGCGCGATCGTTATCGGTGAATTCAAAGCGGGTGAGCTTCTCCTCCAGCCGGTCGGCAATGCGCCGACTGTCGAACTGGTCCTGCAGTTCGCGGTTGCCGTCGTGGAACATCACACTTGCGGCCATGAGACTTCTCCTAGGGTCGGTCGGTTCCCGCTTCGAGGCGCGCGCGCAACGCCGCGTCCTGCAGGGTCGTGTCCTGGCCCGGCGGTGCGTGGCGCACGGCGTCCTCCAGGGTCATGGTCTGGCGCCATTCCTCCCACGGCCGGGAACGATCGTCGGCGCCGATCTGGTCGACACCCCAATAGAGTTCGAGGTGATGACCGTCGGGGTCGAGGAATTCGACCGCGACCTGGCACCCGGCGCGGCGGCGGCCTTCATAGGTGAGCTTGGCGCCGTGCGCCTTCAGATGATCGCGGGCGCGGAAAACCTCGTCGAGCGTGGCGAGCTCGAACGCCAGATGATGCAGGCTCTTGTCGGCGCCGGCCTCCGGCGCGCGATCGCCGACCAGGGCCAGGCAATGATGGTCGCCGTTGCAGCGCAGGAACACCATGCCGCCCGGCATCATCGTGCCGGGGTAGACGTCCGAGACCTTGAAGCCCAGCACCTCGGTATAAAAGCGCTTCGAACGCTCGAGGTCGCTGACATAGACCACGGCGTGGCCGATCTTCTGGACGGCGAAGGGTGTGCTCACGGGCTGCCTTTCTGGCCCTATGCTTTAAGTGGGCGCTCCGTCATCATGCGCCCGACGACATACTCGGGGGAAGATACGCATGGCGAAATCGCCCAACAAACTGTCGGCCAGCGAGGCCGTCCTGCGCATGTCCCAGAAGCGGCTGAAGGCGCGCGACCTCGTCGAAGCCTGCCTCGACCGCATCGAGCACCGCGAGGGCCAGGTACATGCCTGGGAGGCGCTCGACGCCGAGGGCGCCCTGAAGCGCGCCGACATGCTCGACAAGCGCGCCAAGCCGGTCGGGCCGCTGCACGGCATTCCGCTGGCGGTAAAAGACATCATCTCGACCAAAACGATGCCCACCACCTGCGGCTCGCCGATCTACCGCGACCATGTCGTGGGCAAGGACGCCGCCTGCGTGACACAGCTCGTGAAGGCCGGCGCCATCGTGCTGGGCAAGTCCGTGACGACGGAATTCGCCGGCGGCCACGCCGGCAAGACGCACAATCCGCACAATCTCCGCCACACGCCGGCCGGCTCCTCGTCGGGCTCGGCGGCAGCGGTCGCCGACTGCATGGTGCCGATCGGCTACGGCACGCAGACCTCGGGCTCGGTGATCCGCCCCGGCGCCTTCAACGGCATCGTGGCCTACAAGGGCACCTACGGCTGGGCCGACACCACCGGCATCAAGACCTACTCCCGAAGCCTCGACACACTGGGCTTCTTCACCCGCACGGCCAACGACCTCGCGCTGATCCGCGCCGCCTACGGCCATGCCCCGGCCGACCCGCCGAGCCGCGCGCCGCGCATCGGCTTCTGCCGTACCCTGTGGTGGGACCAATCCGAGCCCTACAACAGCAAGAACATCGAGCTCGCCGCCCGCACGCTTCGCGCCAAAGGCGCCAAGGTGCGCGACTGGGAGATGCCCGAGAGCTGGGGGCCGCTGATCACCGCGCACAACCGGGTGATGACCAAGGAAGCGACGCAGCACTACGCGCCGGAGCGCGCCCGCTTCCCGCATCTCCTGTCGCCCGGCCTGACGGCGTCCCTGGAAGTGGGCGATGGCGTCACCCGCGCCCAGCTCGCCGATGCCAGGAAGCGCAAGCGCCGGGCGCTGGCCGACCTCGCCCAGGTGTGGGAGCGGTTCGACTTCCTGCTGGCGCCCACCGCCCGCGGCGAGGCGCCGGCTGGCCTCGGCTACACCGGCGATCCGATTTTTAACCGCTTCTGGACCCTGCTCGGCACGCCCTGCGTGGCGCTGCCCTTCAATGCCGGTCCATTCGGCTTGCCGCTGTCGGTGCAGTTGATCGCGCCGTTGCGCAGTGACGATCAGCTCATCGCCTGGGCGCGCTGGGTGGAGGCCAGGTTGTCGTGAAGTCCGGCGCGTGAAGCTCGGCCTGATCGGCTACGGCGCCATCGGCAAACATGTCGAGGCGGCCGGCCTCGAAAACATCGAGCTGGTGTCCGTTTTGGTGCGCCGGCCACGCCAGGAAGGCCTGCTGACTCACGAGCCTGACCGCTTCTTCGCGCACAAGTTCGATGCTGTCGCCGAATGCGCCGGCCACGAGGCGGTACGCACCCACGGCCAGCGCGTTCTCGAAAGTGGCGCGGATTTTCTCGTCACCTCGGTTGGCGCCTTCACCGACACAGCCCTGTTCGATCGCCTGCTTGCCGCCGCCAAGGCCAGCGGCAAGCGCCTGATCCTGCCCTCGGCCGGCATCGGCGCGCTGGACATCCTGAGCAGCGCTGCGGTCGGCGGCCTGGAAAGCGTCACCGTTACCGTGCGAAAAGATCCGTCGGCCTGGAAGGGCACGATCGCCGAGACGCTGGTCGATCTCGATTCCCTCACAGCACCGCATACCGTGTTCGACGGGCCGGTCCGCGAAGGGGCAAAACTCTATCCGCAGAACGTCAACATCTCCGCCGCCGCCGCGATTGCCGGCATCGGTCTCGACCGGACGCGCGTGGTGATCGTCGCCGATCCCACCATCACGACGCACATCGTCGAGCTGGACGCCCGAGGCGCGTTCGGCCGCTTCACCTTCATGGAGGATGTGGCCGTCAGCGAAGAAAACAGAAAGACCGGCAAGCTGGTCGCCATGGCGATGGTGAAGTCGGTGCGGCAGTTGGCGTCGACCCTGGTGGTCGCCGCCTGATAAGGGGGAACGTCCGATGGAAGAATTCGACTACGTCATCGTGGGCGCCGGTGCGGCGGGCTGCGTGCTGGCCAACCGGCTTTCGGCCGACGGCAAAAGCAGCGTCGCGGTGATCGAGGCCGGCGGCAACGACAACCATATCTGGATCAAGGTCCCGGCCGGCTTCAACAAGACGGTCTACAACGAGAGCCTCAACTGGGGCTACGAGACGGCGCCCGGCCCGCACATCGACGGCCGCAAGATAAAATTCCCACGGGGAAAAGTGCTGGGCGGCTCGGGCTCGATCAACGGGCATCTCTATGTGCGCGGCCAGGCCGCCGACTACGATACCTGGGCGCAGCTCGGCTGCCGCGGCTGGTCGTGGGACGATCTCGTGCCCTACTTCAAGCGCGCCGAGAGCCGCGAGGGCGGCGACGATGCCGTGCGCGGCCGTTCGGGTCCGCTCGTCATCGAGGACCAGCGCGATCCGCATGTGCTGAGCGACGCCTACATGGCCGCCAACGAGGCGCTCGGGCTCAAACGCACGTCCGACTACAATTCCGGCGACCAGGAAGGTACGCTGCTTTACCAGAACATGATGCGGAACGGCCGGCGCTGGAGCCCGGTCGACGCCTACCTGAAGCCGGCGATGAAGCGTTCCAACGTACGCGTGATCACCCGCGCGCTGGTGGAACGGGTCGATCTCGAGGGCAAGCGGGCCACCGGCATCACCTATCGCCACAACGGCCAGACGAAGCAGGTCAAGGCGCGGCGCGACGTCATCCTGGCCGGCGGCGCTATCAACACGCCGCAGCTTCTACAAATCTCCGGCATCGGCAACCCCGACGATCTCGCCGCGATCGGTGTGGCGGTGAAGCATGCGCTCCCCGGCGTCGGCCATAACTTCCGCGACCACTATGCCATCCGCGTCTCGGCCCTGGTGAAGGGCGCGGGCTCCCTCAACGAGAGGAGCCGCGGCCTGCGCCTCGTGGGCGAAGTCCTGCGCTACGCGATCAGTCGCAAAGGCCTGCTGACCACCGCCCCGAGCCATGCCGGCGGTTACCTGAAGACGCGGCCGGGGCTGGAGACGCCAGACATGCAGCTCTACTTCGCGCCCGCCAGCTACGGCGGCGGGCGCTACGGCACCACCCAACTCGACACCGTGCCCGGCATGACGCTGGGCGCCGCGCAACTTCGGCCCGAGAGCATCGGTCACGTGAAGGCGCTCAGCGCCGATCCCACGGCCAAGCCCGAGATCCAGCCCAATTATCTCGCCGACCAGATCGACCGCGACGCGCTGCTGGCGGCGATGAAGTACCTGCGCAAGCTGCTGGCGACGCCGCCGCTCGCGGACTACGTGATCCGCGAGAACTTCCCCGGTCCCGACGTGCAGACCGACGCGCAATGGATGGCGCATGCACGCGCCACCGGCTCGACGACCTATCATCCTGTCGGCACAGCCAAGCTCGGCACCGATCCCCGCGCCGTGGTCGATCCATTGAGCATGCGCGTGCTCGGCCTAAACGGCCTGCGCGTCGCCGATGCCTCGTGCATGCCGACCATGGTGTCGGGCAATACCTACGCCGCCACCAACGTCATCGCAGAGAAGGGTGCCGACCTGATCGCTCAGACGTAGCGGTCAGACGTATCCCGGCCCCTCGATCACGGGGTGGGCGATCAGGAACTTCTCGTCGATCTCGACGCCGATGCCGGGCTTGTCGAGCGGCCGGACGGTGCCGTCCTTGCCGATCTGCCACGGTTCGCTGCCCAGCTCGTCGCGGAACTTGTTGGCCACCGAAAGATCGGCCTCGAAGTAGCCGCCATTGTCGATCGAGGCGATAAAATGGATCGAGACAGCGTGGTTGAGGCCGGTCATTGAACTGTGCGGATGGATCGGCAGCTTCCACATCGAGGCGGCGGCGGCGATGCGCTGGACCTCGGTGATGCCGCCCGACTTGGAAAGATCGGGCTGCAGGATGGTGATGTTGCCGTCCTCGATGATGCGGTGGAACTCGAAGCGCGTGTAGTGGTTCTCGCCCGCCGCCAGCGGCGTCACGCCCCAGCCCTTGGCCATGGCGTAGGAGCGATGGTCGTGCGCGGGGAACGGCTCCTCCAGCCAGGCGATGCCCAGCTCGTCCATCGCCGGCATGACACGGCGCACATCCTCGACCGTGTAGCCGGTGTTGGCGTCGGTCAGCAGCACCATGTCGTCGCCGAAGCGGCGGCGCACCGCCGTCATGCGCGCGATGTCGTTCTTCACGCTGTCGCCGACCCGCAGCTTCAGCGCCTTGTAGCCAGCCTCGACCATGGGCGCGGCCTCGGCCGCCAGCGAGTCCGGTGCCTGGTAGCCCAGCGAGATGCCGCCGGCATAGGCCGGCACGGGCTTGTTGGAGCCGCCCAGCAGCTTGTAGAGCGGCCAGCCTACGGCCTTGCCCTTGATATCCCACAGCGCCTGGTCGAGCCCGCTCATCGCCATCGCGGTGGCAGCACCCATGCCGTGCGAGCCGAGCTGGAACTTATAAATCTTGGCCCAGATGCCGACCGTGTCGGTGGCGTCCATGCCGACCACGAATCCCTTCAGCGTCGTGTTGATCAGGTGGCCGATGCTGCCGGGCGAGCGCGCATGGTGGCTTTCGCCCCAGCCGACGATGCCGTCCTCGGTGGTGACCTTGACCATGACGCAGTCGCGCTTGGTCATGGTGCCGATACCGAGCGACACCTGCATCTCCTTCGGCACGCGGTAGCTGGTCGGGTAGGCCTTTACGTCGATGATCTTCATTTGAGCTTCCCTCTCAGCCTAAAGGTCCCTCGCTGCTCTCGGGATGACACCGATCGACAGCATTCACCCCGTGTCATCCCGAGCGAAGCGAGGGGTCTTTTGTCAGGCCACCTTGTACTTCTTCAGGATCTCGCGATCGATCTCGATGCCGAGGCCGGGGCCGGTCGGAACTTTGACGATGCCCTTCTTCTGCTCGATCGGCTCCTTGGCCAGCGTGTCGCGCAAGGGATTGGGCGTCTGCTCGAATTCGAGCATCGGCGGCATCGGCCTGAAAGCCGGCGGCTGGTCGGGAAGCGCGGCCAGGAACTGCACGGTAGCCGCAAGGCCGATCACGGAGCCCCAGGCATGCGGCACGCATTCGACGCCGAACGCCGAGGCCAGCGTCGCGATCTTGCGGCACTCGGAGAAGCCGCCAGCGGCGCAGAGGTCGGGCTGCACGATGTCCATCGCCTTCTTGGCGATCACGTCGCGAAAGCCCCAGCGGGTGAAATCGTTCTCGCCACCAGCCACCGCCATGTCGAGGGCGCGCGTCACCTCGATGTAGCCGTCATGGTCCTCGGGGCTTATCGGCTCCTCGAACCACAGGATGTCGTGCTCCTCCAGCATGCGGCCGAGTTTGATGGCGTTGGGCACCGAGAAGCAGTGGTTGGCATCGACCGCCAGTTTTACGTCGGGGCCAATCGCCTTGCGCACGGCGCCGACGCGCTTGGCGTCGAGCTTCAGGTCACCCAGACCGATCTTCATCTTGATGGCGCTAAAGCCGTCGTTCTTGAATTCCAGCGCCTCCTCCACGGCCTCCTCGACCAGCCGGTTCATGTCGATGAAGTAGAGGCCCGTCGCGTAGGGAATGACTTCCGTGCGGTAGGCCCCGCCGATCAGCTTGTGCACGGGCTTGTTCACGGCGCGGCCCATGATGTCCCACAGCGCGATGTCGATGCCAGAGATGGCCGAGATCGCCATGCCCGTCGTGCCGTAATCCTTGATCCTGTTGTAGAGGTCTTCCCAGATCGCCTCGACGTCGAACGGATCGCGACCCACGACGCGCGCCTTGAATTGCGTCTCGACGAAGGTCTTGGCGACAGCGGCGGGGCCGTAGCATTCGCCCCAGCCGGTGATGCCCTCGTCAGTCGAGATCTCGACCAGGCAGGTCGAGCGCGTGCCATAGACCCAGCCGCGCGCCGAGACGAACGGCTTCTCCACCTTGCACTGCAGGATGTGGCAGACGATGTCTGTCACCTTCATGGCGCTTCCTCCGAATTTTTTGTTAGGCGAGTGTTATCAGCAAATTGCCGAGTTTGTCCTGGCGAACCTTGTCGCCGGGCTCGACGACGGTGGTGCAGTCGAGCTGCTCGAGGATCGCCGGTCCTTCGAACGCTGAATCGCGCGGCAGTTTTTCGCGTGCGTAGACGGGAGTCTGGCGCCAGCCGTCGGCAAACCAGACGCGGCGCTCGCCCACTTGCGCTGCCTTCAACGTTGGCGCGCGCTGGGTGGCGGCAAGTGCTGCCAGCGAAATTTCCGGCCGCACACCGATCACCGCGGTGTGGAGATTGACGAGGACCGGCGGGATTTCCGCCAGCTCGATGCCGAAGCGGCGGAAGTAGGCAGCCGCGAAGGCCTGATGCAGGCCCGCGACGCCGATATCGGGCCGGTCGACGCCGACCGAGAGGATGTGGCTCTGTCCCTGGAACTGCATATCGGCGCTGTGGACGCGGCGCAGCTCGCGCACCGGCACGCCCTCACGGCCGATCGTGGCCTCGCCCTCGGCCGACTGCTCGGCATAGGTGCGCGCCACCGTGGCATCGTCGAGCGCCGACAGCGGCTTGTTCACCGTGCGCACATAGTCGTGGCGCAGGTCGGCCACGACGCAGCCCAATGCGTTGGTGATGCCGGGCCGGGCCGGTACCAGCACGGTCGGGATCGAGAGTTCGCGGGCGAGCGCCAGAGCATGCAGAGGTCCCGCACCACCGAAGGCGAACAGTGCGAAGTCGCGCGGATCGTGACCGCGCGACAGCGAGACCAGGCGGATGGCGCCCGCCATGCGGTCGTTGGCGATTCGCAGGATGGCGGCGGCGGCGGCTTCGGCATCAAGGCCGAGCCGGTTGCCGACCTTGTCGAGGATGATGGCGCGCACAAGGTCGAGCGTGACCGGATGGTCGACGCCCAGGAGCCGGTCAGGATTGAGCCGGCCCAGCACCAGGTTGGCGTCGGTGATGGTGGGCTCATTGCCGCCGCGGCCGTAGCAGATCGGGCCGGGCCGCGCGCCCGCGCTCTCCGGGCCGACCCGCAGCATGCCGGCCGAATCGACCGAGGCGATCGAGCCGCCGCCAGCGCCGATCGTGTGCACATCGACCATCGGCACGTGGATGGGCATGGCATATTCGAGTTCGAGCTCGCCCGAGACCTGCGGCACGGCATTCTCGATCAGCCCGACATCGGTCGAGGTGCCGCCCATGTCGTAGGTGATCAGGTTGGGATGGCCCGAGGCGCGGCCGGTATAGGCCGCCGCCATCACGCCCGAGGCAGGGCCCGACATCACCGTGTTGACCGCGGCATGGGCGATGAGCTGCGAGGAGATCGTGCCGCCGTTGCCCTGCATCACCAGCAGGTCACGGTCGAAGCCGTTGGCCGAGAGTTCGGTACGCAGCCGCGTGAGGTAGCGGTCGAGCACCGGCTGGACCGAGGCATTCACCGCTGCCGTCACACCGCGCTCGTACTCGCGATACTCCGAGAGAATAGCATGGCCCGCCGTGACATAGGCGTTCGGCCAGAGCCCGCGCACGATCTCGGCCGCACGGCGCTCGTGCGTCGAATTGATGTAGCTGTGAAGGAAGTGGATGACGACGGCCTCGCAGCCCAGCGCCAGCAACTTCTTCGTGGCATCGGCCACAGCGGCCTCGTCGAGCGGGATCAGCACCTTCCCGTCGGCGTCCATGCGCTCCGGCACTTCGAGGCGCCGTTCGCGGTCGATCAGCGGATTGAACGTGCCGCGCAGGCCATAGGCCTGCGGCCGGGTGCGGCGACCGAGTTCGAGCACGTCGCGGAAACCCTTCGTGGTGATGAGACCGACCGTGGCGATCTTGCGCTCCAGCAGCGCGTTTGTCGTGGTCGTCGTGCCATGCACCACTGCCTGCAACGTGGCGGGATCGGCGCCGGCCACCGCGAGCGCCGCCATGAAGCCGATGGCCTGGTTGTCGACCGTCGTCGGCACCTTGGCGAGCTTGACCTCGCCGGAGACGGAATCGATCGCCAGCAGGTCGGTGAAGGTGCCGCCGACGTCGATGCCGACCGTGAGGGAACGCTCTGCAGGCATGATCACACGGAAAGATACTGTTCACGAAGGGAAGCGTCCGAGGCGAGCTCAGCCATGGTCCCGCCGAAGCGGATCTGGCCCTTCTCGATGATATAGGCGCGGTCGGCGACGGCTTGGGAGAAATGCAGATTCTGCTCGCACAACACCACCGAGAGCCCCTCGCCCTTCAGCGCCCGGATGGAGTTAGCCATCTGCTCGACGATGATCGGCGCCAGCCCCTCCGACGGCTCATCGAGCAGCACGCAGCTCGGATTGCCCATCAGGGTGCGGGCGATGGTCAGCATCTGCTGCTCGCCGCCCGACATACGCCCCCCCGGGCGGTCGCGCATGCCAGCGAGATTGGGAAAGAGCGTGAAGAGCTTGTCTTCCGTCCAGACAGGGGCCGCGCCGCGTCCGGCCTGACGGCCGACCTCGAGATTCTCCATCACCGTGAGGTCGGTGAAGATGCGCCGCTCCTCGGGTACGTAGCCGAGACCCAGCCGCGCGATGCGGTAGGGCAGAAGTCGCTCGATGCGCCGGCCCTCGAACGTCACCTCGCCCTCGGCTGGCGGCACCAGCCCCATGATCGCCTTCAGCGCCGTCGACTTGCCGGCGCCGTTCCGGCCCAGCAAGGCCACGACCTCGCCCGCGCGGGCTTCCAGCGAAACGCCGTGCAGGATGTGGGCGCGACCGTAGAAGGCGTGCAAGTTGCTGACCGAGAGCATCAGTGAGTGCTCCCGAGATAGACCGCGCGCACGTTGGCATTGGCGCGCACTTCCGCCGGCGTGCCGCCGGCGATCAACTGGCCGCGGTCGAGCACGATGATGCGATCGGCCTGGGAGAAGACGACGTCCATATCGTGCTCGGTGAAGAGCACGGCGATGTTGCGTGCCCGCGCCAGCCCGGCCGTGAGTTCCATTAGGGCGACACGCTCGCGCGGCGCCATGCCGGCGGTCGGCTCGTCCATCAGCAGCAGACGAGGCTCATTTGCCAAAGCCATGGCGAGTTCGACGCGCTTCAGGTCGCCGTAGGCCAGCACGCCGCAGGTCCGGTCTGCCTGATCGAGCATGCTGACCTGGGCCAGCAGCGCATCGACCTCGGTCCGGAACGCAGCGCCGAACCGCGACAGCATCGAGCGCAGGCGACCGGCATGGGAATAGAGTGCCATCTGCACGTTTTCGCGCACGCTGAGCGAGGCGAAGGTGGCGGTGATCTGGAAGGTCCGGCCGACGCCAAGCCGCCACACGGCACGCGGGCGCAGGCCCACGATGTCGCGGCCGGCCAGCCGCACGATCCCGGCATCGGGCACGAGCTGGCCGTTCAACATGTTGAAGCAGGTGCTCTTGCCGGCGCCGTTGGGCCCGATCAGTGCCAGCATCTCGCCCGCGGAGACGGCGAAGGAAACGTCGGCCACCGCCTGGACGCCACCGAAGGCCTTGTGCAGACCCTCGACCTGGAGGACGGCGTCGCTCATGTGCGGGCCTCTTTCCAGCGCAGGAACAGCGCCTTCAGGCCGCCCACCAGTCCCTGCGGGAAGAGCAGCACGATCAGCAGGATGATGCCGCCCATGACGGCGCGCCAGAATTCGGTGTGGCGGGCCACGGCATCGCGCACCCAGGTGTAAACCGCGGCACCCACCACCGGACCGGTCAGCGTCTCGACGCCCCCCAACAGCACCATGATCAGCCCGTCGGTCGACTGGCCGATGGAGATGGTCGAGGGCGAGATGCTGCCCTTGGAGAAGGCGTAGACGGCGCCGGCGAGGCCCGCCAGCGTGCCCACGAGCACGAAGGCCGCCCACTGGAAGCCGCGCAGGTCGATGCCGATCGCCTCGGCCCGCAGCGGCGAATCGCGGCCGGCACGGAGGGCGAAGCCAAAGGGTGAGAACAGCACACGCCACAAGAGTGCGATGCCGGTGCCGCAGCAGGCGAGCGCCAGATAGGCGTAGGTGGTCTTGTCGGCGAGCCAGGCCGACGGCCAGATACCGAACACGCCGTTGCTGCCGCCGGTGACGGAATCCCACTGGAAGACGATCGACCAGCTGATCTGCGCGAAGGCGAGCGTGAGCATGGCGAGGTAGACGCCCGAGAGGCGCACGCAGAACCAGCCATAGACGACGGCGAAGGCGCCAGCGCAAAGCGGCGCCAGCAGGAGCGCCGCCTCCATCGGCAGGCCGGCGCGCTTGAACAGGAGACCGGCGGCATAGGCGCCGAGGCCGAAATAGGCGGCATGGCCGAACGACACCATGCCGGCAGGCCCCATGATGAAATGCAGGCTGACGGCAAACAGCGCGAAGCAGACGACGTCGGTCAGCATGATGGTGATGTAGCGGTCGGCCACCAGTGGTACTGCCAGCAGCAACACCACCCACACCAGCGCGATCTTCCACGACGGCGCGGTGAGCGGCGGGACGGGATCGGCGGCGATGCGCTGTGCTGCCTGCGGCTTGCCTAAAAGTCCGTAAGGCCGCGCCACCAGCACCACCGCCATGATCAGGAACTCGACCACAAGGGTGAGCTTGGAGAAGGAGATCTCGAAGCCGAACCAGGTGACGGTGCCGATGCCGATGCAGAAAGCCTTGGCGACACCGATAATGATGGCGGCCAGGAACGCGCCGGTGATACTACCGAGACCGCCGACCACGGTGATGACGAAAGCGTCGGCGATGATGGCGAGGTCGAGTTCGAGATTGGCGGGCTCGCGAGGGATTTGCAGCGCGCCGCCCAGGCCGGCCAGCACCGAGCCCACGAAGAACACCGAGGTGAAGAGCTTGGCCTGATCGACGCCCAGCGCCCCCACCATCTCGCGGTCCTGGGTGGCTGCCCGCACCAGCGCACCCCAGCGCGTGCGGGTCAGCAGCAGCCACATGATGCCCAGCACCACGGGGCCGATGGCGATCAACAGCAGGTCGTAGGCCGGGATGCGCTTGCCCAGGATTTCCACGGCCATGGAAAGGCCCGGCGCCCGTGGCCCGACCAGATCCTCGGCACCCCAGACGAAAAGTGCTGCGTCCTTGATCACCAGTACGACGGCGAAGGTGGCCAGCAGTTGGAACAGTTCGGGGGCGCGGTAGATGCGCCGCAGCACCAGCACCTCGATCAGCACGCCGACCAGCCCGACCGCGAGGGCGGCCAGGATGACGGCGCTCCAGAAGCCCATGGGCGTCCGGCCCAGTGCCTGGATCAGCGAGTAGGCGCCATAGAGCCCCAGCATGTAGAGCGAACCGTGGGCAAAATTCACGATCCGGGTCACGCCGAAGATCAGCGACAGGCCAGCCGACACCAGAAACAAAGACGCCGCGGCGGCCAGCCCATTGAGGAGCTGGATGATGATGGAGGCGAAGGTCACGACAATCGACGGTGGCTACGCCACCGTCAGTTCTTCGGCCTCATCTTCAGGATCTCGGCATCGCTCGGCAGCGCATCCTTGCCGTCGATGAAACGCCAGTCCTTCATGTAGCCCTTGCCATCCTTGACGGCGATGCGACCGACGTAGGCGCCCATCGTCGATTGATGGTCGATTGCCCGATACTCGACCATGCCGAACGGCGTCATGTGTTTCAGCCCGCTCATGGCCGCAATCAGCTTGTCCTGGTCGAGCGAACCCGCCTTCTTGATCGCCTCGACGGCCGACATCACCGTTGCGTAGCCCACGACGGAGCCTAGGCGCGGGTAGTCCTTGAACTTGGCCTGGTAGGCGTTGAGGAACTTGGTGTGCTCCGGAGTTTTGATCTCGCTCCAGGGATAGCCGGTCACGTACCAGCCCTCGGGCGCCTCCTCCTTCAGCGGATCGAGATATTCCGGCTCGCCGGCCAGCAGGTTGAATACCTCCACACCCTTGAACAGGCCCCGCGTCTGGCCCTCGCGCACGAACTTGGCGAGGTCGGCGCCGAACAGCGAGGAGAAGATCGCATCGGGCTTGGCGTCGGCCAGGGCCTGGGCCACGGCACCGGCGTCGATCTTGCCGAGGGGCGGGGCCTGCTCGACCACGAACTCGACGTCGGGCTGCTTCTCCTTGAGAAGCTTCTTGAACGCCGCCGTGGCCGACTGGCCGTACTCGTAATTCGGATAGACGATCGCCCAGCGCTTCTTGTTGAGCTTGGCGGCGTCGGGAATGAGCATCGCTGTCTGCATGTAGGTCGATGTGCGCAGGCGGAAGGTGTAGGCGTTGCCCGAGTCCCAGACGATCTTGTCGGTCAGCGGCTCCGCCGCGATGAACAGCACCTTGCGCTGCTTGGCGAAGTCAGCGACCGCGAGGCCGACGTTTGACGGGAAGGTGCCGATCAGGAACGACACCTGCTCGCGGCTCATCAGCTCCTCGGCCACGCGCACCGCGTCACCGGGATTGCCATTGTCGTCGCGGCTGATGACCTCGATCTTGCGGCCGAGCGCACCACCGGCCGCATTCACCTCCTCGACCGCGAGCTCAATGCCCTTCTTGTAGGGCTCGAGGAAGGCCGGAAAGACCTTATAGCTGTTGAGTTCGCCGATCTTGATCGGCGTCTGCGCGCCGGCCGGTCCGAACAGCGATAGCGCGACGAGCGCCGCGGTGCCGGCGAGCAGGTTATTGCGGGTCAGCATGACATCCCCCTCCGTAAAACTGTGAAAATACTCTCTGGACTGAGCGTAGCGAGCCCAGCCCGTACCCCACAAGCGCTCAGTCGGCGAAACTCGACCGCGCCTGTATGCCCCAATGACCGTTTTGAAAGGTCACGATGTAGATCGTCTCGAAGGCGCCCAACAGCGAGCCATCCTTGCGCCAGCGGCTGAACTTCACCTTGAGATGAACCTTGTTCTTGCCGACATGGATCGGTGTGCGCTCGTCCCAGGTGCTGCGATGCCAACCGTCGCCGGCGCGCGCGATGAAATCGTCGAGTTTGTAGTCGCCATGGTCCGGCCAGACGACGACCTTGCCGCCGGCCAGACGCACATGCGGGAAATTGCAGGCGGCGTTGACGCCGGGCTCGTCGCCGCGGTTGAGCGCCGCCATATAGTCGTCGAGCGCCGTCATCGCCGCCGTCAGGGCATCGCTCATCGCTGTCCGTCTCCCAGCTTGATGCCATCCACCGTCAGCCCGCCGACGCGGGCATGCGGGCGGCCACCGATCGCGGCCGCGACGATGAACACGATCTCGTCGGGCCTGGGCCCGTCGGGCACGCAGAACTCGATCGCGTCGAAATGGCTGCGCACATAGGCCGCGGTCACGTGATGCAGTGGAATATCGATGCGCGCACCGCCCGCCGCGACCTTCACCGTCGAGGGCACGATCGACTTGGCGCCTCCCATGGCGTGGCGGATCCCGAACCCCGAGGGTTGGTGCCACAGCGCCGCGTGCTCCAGCTCGCCGGCCAGACCCACGACCACACCCTTGCCGTAGGCTTCGAGGTCGGAGCCCTTGGCATTCAAGAGCTTCATGACGCGTTCGGTGAGATCGACCGCCAGCGGTTCCAGCGCCTTCATCATCGGCTGGATATCGGCGACGTGCCGGCCGGCATAAGGATTGGCGATCACGCCGCCGACCACCGCCTTGGTCACCGCGCGCGCCAGCATCGGCCCGCCGTCGTGATGCGTCTCCTCGACCGTCGCCACGTACTTTCGCAGTTTCACCAGATCGCTCATCCCGCCCTCACCTCGCCAAGCGCGCCGCTGCCGGCGTCAATGCGCCATTGTCCCTGCAGCGAGAGGGCCGCGCTGTCGATCAGGCCGCAGAGCCTGAGCCGCCGGGCTTCGCCGAGGCCGCGGTCCAACGCCTCGGCGACAAGGACCGGCGAGAGATCGCCAACCTTCACCGTCACCGGGATCTCGCCCAGGTCGCTGTCGGGATCGATCTCACAGGCCGGCCGACGGCTGATCGCCAGGGCATCGACGTTGACGGCGTTGGCGATCAGCGTCGCCGCCGCATCGGCTGCCGCCGCCGTCGCGGCCAGCACCGTGGCCGAATCGGCGATACCGAGTGAAAAGGAGCGCCCGCCGCAGCCCGAGGTGGCGATGCCGCGCACCGGGCGGTCGTGGTGAAGGGTGGCGAAACCCGAGAGTTGCGGCGCCTGAAGGTCGGCCACGATGCCTGCCCGCAGTTGATGGCCAGGCGCGAGATGGATCGCAATGTCGCCGCCGTCGTTGACGTAGGCCTTGTCGAGCCTGCGGCCCCGCACCAGCGCTGCCAGCACTTCGTCCGCCACCGCGCCCGCCACGGCCGCCATCGGCGTGATGTAGACCGCGCGATGTGGCCACACCGCCTCGGCCATGCGACGCGCGACAGGCCCTTGCAGCCTTGGCGGCTCCTCACCGATGGGTCGGCGCAGCGTCGCGAGTTCGCTCACCAGCGTTTCGAGAATGTCGGCGAATCGGTCGGCCGCCTGGGCATAGGCGCGGCCGACCTCGCCCGCCTCGCCGAACGCCTCGATCACGAGGTCGATCGGCCCCTGCTGCAGATGCAGCCGGCCATCGGGCAGGCGGGCGGAGACGGCGCTCATTCGACGCGGACCTTGTGGTCGCGCAGCACGCTGTCGAGCGTGACGGCGCGCGAGCTATAGCCGCCCAGCGCGGCATAGTCGTCGGCCCGCAGGGTGAATTCGATCGGCGCCACCAGCGCCGGCGTGGGCACGTAGCCGAAGGAATTGGCCGGCATGCGCGCCACGTCGACCATCAGCGTGATGCCGCCGCCCGGCCAGACGAAGGCCGGCGCGCCGCCCAGGGTGACCTTGGTCAGCGTGTCGCGCACCGACCGCGTGAGCCGCACCGGATTTTCCGTGACGCCGGCCCGCAACGAACCGCCGGCGCCGGCCATGAACAGCACGGTGCAGAGCGCGGGCTCGCAATTCTCGGCAATCCGCTCGACCACGAGACGCACCGGCCCCGGCATCGGCACGGGTTGCGGTTTCAAATCCTTGTCGAGTTCGAACCAGGCCGAATGCTCGCCCGTGGTCGAGACCATCAGCAGCCTGAGGCCAGGCCAGGCCTGCTTGGGATCGATGCGATCGATGATCTCCAGCGGATCCTTTACGTCGGTGCCGCCCCAACCGAGGCCCGGTTCGGCCACCTGGAAGTAGCGGCCCGGCGTCGAGCGGCGGCCGCGGACGCGGATGCCGGCAGGCTTCATGTCGAGGAAGGCGCCACCCTGATGCTCGCTCAAAACGCCGGTGATGTGATCGTCGACCACGATCACCTCATCGACATGGCCGTGCCACTGCGGCGCGAACATGCCGATGGCGGCCGAACCACAGCCCACCCGCATGCGCTCCTCGGCCGTGCCGTTCACGATCGGCGGCCTCTCGGCCTGGACCACGACGGTCGCGCCGCCGTCGATCGAAAGTTCCACCGCCTCGCGATTGCAGAGTGCTAAAAGCGCGTCGCAGGTGACGACGCCCTCCTTCTTGCTGCCGCCCGTCAGGTGATGCACGCCGCCCAGCGACAGCATCTGCGAGCCATATTCCGCCGTGGTGACGTGGCCCACGGCCTCGCCCTTGACCCGCACTGCCGCCTGCTCGGGCCCAAGATAGCGGTCGGTGTCGATTTTCACTTTTACACCGCAGTAGCTGAAAATGCCTTCGGTCACGACCGTGACCATGTCGATGCCGTCGTGCTTCGAGGAAACGATGAAGGGTGCCGGCTTGTAGTCGGGATAGGTGGTGGTGGCGCCGATGCCGGTGACGAACGCGCCTTCTCCTTTGCCGAGTTCGCCGCGCCAGGCGCCGTTGCCCTCGACGAAGGCCACGCGCGCAATATCGGGCTTGGCCAGCAGCACCAGCGGATCGACCCGCACCAGCCTGCCCTCTTCGTTGGCGTAGCGGTCGCAGGCGCCGGCGCGGCCGGGCCGGATGCGGCACAGCACGGGACAGGCGTCGCAGCGCACGATGCTGGCGGCGCGCTCGGCCTCGGTGAGCGAGATGTCGTCGCTCATGCCCCTGTCCCCTTCAAAGAGACGATGGCCTCACGCAAGCGGTGCGGCAACAGCGGAACGCGGTGCGCGCGCACGCCCGTGGCGTGATGAACGGCGCCCAGGATGGCCGGCGCCGTCGGGACGAGGCCGGGTTCGCCCACGCCTTTGGCGCCGGAGGGGCCGAGCGGTTCACGATCCTCGATCAGGATGCATTCGATCAGGGGCACGTCGCCGATGGTCGGGATCAGGTAATCGTGCAGGTTCTCGGTGCGGCCGGGCAGGAATTCTTCCATCAGGGCGAGGCCCAACCCCTGCGCGATGCCGCCCTCGATCTGGCCTTCGACCAAGGTCGGGTTGATCGCCTTGCCGACATCGTGGGCCGCCACGATGCGCAGCACTTTCACGGTACCGAGTTCGGTGTCGACCTCGACCTCGGCCATTTGCGCGGCAAAGGCATAGGTCGCGTAGGGGATGCCCTGGCCGTTGGCGTCGAGCGGCGTGGTCGGCGGATCGAACGTGCCCTCGCCCATCAGGGCCTCGGTCGTCGCGAGGTCGATGGTGCGGACCTCCGCGCCGTCGCGCACCGTGAGCCTGGCGCCATCCAGCGACAGCGCCGCCTCGGTCCCGGCATTGGCCAGCCGCAGGATCTGCTGGCGGAGATCCTTGCCCGCGCCTTCGGCCGCCCTGCCCGACACGAAGGTCTGGCGCGACGCCGAGGTCTTGCCGGCGTCAGCGGTGAGATCAGTGTCGCCCTGGACCAAGGCGAACTGCGCCGCCGGCAGGCCGAGCGCGTCGGCCGCGATCTGGGTCATGATGGTGTTGCTGCCCTGCCCGATATCGACCGCGCCGCTGTAGAGGGTGAGCGTGCCGGCCGGCGACAGGCCCACGCGCATGCGCGAGGGGTTGGACATCGACGTATTGCCGATGCCGTACCACATGCAGCCGACACCGACGCCGCGGCGCCTGATGCCACCTTTGTCGTTGAACGCCGCAACCTCGTCGCGCGCCTTCAGCCAATGTGGCCGCAGCGCCTCGAGGCATTGCGCGAGACCGGCGGAATGGGCCAGCACCTGTCCCGTCGCCGTCCTGTCGCCGGCGCGGAGCGCATTGCGGTGCCGGAATTCGAGGCGATCGATGCCGAGCTGATCGGCCAGCTCGTCCATCATCGCCTCGTGGGCGATGGCAGCCTGCGGCACGCCGAAGCCACGGAAGGCGCCGGCCGGCGGGCCGTTGGTGAAGAAGGCCTCACCCCAGGTCCGCACATGGGGCACGGCATAGGGTCCCATGGCATGGACCGGCACTCGGTTGGCGACGGTCGGCCCCCACGAGGCATAGGCGCCGGTATCGAAGGTCGCCGACACGTCACAGGCCACCAGCTTGCCCTCGGCGTCGCAACCGAATTTGGCCGAGACGCGGGCCGGATGACGCTTGGTGGTGGCGGCCATGCTTTCGGGCCTTGTGTAGACGCAGGCCACGGGCCGCTTCAGCAGCCAGGCCGCGATCGCCACCAGAGGCTGAACCGAGAGGTCGAGCTTGCCGCCGAAGCCGCCACCGCAGGCGGTCGGCACGATGCGCACGCTCTCGGGCCGGAGCCGCATCACGTTGGCGATCTCGTCACGGTCCATGTAGGGCGTCTGCGTCGTGACATGGATTTCGATGCGGTCGCCCACGCGCCGGGCCCAGCCGGCCTCGGGCTCGATATAGGCATGCTCGACGAAGGCGGTCTCGAACACGCCTTCGGCCACGGCGGCGCAATCAGCGAAGGCCGCCGCCGCATCGCCATGGCGCACGCCGCCGTCCAGCAGCAGGTTTTTCGGCTTGTCGGCCTGGACCAATGGCGCATCGGCCGCCGTTGCCGCATCGATGCCCATCACCGGCGGCTCGGCGGTCCAGGCAATCGGCACTTCGTCGTCGCCGATGGAGAGCACGGCCGCACGCTCGCCGACCAATGCCAGCACTGCCTCGCCGCGATAACGCACGATCCCGTCGGCCAGCACCGGCTGGTCCTTGATGTCGGGATAGATGCCGAAACCGTTGAACGGCACATCCGACGCCGTGAGCACGGCGGCCAGCCGCCCGCGCAACGGCGCCAGATCGCCCAGCACGAACCGGCCGCGGGCATGGGGCGAACGCACCACGCGGATCCAGAGAGCGTCGGCCGGAATGCCGTCGGCGCCGAACACGTCGCGACCTGTGACCTTGGCGTGACCATCTACGCGCGGCAGGCGCGCTCCCACGGCAGCGCCAGCCTCGGGCACCACCACCGGCGCCTGCGCGGAAGCGGACAGAACGGCATCGACGATCTTTGTGTAGCCGGTGCAGCGGCACAGCACGCCACCCAGCGCGTCCTCGACCTCGCGGCGGTCCGGTTGTGCCACCTGCCGCAGCAGGTCCTCGGCTGCCATCAGCATGCCCGGCGTGCAGATGCCGCATTGGGCGGCGCCGTGCGCGAGGAAAGAATCTTGCAGACGCGCCAGGGTACCGTCGGCACCGGCCAGGCCTTCGACCGTTTCGACGGCACGGCCCTCGACCTGGCCGACCGCCACCAGACACGCGCAGACCTGCCGGCCATCGAGCAGCACGGTGCAGGCGCCGCAGTCGCCGGCATCGCAGCCGACCTTGGTGCCGGTGAGGCCGAGATCGTCGCGCAACGCGGCGGCAAGCCGGGTGACCGGCGGACCGCTCCAGCTCGCCGCCGTGCCGTTCAGGGTGAACACCACCTTCATGGCGCGAACCCCGCCAGCAGGCGGCGCAGCAGCACGAGGACGGAGTCGCTGCGGTAGCTGGCGCTGCCGCGAATGTCGTCGATGGGCGCGAGCGGCGCGAGATGGGCGAGGTCGACCCGGTCGGCCAGATGTCGATCGACCGGCGCGCCCAGGAGGACCGCTTCAAGCGCCGGCAGCCGCTGGGCGACGGCGGAGCAGGCGCCGACGGCGAGGCGGGCGGCGACGACGCGGCCGTCGACAATCTCGATCGCGGCGGCGGCCATGGCGATCGAGATCACGAGATAGCGCCGCGCGCCGAGCTTGAGGAAGGCGCTCTGCGTCTCGCGCGCGGGTTTGGGAATATGGATCGCGACGACCAGTTCGCCTGAGATCAGCGCGGTACGGCGGACGCCGGTGATGAACTGGTCGAGCGGCAGGCGGCGCGTCGCGGCCCGGCTTGCGATCTCGACCTCGGCGTCGAGCGTCAGCAGGCTCGGCACGCCGTCGGCTGCCGGCGAGGCGTTGCAGAGGTTGCCGGCCAGGGTTCCGGCGTTCTGGATCTGCCGGCCGCCGACCTCGCGCGCGGCCTGCTTCAGGCCATCGAACAAAGGCGGCAGATCGGCTTCGATCAGCTCGCTCCAGCTCGTGGTGGCGCCCAGCCGCCAGCCCTCGGTCGTGGCGGAAATGCCCCGTAGGACTGCAATGGCGCTGATGTCGAGGATGTCTTCGTCGATCGTCCGCCCGACCCGGGCCGGATAGAAATCGGTGCCGCCCGCCAGCACCACATGCGGCCGTGCGAGGGCCGATAACGCCTCTTCAAGGCGCGAAGGACGGACGTATTCACCCATATCGTTCGTGTACGCACGATGGCCAGAGAGGCCGTGCGAGTCAAACAATTGAGTCCGGCAATTGAGTCCGGCAATTGAGTCCGGTTCAGACGATCCTGGACAGGAGTTCGAGAAGCTGCCGCTGCTCCTGGGCGGTGAGCGGCTTCATGGTCTCGCGCGATACTGCGGGGCCGTTGATCAGGAGCTTGTTCACCAGCCGCTGGCCTTCCGTCGTCAGGCTGAGCAGCGTGCGCCGCGCATCGCCGGGATCGGGCCGCGAATCGACGAGGCCCCGCTCCTTCAGCCGCCGCACCACGCCCTGCATCGTGGCCTTGTCCATGCCGACAAGGCGCCCGAGCAGATTCTGCGACAGCTCAGTGTACTCGTTCAGCTTCACCAGGCTCGAGTACTGGGTCGGCGTGATGTTGGGATCGCCGATGCTGACCTGGAAGATGGCACTGGCGCGTTGATGCGCGCGCCGCAGTAGGTAGCCTACTTGCTCTTCGATGCGGTACTGCCGCGATGCCGGGCTTGATGCCGACTTTTGCTCTTGCTG
>CAMARK010000051.1 GCA_945860205.1 Reyranella massiliensis 521 | reverse complement strand
GAGGGACTCAACAACAAGATCCGCGTCCTGCAGCGACGAGCCTACGGATTGCGTAACGAAGAATATCTCCGTCTCAAGGTCCTCACCTGCATGCTGCCCGCCCTATGATCCCCCAAAATCACCCACTCGATTCCCGGAAGAGCCATTTTTATTACGCCACCGCCGAAGGCTACCGCGCGCTCGGTCTCGCCCTTGCGGGCCGCAATGCCGAGGCACTCCAGGCCTATCGTGCCGCCGTCCCCGTGCTGGCGTTGCTGTCGGGTGACGACGAGAGTACGGCCGGGCCGGGGCGCCATCGGCGCCACACCGTCCGCATCATCGAAGCCGACATTTCATTGCGGGCGCGCCTGGCGGGGACGGATGACGTTGCCGCCGTCGCAACCGAGACCTTTGGGCTGGCCGACACGCTGCGCGGGCGCTCGGTCGCCAGTGCGCTTGCAGCCTCGAGTGCGCGGGGCGTGTCGCAGGATCCGGTCCTGGCGGCGCTGGCCCGGCGCGAGCAGGATCTGCGCAAGGAAATCGCCGCGACCTTCGGGCTGCTCAACAGTGTGCTCGCGCTGCCGGCGACCGACCGCGACGATGCGAGGGTCGGCGCCTTGCGCGACCAGGTTGCCCGCCTGCGCGACGACCATGGCAAGGTGCGGCTGGAAATCGGTGTGCGCTTTCCCGCCTATGCCGATCTGATCGACCCGAAGCCTGCGACCGCCGAGCAGGTGCGCGCCGCACTGCGGCCGGACGAGGCGTTCATCTCCTTCTACTTCGGCGCCGAGAAGAGTTTTGTCTGGGCGCTGTCCAAGATCGGCCCGGCGACTTTCGCGGTGATCCCCGCGACAGCGGGCGACATCGAAGCCAAGGTCAAGACACTGCGCGAGGCGCTGGAGCCCAATGTCACCTCGGTCTCCGACATCCCGGCCTTCGACCTGGCTTTGGCCTCGGAGCTTTACACGCTGCTGCTGAAGCCCATCGAGGCGACATGGCGGCCGGCGCGCAATCTCGTGGTGGCGACCAACGGGGCGCTGGGCTTGCTGCCGCTGGGCGTGCTGCCGACGGCGCCGGTCACGATGCCCGCCGACGCGGGCGCTGCCTTCGCGGCCTATCGCGGTTTGCCGTGGCTTGCCCGCACCCATGCCGTCAGCCTGATGCCGTCGGCGGCAGCCTTCCGCACGCTGCGGCAGCTGTCGGCCAGCACACCAGGGCGCCAGCCGCTGATCGGCTTCGGCGATCCGGTGTTCAGCACCGAACAGGCCGCCGAGGCACTCAAGAACGCGCCACCGACGCCGCCGGCATCGGGCAGCACGCCGCTCGAGCGGCGCTCGGCACCGCAGACAGCCGGACTGGCAAACGCCACGCTGGGATCGCTGCCGGCGCTGCCCGATACCGCCGACGAGCTGCGTTCGGTCGCCGCGGCTCTGAAGACCGATGGCAACAAGGTGCTCAATCTCGGCAAGGCCGCCAGCGAGGAGAACGTTACCCAAACCGACCTGTCGAAGTATCGCGTCGTGGCCTTTGCGACGCACGGGCTGGTGGCGGGCGAACTGGATGGGCTGCACCAGCCGGCGCTGGCGCTCAGCGCACCATCGGTCACGGGCGGCAGCGGCGACGGGCTGCTGACGCTGGAGAAGATCCTCGCGCTGAAACTCGATGCCGACTGGGTCGTGCTCTCGGCCTGCAACACCGGTGCGGGCGACGGGGCCGGCGCCGAAGCCGCCTCCGGTCTCGGCCGTGCGTTTTTCTATGCCGGGACGCGCGCCATCCTGGTCACCAACTGGTCGGTGCATTCGCAATCGGCGCGCGATCTTGTGACCGATTTGTTCAGGCGGCAGGCGGCCGATTCGAAGCTGTCGCGTGCGGAGGCGTTGCGCGAGGCCATGACGGGGCTGATGGACGGGCCGGGCTTCACCGACGATAAGGGCAAGACGGTCTTTACCTATGCCCATCCGCTGTTCTGGGCGCCTTACTCGCTGATCGGCGACGGCGGCTGAGACGCGGCCCTAATTCGGCGCGACCTTGCGCAGGAAGCGCGCGGTGAGGATGGGGCCCACCACCGAGGTCACGATCACCAGCACCAGCACCGCGTTCAGCATGCGCTCGTCGAGCAGGCGCTGACCGGCGGTGTTCATCGCCTGGTAGCCCACGATCGCCGTGGCGAGCGTGGCGGCCACCTGCGGGAAAGTGAGCGAGCCCATCAGGCCACGATCGTTGGCGGAGAACTTCCAGACGCGGCCCACGAGCTCGGCCGCCATCCATTTCGATGCCATCAGTCCAGCCACGATGGCGGCGACCAGGGCGGCCTGGGTCGAGAGCGTCGCTGCGAAGACCTTGAGGTCGATCAGGAAGCCGGTGACGATGAAGAAGCAGGGGATGAAGAAGGCATTGCCGAGGAACTCGATCTTCTCCTTGGCCGGAGTGTCGCGCACCGCCTCGTTGACCGCGATGCCGGCCAGGAAGGCGCCGAGGATGCCCTCGAGCTGCAGCGTTTCGGCCAGCGCCGCGCCGATGCCGACGATGATCAGCATCAGGGCGAAAGAGGCCTCGTCGGTCCGTCCGAAGCGGGCGAACAGCCAGCGGCCGGTGCGGCCCAGCACATAGACCATGATGAAGATGAAAAGCGCGAGCTCGGCGAGCTGAATGGCGAGTGCTGTGGGGCTCATGAAGCCCGCCTTGTGCGTTGTGACGCAGACCGCCAGCACCAGCAACGACAGCGTATCGGTGAGGATGGTGGCGCCCACCGTCACGGTCACTGGCAGGTACTTGGCGAGGCCCGCCTGCATCACCAGCGGGTAGGCGATCAGCGTGTGCGAGGCCAGCAGCGAGCCGATCAGGATGGCCGACAGCATCGAGTAGCCGAAGACGAGCCCGATGGCGACGCCGGCCGCCATCGGCAGGGCGAAGGTGGCGAGGCCGAAGACCAGCGACTTCCGGCGATGCTCGCGGAACTGCTGCATGTCGATCTCGAGGCCGACGAAGAACATCAGCAGGAGCTTGCCCAGCTCGGCGAAGAACTCGCCGACCTTGGAATTGCCCGGCAGCACGCTCAGCACATGCGGCCCGACCAGGATTCCGACCAGGATGTAGCCGACCACGGCGGGAATTTTTAGGCGCCGGGCGATATAGGGCGTCGCCAGGAGCAGGAACATGACGATGGCGAAACGCGCCATCAGGGGCAGGTGGATTGAGGCGGCGTCGATTTCCATTGCGCACACCGTGATTGAAATTGAAGGGGCGGGCAATAGGATGGCGCCATGAACATCATGAAGCTGCTGGTCGTCGTTGCCGCACTCTTTGCCGGCCCCGTCCCCATCCTCGTCATCACCGCCGCACCCGTCGCGGCCCAATCGCTCGAGGCCGAGATGCGCCAGGCGGCCGGCGCCTACGAGCGCAAGGACATGGCGACGGCGGCGCGCCTCTGGAAAGTCTGGGCCGACAAGGGCAATGCCGAGGCGCGGACGCTGCTGGGCGCCATGTACTGGAGCGGCGAGGGCGTGCCGCGCAATCACACCGAAGCCGCCCGGCTGTACCGGCTCGCCGCCGACCAGGGCTATGCGCGGGCGCAGAACGACATCGGTTTCATGTACGGTTTCGGCGAGGGCATACCGCCGCACAACGATGTAGAAGCCTACAAGTGGCTGACGCTCGCCATCAAAGGCTACACGTCGAAGAACCAGGATCGCCTCGATCAGGCCATCAAGGACAAGGCGACGCTGGCCAAGCGCATGACCCAGGCGCAGATCGCCGACGCCGATGCGCGCGCAAAGGCATGGAAGCCGCAGGGACCGTGATCGATTCGTGACCGGCCACGACACGTTGACACAGGCATGGCCGACCGCCCCCCGAGTGCGGTAGGAGTCCCGCACATGAACAAGTCATCTCTCGTCGCGGCGCTCGCGGGCGCGTTGTTGTTCGGGTCGGGCGCGTCAGCGCAGACCGACGATGCGTCGCAGGAATCCTTGGCGTTCACGCGCCAGATCGCCGTCGACGGCACCATCGCGGGATCGCTCGAGGCATCGACGGCCACGGCCGGCGTGCCGGCGGCGGCGATGGTCGAGGCGCTGCAGGCATTCGCCACGTCGATCGATCTCGGCCGCGAGGTCGGCGACGGCGACCGCTTCCATGTCCGCTACGAGCAGACCTTCACCGTGACCGGCACGCCGATCGGCACCGGCCGCGTGGTTTGGGCGGAGCTTCGCACCACGGCCAAGGGCACGCTTGCCATCCATCGCTTTCGCACGCGCGACGGGGCCGAGCTTTTCTGGCTGGCCAACGGGCAGGGGGCGACGCCGCCCGCCATGCGCCTGCCGGTCGAGATCGTTTCCATTTCCTCGGGCTTTGGCCTGCGCGCCGATCCGTTCGGCCAGCCGCCGCCGCCGCCGACCGCCGGCAAGTCGGGCGCCATGGGCGGCCCCTTGCGGACGCCGCCGGCACTGCCGCCCGGCCTGAAGCCCGGCACCATTACCGGCGAGAAGCCGCTCTCGTCCTATGGCGGGGCGTCGTCCTACGGCCGTTCGACGCCCGGCTACGCAGCTCCCGGCGGTTTGAATGGCGGCAACTGGCAGCATGCACCGCGGGTCACGCGCTCGCTGTTCATGCACGAGGGTGTCGACCTGGTGGCGCCGACGGGAACGCCAGTTCGTGCCGCGGCCGACGGCGTGGTGATCGGTGCGGCGCCCAACGGCCGCTACGGCAACTGGATCCGCATCGACCATGCCGGCAAGCTCGCCACCGTGTACGGCCATCTCTCCGGCTTCGCGCCGGGCATTGTCGCGGGCACGAAGGTGTCGCGCGGCGACGTCATCGGCTTCGTCGGCAGCACCGGCCGCTCGACCGGCGCGCATCTGCATTTCGAGCTGCTGGCTGACGGCAAGCCGGTCAATCCGATCACCCACCCGGAGACAAAGCGCAGCGTGCTGCGCGGCCCGGATCTCGACCGCCTGCGCAAGCAGGTGGCGCACAGTCTGGCCGAGCGCGACCGCGAGGCCGCGGTCGAGGCGTCATTCCGCAACTGATTCTTCCGCTTTGAGGGCGGCTTTTAGCGCGAAGGCTTCCTCCGGCGACAGCACGAGGCGATGGCGGCCGACGGCGGCAAACCAGGCGATGCCGATCGCGAACCAGGCGCCGACGCCCAGCACACTGGTCACGAACACCGGATCGAGAAGCTGGAAGGCGAGCGTAAGCAGCGCCAAGACCAACGTCACGACTGCGCCGGCGATACCCAGCGGCGAACGGTAGGGGCGGTCGAGGCTGGGTCGATTGAGGCGCAGCACGATGAAGCTCACGGCCTGCGCGAGATAGGAGAGCATGGCGCCGGCCACTGCCATGTTGAGCAGCATGCCCTGGATCGTGGCGGCACCTGATTCCGCTCCCATCCCGAACCACAGCGCGAACATGAGGACGAGCGCCACGGTCGAGCCCGCGAGCAGCGCCACATGCGGCGTCTTGTGACGTGCGTGGGTGATCGACAGGAAGCGTGGAAAATAGCCGGCGCGCGACAGCGAATAGATCTGCCGTCCCTTGGCGAAGAGAATGGTGTGGAAGCTCGAGATCAGGCCGACGCAGGCGACTAATGCCAGCACCTTGGCCAGCGTCCCGCCCGTGGTGGCGCGGAAGCCGTCGAGCAGCGGCTCGCCCGAGGTCGCGAGTTTGTAACTGCCCGGGCCGACGGCGGGATTGAGCCAGACGATGAGGGCGGCCGAGACGAAGAGCGTGAAGAGGGCGGCGATGATGCCGCGTGGCATGTCGCGGCGTGGGTTGACCGATTCCTCGGCGGCCAGCGGGAGTTGTTCGATGGCGAGGAACAGCCAGACCGCGAAGGGCATGGCCGCCAGCGCGCCGTAGAGGCCGAACGGCAGCAGCGGGCCGCCGCCCTGGGGCAGTTCGACCGGCTTGCCGTCGGGCCCGGCGCCGATGTTGAGGGCGAAGCGCTGAAAGTCGGCAACAGGAAGCGCCGTGATCCAGAACAGCGCGAGGCAGGCGAGTGCCGCCACGGTGACGACAACGGTGACCTTGAACGAGAGTTCGACGCCCCAGACGTTCAGCGCGATGAAGATCGCGTAGCAGCCGATCCAGTAGAGCGGCAGCCACGCTGGCGGCGTCTCGAAGACGGCGGCGAGATATGTCGCGAGGAAGGAGACGACCACGGCGGGCGTCAGCACATATTCGACGTTCTCGCAGAGGCCGGTGATGAAGCCGCCCCACGGGCCCATCGAGGCGCGCGCGAAGGAATAGGCGCCGCCGGTGTGCGGCAGGGCCGCGCCCATCTCGGCGATGCAGAAGACGAGGCAGAGATACATGAGGGCGACGAGGACGGCCGCAAGTGCAAAGCCGCCCCAGCCGCCGGCCAGCAGGCCGAGGTTCCAGCCCGAGTAGTGGCCGGAGATGACGGCGCCGACGCCCAGCGCCCACAGGGACGCGACGCCGGCGTAACGGCGCAGTCCGCGCCTGTCGAAGTAGTCCTTGTCGACCGGTCGATAGCCGGTGCCGGTCTGGCTCATGCCTCGTCCCCCCGCTCCGTGCTTTATCGCACGGAGGAGGGGCGAGACCGCAACTATCAGGTCTTCAAGCTATCAAGTCTTGGGCGTCGGCGGGTTCGCCAGGATCTCGGCGCAGGCGCGCGCGACATCGGAGTCCGTCGTCTTGCTGCCCGGCATCATGGCGAAGCCGCTCTTCTCGACGACATTGCCGCGATCCCAGGTGCTGGCCTTGGTGAGTTCGGCGATTTTTACCGCGGAGTCGCCCTGGGCGCGGAAGCGGTCGGCACAGATCGGCGCGAGGGCGGCCACCTTGGCGTCGGCCGCGGCAGTGGCGGCAGTCTTGGTCGAGGTCCCGCCGGTCACCCAGCCACCCCAGCCGAAGCCCACGACGGCGAGCGCGATGGCGCCGACCGCGGCGCCCCAGACATAGGCGCTGGTGTTTTCGGGCATTTTCATGGGAAGTCCTTTTGAGCCGTCGAGCGGCCTCAGTGTCGGCGTTCGCAAAATAGCGCCGCCGTCGATCAGCAGGATCAGGAGGATCGGGAGCAAGACGGGGCATACGAGCCCGTCTTTCATCGGCGCGCGTCGCGTCTGAGGCGGAAGCGCACATCGTTTCTTCCGTCAGCCGTACACCGCTTATGCAAGCGCGTCCAATGAACGCGCTGTCTTATTCAGGGCACCCATCTCAGCGAGCTACATCGGCGAAGCGCACGAGCCGGCCGTGCGCCTCGTCCCACAAAGTGAGCCGGGGCGCGCCAAGCCCGCCGCGGAGGCTGAGGCCGCGCACCGGCCGCAACGCCTCGATGGCGTCGTGGCAGGCGCCGAGGCGGTAGTTCGGTACGCGCGGATTGAGGTGATGGACATGGTGGAAGCCGATGTTGCCAGTCAGCCAGTGCAACACGCGGGGCAGCCTGAAATACGACGAGCCTTCGAGCGCCGCCTCGACGAAGCTCCAGTCGCCATGAGCCAGCCAGCGCGAGGTCTCGAAGCGATGTTGCAGCGAGAACAGCCAGACACCCAGGATCGAAGCCACGATCATGATCGGCAGGTGGACCGTCAGCACCGCGCGCCAGCCGAACAGCGCGACCAGGGATCCGTACAGGGTGGCGAGGGCGAGGTCGGTCAGCCAGACCGACCGGCGCTCGCGCGCCCAGCCCTGGGGCGTGTCGAAGGGCACGCGATAGAGCACCAGGAACACCAGCGGCGGCAGCAGGATGTTGGCGATCAGCGGATGGCGCGGCAGCCGATAGAAGAACCGGCGTGCCGGCGTCAGCGCCAGATATTCGCGCACTGTCAGGCAGGCCGAATAGATGTCGCTGCCGGCGCTCTGCCGGTCGAGATTGTTCCAATTGGCGTGATGGGCGGCGTGCTGGCGGCCCCAGTTGGCGTAGGGCGTGAAGGTGATGAGGCTGCACAGGCGGCCGATCACCATGTTGGCGAGGGCTGAGGCAAAGAACGAGCCGTGGCCGCAGTCGTGCTGGATGATGAAGATCCGCACCAGCAATACGCCGGTCGGCAGGCCGAGCGCCACGGTGAGGAGGGGGGAGACGGGGAAGGCCGCGTACATCGCGGCACAACCGGCGAGGAATGGCCCGAACGAGGTCACGAGCTGGACGATGCTGTGCCATTCCACGGGCCGTGCGAATATCGCCGCCGCCCGCCGGAGCGCCGCATCCGAGGAAGAAGGAGCCTGTCCGCCGGCCATTGCGGCCCTTTCGGGTAGGGGCCTTTCGGGGTCGCCAGGACCACGTAAATGCCGCTGCAATGGGCAAATGAGGGTGGGGACGCTCCGATGCAAGGGCAAGACGGCGAGATAGGCTCTTGCAAAACCCCGCATTAGCGCCCATATGCCTCCTGTCGATACACGGAAAGATGACTTTGGCCATGCCCCGACCCTTGAGGTCAGCGCTACGCCACCCAACTCAATCCCGAAATAAATGCGACTTCGACGGCCCGCGCACATTTGCGGGTAAGCATATCTACGTTTGTGAAAGGGTTCTCCCATGGCTACGGGAACCGTGAAGTGGTTCAATATTCAAAAGGGCTTTGGTTTCATCCAGCCCGATAACGGCGGCAGCGATGCCTTCGTGCACATCAGCGCCGTCGAGCGCGCCGGCCTTGGCAGCCTCAACGAGGGCCAGAAGGTCGAGTACGAGCTGGTCGCCGACCGCCGTAGCGGCAAGATGTCGGCTGACAACCTCAAGGCTGTCGGCTGATTTCGCCAGGCTGACTTCGCCCAGGCGATTTCGGCGGCTAACGACTTGCGGCTGATCGCGCCGCTGCTTCTTCGCTCCGCCCGACCACGGATGTACCGGCGAGCGGACGCAGGAGAAGCCGATGCGATCGAGCCCGACGGATGCAGCGCTTATGTGTAGCATCCGGTGGCCCCGCGCCTCACAGTGCGGGGCCTTTGCATATCTGGAGGTTCGTTTGAAGGGCATCGGCACATGATCGCGCTCACGATCCGGCACCGGACGACCTACCTCTACCATCAGCCCGTGAAGCTGGGGCCGCACCGCCTGATGCTGCGCCCGCGCGAGAGCCGAGACTTGCGCCTGATCTCGAGCGACGTGACGGTGACGCCTAAAGCCACCGTGAGCTGGGCGCATGACGTGTTCGGCAATGCGATCGCCACGGCCAGCTTCGATTCCATGACCGACAGGCTGGTGATCGACAGCGCGGTCCTCCTGCAGCTGGGCGGCGACCCGTGGCCGGTGTTCGATATTGCGGGCTCGGCGATCCATTATCCTTTCAACTATTCCGACGACGAGTGGGCCGATCTCGGCCAACTCGCGATGCCCCTGTACGAGGATCCCGAGGGCCGCCTGAACAAGTGGGTGGCCGCCTTCGTGCGCAGCAATCCCACCGACACGCTGTCCCTGCTAAAAGACCTGAGCGCCGGCGTGGCTGAGCGCATCCGCTACCAGAGCCGCGAGGTCGAGGGCACGCAGGCGCCGCTCGAGACGCTCGACCGCGGCTGGGGCTCGTGCCGCGACTTCGCCGTCCTGTTCGTGGATGCGGCGCGGACGTTGGGCTTCGGCGCGCGGATTATCTCCGGCTACCTCTACAATCCCGACCGCGACCGGGTGGGGTCGGACGACTCCGGCTCGACCCACGCCTGGGCCGAGGTCTACCTGCCGGGCGCCGGCTGGATCACCTTCGATCCGACCAACCGCAGCGTCGGCAGCCATAATCTCATCCCTGTCGCTGTCGCGCGCGACATCCATCAGGCGACGCCGGTGACCGGAAGTTTCGTCGGCATGACGGATTCGTTTCGCGGCATGTGGGTGGAAGTGAGCGTGCTGGCGCGGACCGCACCCTTGCGGGATGGCGAGACCGGCTAGTTTTCGCCCGACTAGTTTTCATTTGTCAGCCGGCGCCAAGTCCGATTATCGTGCCGGCTGAAACGCAGCCGCCGCGCGTTACGCGCCAGAATTCGATCGGAGATGAAATGACTCAGGATCGTCGTTCGTTGCGCGCCCTGTCGGCCCTGTTGCCTTCCGGTATCCTCGGCCTTTCCATCAGCCTCGCCTCGGCCGACAGCTTGGCCGCGACCTCGACCGGCGAGCGTACGTCGAAGGATCCGGGCTCGGTGGCGCTGCGCCTCCAGGCAATCCGCAATTCCATTTCGGTGGTCGTGAAGCCGATCGGCGACGGCACCGAGACTGCCGACGGCGAACCGGAGACCCAGCTCGCCTGGTGGGGCAACGGCTGGCATCGCGGCTGGGGTTGGCACAATGGTGGCTGGGGCAACGGTGGTTGGCACAATGGCGGTTGGGGCAACGGTGGCTGGCACAACGGCGGCTGGGGCAACGGCTGGCACAACTGGTAAGCCGGCCGCGACGTGCAGAGCTTTTCTCCCCTGCTGGCGCCGGTCGGCCGGCCTGAAGTCGAGATGGTGATCATCCAGCCGACGCCGTTCTGCAACATTAACTGCTCCTATTGCTACCTGCCCGATCGCAGCAACAAGCACGTCATTGCCCAGTCGACGGTGACCAAGCTCTTCACCGAGCTGTTCGCCTCGGGCTGGAACAATCCCGAACTCACCGTTCTGTGGCATGCCGGCGAACCGCTGGCCGTGCCCGTCGCGTTCTATCGCGAGGCCTTCGCCACGATCGAGCGGCTGCGGCCCAAGGATGGACCCTGGCCGGTCAGGGTGAGGCATTCGTTCCAGACCAACGGCATGCTGATCGACGACGCGTGGTGCGACTTCTTCAAGGAATGGAACGTCGGCGTCGGCATCAGCATCGACGGTCCGCGCGAGCTGCACGACGCCAACCGCAAGACGCGCAGCGGCGCCGGCACCTTCGACAAGACAATCGCCGGCGTCCGCCGCCTGCGTGACGCCGGCTACCCGTTCCACATCCTCTCGGTGCTGGGGCGCGCCAGCCTGGAGATGCCGGAGGAAATGCTGGCGTTCTACGTCTCCGAAGGCATCGACCACGTCTGCTTCAATGTCGAGGAGTCGGAGGGCGACTACGTCTCCGATCTGTTCCAGGGCGCCGAGCTCCGCCAGCGCTACGAGACCTTCCTGCGGACCTTCTGGCATCTCGCGCGGGCCGGCGGGCGCGTGAAGTTCGTGCGCGAGATCGACCATGCCCTGCCGCGCGTGTTCCGCCCCGAAGGCGTGCGTGCGCGCAACATCCAGGTAGAGCCGCTGGGCATGATCAACGTCGACAGCCACGGCAACGTCTCGAGCTTCTCGCCGGAGCTGCTGGGCTACAAGAACGCCGACTACAACGACTTCCTGCTAGGCAACATCAACCGCCAGTCGCTGGCCGAGATCTACCAGGCCAGCGTCGACTCGGCATTCTTGCGTGACATCACAAAAGGCGTCGAGGCATGCCGCGCCCACTGCGAGTACTTCTCCGTCTGCGGTGGCGGCGCCCCGGTGAACAAGTTCTTCGAGAACGGCCGGTTCGACAGCACGACGACGTCGTTCTGCACGCTCACCCAGATGGTGCCGACCGACCTGATCCTGGAAGCCTTCGACAAGTTCGAGCAAAGCCTGCCTGACGACGGTCTGTCTGCCATTGCCCAATCCGCCGCCCAACCCGCCGCCTCATCGGCGCAGCCACCGAGGATGCCATGAACAAGTCCTTGATCTTCGCCCTTGCGTGCCTGTCCGCCGCGACCTGGACGCTCAGTGCCCAGGCCCAGCCTGCGTCGGGTGGGCCACCGCCGCCACAGTCAGCCGGTGGACCGCCTGCCGCGGTCGTGCCGTGGCCGGTCACGATGGTGACCAGCATCGAGGTCCTGCGCTCGGCACGTGCCGGCGGCCTCGACATCATTCGCGTCCGTGGCCTGGTGTCGTCGTCCGCCTGGTCTTCGCCGCATCTGATCCCGATCACGCAGGGCGAGCCGGTCGACGGCATCCTCGACCTGATCTTCCAGGGCACGGTGCCGACGACGCCGGCGTCGCTGGGTCCGTTCATGCCGTTCGAAGCCTTGCTGCCGGTCGCTACCGGCCATCCCTACAAGGGCGTGCGCGTGCGCTCGGGGACCAACGCCATCACGCTGAAGACCCTGCCGGGCTATGCCGAGATCGCGGCGCCCAAGGAAGACTGCGCCAAGTGCCGCGGCAAGTTCTTTGTGGCCAAGGGCGCGCAGCCGCCGGCAGGTGCTGCGGCCGACAGCGTCGTGCGTGAAGCCGACCTGCCGTGGAACGTGCGGATCATCAAGCCGACCGAGGGACTGCCGAGCTATGCTTTTGATCCGAACCGGCTGACCCTGGTTCTGTCGGAAGATGGCCGCATCGTCGATGCCGCCTGGGATTGATTTGAGTGGGAGATGACATGGCCGAAGATCGTCGTGCGCTAAGAGCTCTGGCGGCCTTGTTGCCGTCTGGAATCCTGGGACTGTCGATGAGCCTGGCAGCAGCCGATGCGTCGGCGGCGACATCCACCGGCAGTACGCCCGCCAAAGGAACGCCTGAATCGGTGGCGCTTCGTCTGGAGGCCATCCGCAATTCCGTGTCAGTTGTCGTGACGGTACCGTCGGTCGAGGGCGAGACGCTGGACCAGGCCGGTCCCCAGCTCGCCTGGTGGGGCAATGGCGGTTGGCGCAACGGTGGCGGCGGCTGGCACAATGGCGGCTGGGGCAACGGTGGTGGCGGCTGGCACAACGGTGGTTGGGGCAACGGGGGCTGGCACAACGGCTTCCACAACTGGTAAGCGGACGAGGAAGCCATGAACAGAAGCACACTCTTCGCCATTGTTTGCTTGTCCGCGGTGGCCTGGACGCTGGGCGCCCAGGCGCAGTCCCCGTCACAGTCCCAGTCCGGCGGGCCGCCACCGTCGGCCAGTGGACCGCCGGCCGACGTGACGCCGTGGCCAGTCACGATGGTGACCAGCGTCGAGGTCTTGCGCTCGGAGCGCGCCGGCGGCTTCGATCTGATCCGCGTCCGTGGCCTGGTGTCGTCGTCCGCCTGGTCTTCGCCGCATCTGATTCCGATCACACAGGGCGAGCCGGTCGACGGCATCCTCGACCTGATCTTCCAGGGGACGGTGCCGACGAGCCCGGCGCCGCTGGGTCCGTTCATGCCGTTCGAGGCGCTGCTGCCGGTCGACAAAGGCCATCCCTACAAGGGCGTGCGGGTGCGCTCGGGTACCAATGCGATCACGCTGAAGACCCTGCCGGGCTATGCCGAGATCGCGGCGCCCAAGGAAGATTGCGCCAAGTGCCGCGGCAAGTTCTTCGTGGCCAAGGGCGCGCAGTCGCCGGCAGGTGCCGCAGCCGACAGTGTCGTGCGCGAAGCCGATCTGCCGTGGAACCTGCGGGTCATCAAGCCGACCGACGGGATTCCGAGCTATGCCTTCGATCCGAACCGGCTGACCCTGGTTCTGTCGGAGGATGGCCGCATCGTCGACGCCGCCTGGGACTGATTGAGGGGATTGATCATGGCGCAGGACCGTCGCTCGTTGCGGGCCCTGGCGGCCTTGCTGCCGTCGGGAATCCTGGGACTGTCGATGAGCCTGGCCGCGGCCGATGCCTCGGCCGCGAAATCCAGCGACAGCGCGCCGGCCAAGGGAACCCCTGAATCGGTGGCGCTTCGCCTCGAAGCCATCCGCAATTCCATCTCCGTCGTCGTCGAGGTCCCGAAGGCCGGCGACACGGATCAGGCTTCCGGCGACGACAACGTGCAGCTCGCCTGGTGGGGCAACGGCTGGCACAACGGCGGTTGGGGTAACGGCGGACTCCTGGGCGACCTGTTCGGCTGGCACAATGGCGGTTGGGGCAACGGCGGCTGGCGCAACGGTGGTTGGCACAACGGCGGCTGGGGCAATGGCGGTTGGCACAACGGTGGTTGGGGCAACGGCGGTTGGCACAACGGCTGGCACAACTGGTAGCCGCACCAGAACGCCCGACCTGAAGCGCGCGACCTAAGAAGGGGTCACGAACTTGGCCAGCGGCTTCCACTTGGCATAGTCGGTCTCGACGCGGGCACGGAAGACCGCCGGCGTGCTGGCACGGGCCTCGTTGCCCATGCCTTCCAGGCGGGCCTTGACGTCCGGCCGCGCCACGGCGACCGCGACGGCATTGGCGAGCTTGTCGGCGATGTCGGTCGGCAGACCCACAGGTGCTGCGAGGCCCAGCCAGGAGACGACCTCGTAACCCGGCACGACGGCGCCGATCGGCTCCACGTCGGGATTGAGCGGCCAGACCTCCTTCGAGGTGACGCCGATCGCGCGCACCTGCTTGTTGGCCAGCGCGGCGTGGTAGCCCGTGAAAGTGCTGATCGCGAAGTCGAGGCGGCCGCTGATCACGTCGGCGATCTGCTGGCCGGTGTCCTTGTAGGCAACCGGCTCGATCTTGATGTCCGTCAGCGCCTTCAGATACTCGACGGCGAGATGCAGCGTGTTGCCGACGCCGCTGTGGCCGTAGTTGAGCTTGCCCGGGTTGGCCCTGGCGGCGGCCAGCAGGTCGGCGAAATTCTTGATCGGCGAGTTGGCGCCGACCACCAGGACGAAGGGGAAGAGCGTGATGGTCGAGACGTAGGAGAAGTCCTTCAGCGTGTTGAAGGGCGTCTGCGGATCGGTCGCGCTGATGACGTTGGCGCCGCCGGTGATGAGATAGAGCGTATAGCCGTCGGCGGGCTGGCTCATGAGATATTGTGCGGCGATGCGTTCGCCGGCGCCGGGCTTGGGCTCGACAATCACGCTCTGGCCCAGCGTCTCGATCAGGCTCGGCGAGATGACGCGTGCGATGGTGTCCGGGTTCGAGCCCGGCCCGTAGCCGTGCACGATCCGGATCGGCTTCGACGGAAAGGTGCCCTGGGCGCGCGCGCCCGTCGCCATGGCAACGGAGCCTCCAGCAGACAGCAGCAACATCCGGCGATTGAGGCCAGCTTGCATCGTTCCTCCCTTGTCCGGCGGCTTGTTGCCGCCTTGTGTCGAAATTACATAGATTTTCGAAACTTTGGACAAGCCCCAATATCGGCCCGTTCCGCTGCCTGCTACGGGGTGAGAGGCGCGAGCGCGGTGCGCAGCGCCCGATTGGAAATCTGCATCAGCCCGTCGAACGGCTGGCCCATTTCGAGGATCAGGAAGATCGCGCCCGATGCCGACAGGGCGATCAGAATCAACGCGACGATGGAGGTCGGATTGAGCGGGGAGAACAGGCAGAAGCTGACGAAGATCATCGTCAGCCAGAAAATCAGGATGGCCAGGAACGGCGCCGGGATGCCCGCGTGCGAGCGCTCGAACAGCATCAGCCGCGACCTCTGGGTGTCGGTCGCGGTCTGGATCGCCTGACTCTTGATGGAACGCTGTGCGTCGGTCTGCGGCACGAGCTCGTGCAGCGCCATGTAGGCGCGCGAGGCATTGCCGCTGGGTTCCGTGGCCATGGACTGGGGACCGCGCGCGCCCAGTTCGCCCCAGAGCTGAAACACCAGGGGCTCGATGGCGGCGCGGAGCGTCTGGCGGATCGGCCGCGCCTCCGGCCCGTACCGTTCGAGCAGCTCGTCGAGCAGGATGATGTTGGCCGCCATCTGCCTCACTTCGTTGCGCTGGGCTTCGAAGGAAGTGTTGGCCGAACTGATCAGCAGGCCGAGCACCAGGGCCGAGATGGTGGCAACGAGTCCCGCGCCCAGGCGGACGATGTCCTTGGCGTGATCGTCGAGGTGATGATCCGGCAGGGCGCGTCGCAACAGGGATCCGGTGGCCGCGCCGCCAAGCATGAGCACGAAGCTCAGCAGCGATATTTCGATGGGGCTCAAACGACGTTTCCTCCGTCTTGCTGGCATCATGCCCGAAACGCGCGCGGGCGTCCCGGCTGGCCGGCCGCACCGCCGCGCGCTAATAACGCCGTGGCGGATTCACTCCGGGGAGCGCCCGATGCCCATGATGGACCAAGCACCACCGCAGGCCTGCCGCTTTGCCGACGACGGCGAGACGCCAAACAACCCGGCGTTGCCGTTGCTGGTCTATCGCCGTGCCTTCGACGTCGCCGCCGCCCGCGATCCGGCGGTGCCGTTCGAGGAGGCCTTCGCCGCCCACGGCTGGGGCAGGTCCTGGCGCAACGGCATCTACGACTTCCTGCACTTCCACACGCGCACGCACGAGGTATTGGGCATCGCCCGCGGCCGGGCGCGCGTGCAGTTTGGCGGCGCCCGTGGCCAGGAACTCGATGTCGAGGCAGGAGACGTCGTCGTGCTGCCGGCCGGGACCGGCCATCGGTGCGTGTCGGCCAGTGCCGACCTGCTGGTGGTCGGCGCCTATCCCGACAATTCGGACTTCGATCAGAAGCGCCCGGGACAGATCGACCATGCCAGTGCCGTTGCAGCGATTGCAGACGTTGCCCGGCCGCGCCAGGATCCGGTCTACGGATCGGACGGACCGTTGATGAAAATGTGGTCGCCACCGCGCGACTGATGTTGGGGGGAAGTTCATGTCGGTCACGCCAGGCAGGCCAGGTCCTGCGTTCATCGTCGCCGCCTGCCTGTTGGCCGGCACCGGCCCTGCTTGGGCGCAGGGCCATCCTTCGAGCCAGTACGGCGGCCTCGGCACGATCGAGATTCCCTTCGCCAACGGCCCGATCCGCCTGGAGCACGTGCCCGAGATACGCCTGAAGCTGAAAGGTGCGCCGCCGCGGCGCTTCGGCATGGACACCGGCTCGACCGGCATCGTCGTGTCGGCCGACCACTACGAGCCCGGATCGGGCGATACCAACGACGGACCGGGCCAGCTTACCTACAACAGCAGTGGGCGCGTCCTGCACGGCACCCACTACACGACCGATGTCGAGATCCTGACCAACGACGACCGGCCGGCGGCGACAGCCCGCGTCCAGGTGCTGCGGGTGGACCGCATCACCTGCCTGCGCAACGCGCGCGACTGCGAGCCCAACCCGCGTCCGCGCGGCGTGTCCTTCATGGGCGTCGGCTTCGACCGTGCCGCGGCCCAGGGCACCGACGATACGGCGCCGCGCAATCCCTTCGTCAACATCACGCAGCCGGGTTCGCTGCGTGCCGGCTACATCGTCACCCGCACCGGCATCCATCTCGGCATGAGCGCCGCGCTCACGCGCAACTTCGCTTTCGTGAAGCTCTCGCCCAAGGGCACCAGCTCGGCGGGCGGCCTCGTGCAATGGAACGCCGCTCCGCTCACCGTGTCGGTCGACGGCCAGGTCGGCACCGGCACCAGCCTGCCCGACACCGGCATCAACTACATGTTCCTGTCGCCGCCGCCGGGCAGTCCGCTGGCGCGCGGCGAGCGCGTGCCGGAAGGAACGCGGATCGAGATGTGGCTGGGCGGGCAGGGCGGCCCCGGCGCCTTCTACCAGGTCGCGGTCGGCGACCGGGGCAATCCGATGCATCCCGAGCGGGTGGTGGTCGTGCGCGATCCCGGTGTGTTCGTGAACACCGGACGCATGTTCTTCGAGGGCTTCGACTATCTCTATGATGCCGTCGGCGGCTACGTCGGCTACGGCTGGAACGGCCGCGCCAGCGGCGCCTACGGAAGGGTGACGCCGGGGTCGCGGTGAGTTGGCGCCCATTCTGAGCAGAAGAGCCGCCCGTCATTCTACACTTGTTGTCATCCCGAACGACGTGAGGGATCCTTGCTTATGGCCTTAAAGGTCCCTCACTTCGTTCGGGATGACATCAACTCCTTGGCGAAATTCGGTGAGGTCAGGTGAAGCCGCGATAGACCAGTGTCGTAAACATGCCGGCTGCCATGTGATAGAGGTTGTGGCAGTGATAGGCCCAGATGCCGGGATTGTCGGCATCGAAGGCGACCTTCACCGTGGCCTGGGGCGGCACCAGGATGGTGTCGCGCATCGCGCCGGCCAGCTTGCGGTCGTTGATCTCGGTCACCTGGAACGAATGCCCGTGCAGGTGCATGGGGTGCGCCATCATGGTCTCGTTGTGCATCACCAGTTCGACACGCTCGCCGCGCACGACCGTGACCGGCGCGCCGGTCATGTCGTGGACCGGCATCGACCAGCTATAGCCCATCATGCTGCCGGTGAGGCCGACCGGGACCGAGCGGTCGACGCGCCGCGCCGCCAGCGGCCGGGTGGCGCGCAGCAGCACCTCCTGCTTCAGTCCGACGGCGGGGCCGTCGACGGCGCCTTCCGTGGGAATTTTGGCGATCGCGGCGCCGCGCGGGCGCAGCACGATGCCTGCCTGAAGCCGGCGGCCCTCGCCACGCGCCAGCACCGGCACAGACCGTCCGTCGCCCAGCAGGCGCACCAGTATGTCGGCGCGCTGCGCGGTGGCGAGCGGGAAGAGGCTGGCCTTCAGCGGCTCCACCGGATTGCCGTCGATGGAGAGCAGCGTGCCTTCGTCGGCGCCGAGATCGATGGTGAAGTTGGTCGAGGCCGATCCGTTGATGAGGCGCAGCCGCACTTCGCCCGTGCGCTCGACGTCGACCACCTGCGGGTCGGCCAGGGTGCGGTCGTTGGCGAGATAGGCGTCGTAGTCGACGTCGTTGTAGTCGGGTCCCGACATCTCCATGCCGCCGGGCCCCATGCCACCAGACGGGGGTCGGCGCAGCTTCTCGAGGATCGTCGCGGGCTTGCTCCAGGAGAAATCCTCGAACAGCACGACGACCTCCTGCCGGCCGCTCCTGATCGCCTCGGTCTCGCGGATGATCAGGGGCGCCGCCAGCAGGTCCTGCTCCTGCAGGCCGAAGTGCGAGTGCATCCAGCGTGTGCCCGCGGGCACCGCCGGGAATTTGTAGGTGGCCGACTGGCCGGGCGCGATCGGCGGGCCCGAGATATAGGGCACGCCGTCCTGCTGCCAGGGCGGGTTGAGCCCGTGCCAGTGCAGGCCCGACGTCACCTTGAGCGTGTTCTCGACCCGCACGTCGAAGATATCGCCCTCGTCGAGCACGAGGCCCGCCGCGCCGGACGGCTGGGCGACGCCGTAGCGCGTCGCGGCCTTGCCGCCGACCTCGATCTGCCGTGTCTGCAGACGGAGTGTCTTCTGTCCCGCGGCCTGCGCGGCTCCGGGTACCAGGGCGTGCGCTGCCGCGAGAGTCGTGGCGCCGAGGAGCAGGGATCGCCGCGAAGGGTTCATGGACGACTCCTTGCGTCAGAGCGGCTTGCCCGCGCTGCTCGCCCAGCGCGGCATCATTTCATTGCTCGGGCGTTTCTCGTCCGTGACCTTGCGCGCGGTCTCGACGCCGGCCACCGGCAGGCCCTTCGGATCGAGCAGCCCGACCTGTACCAGCACCGAGGCCTGGTCCCAGTAGATGTGCTCGTGCGCCACCTTGCCGTCGACGAACCGCACGATGGCGACCAGGGGAATCTCGACCTTGCGTCCGGTCGGCTTGATGCCCGGCAGCATCCAGTCGACTTCGCTGGTGTGGGTGAAGCTGAACAGCATCTCGTCGACCAGCTGGTCGGTGCCGATCGTGCGGCTGACCGGCACGAGCGCGGTGTCGGGCGGGTTGCCGCCGATGAAATGGTATTTGTAAAAGCGCTTCAGTTCGTCGTGACCGACGCCGCCGGTCATCGTCGGGATGTGGTTGACGTAGGGCGCGGCCACCATGGTCGCCATGGTGGCGTCCGCGTCGCGGGTCTCGAATTCGTACCGGCAGTGGGCTTCCCAGAGAGCGGCGAGGTCGTTGCGGATGGTCATCGGAGTCTCCTTGGCGGGCATGTCGGGCGGGCTCGGGACGCTGGCGGGACCTTTATAATATGGCGACGGCGTGGCGCGCAGCAGTGCCGGTCGGCTTGACAGGTTCGTCCGACTTCGGCTCCCTTTGGGTATCTGCCGGCGGCTGCCGCGAGCGCACCGCCATCCTGACGGCTTGCTCGCACAACGGGACAAAGACGATGGCTACAGGCACGGTCAAATGGTTCAACGGCACCAAGGGTTTCGGGTTCATCCAGCCGGACGGCGGCGGGAAGGACGTGTTCGTTCACATCAGCGCCGTCGAGCGCGCCGGCCTCAATGGTCTCAACGAGGGCCAGAAGGTCAGCTACGAAGTGGCCAGCGAACGCGGCCGTGAGGCTGCCGTGAACCTGAAGACGTCCGGCTGAAAAACACCCGCTGAAAAGCGCGCCAATGAATGCAGTTCCGCTGCGGCAATCGCTGGCAGGACGCTGACACGAACTGAAGGCCCGCCCCGTTCCGGGTGCGGGCCTTTTCGTGTCTAGAGTTTTTCCGTCTAAACTTGAAGCGTCCCGCACTACCTCATCCTGAGGAGGCCGCGTAGCGGCCGTCTCGAAGGATGGCCACAGGACGTGCTTTGTGGCCCATGCTTCGAGACGCGACCCTGCGGGCCGCTCCTCAGCATGAGGTCTATGGTATCAAATGAAGTCTGAGATGATTCGATCTGGACCGGAAGGCCTCTAACCCTTCTGCGCGTGACCGGCGCCGGGGCGCTTGTTCTTTTTCTCGGTCTTGGGGCCGCCGCGGACCGCGTCCTTGGCGATCTGCTGGGTCGAGACCCGCAAAGCCGCCTGGTGCTGCTTGTCGTTGCTCTTTTTATCGCGGGGGGTGGATTTGGTCATGGAGCCTAAACGCCAGTCGGCCCGGACTGGTTGCCCAGCCGGGCCGACATTTCCGTTCAAATCCCGGGTGGGGCTATTCCGCCGCCATCCTCGGTGCCGCGGCATCGAGCGCCGCACTCACGCGCGGCGGCGACATCGGCAGGTCGGTCATGCGCACGCCCGTGGCGCGCGCGATGGCGTTGCCCACGGTGGCGAGCGGCGGCACGATCGGCACTTCGCCGACGCCGCGCACGCCATAGGGATGATGCGGGTTGGCGACCTCGACGATGATGGTCTCGATCATCGGCAGGTCGGAGGCGACCGGCATGCGGTAGTCGAGGAAGCCCGCGTTATCGAGCTTGCCCTTGGCGCTATAGATGTACTCCTCGTTCAGCGCCCAGCCGATGCCCTGCACGGCGCCGCCCTGCATCTGGCCTTCGACATAGCTCGGGTGGATTGCGGTGCCGACATCCTGCAGCGCGGTGTAGCGGCCGATCTCGACGATGCCGGTATCGCGGTCGACCTTGAGGTCGACGATGTGGACGCCGAAGCCGGGGCCTGCACCCTGGGCGTTCAGCTGGTTGTGGCCGTTGATCGGGCCGCCGGTCTTGCCGGCGGTCGCGGCGAGCTGGGCAAGCGACAGCGGCTCGAACTCGCCGACGTTGCTGCCGGCCGGCTTGGCGCAGCCGTTCTCCCAGATCACGCCGTCGGGATCGACGCCCCAGGTCTTGGCGGCGCGCACCTTGCACTCGCGGATCAGGTCGCGCACCGAGTTCACCACCGCAAGGCCGGTGGCGAAGGTGACGCGGCTGCCGCCGGTCACGAAGTTGAAGCCGATCGAGCTGGTGTCGGCGATCACCGGCCGCACCTTGTCGTAGTCGACGCCGAGTTCCTCGGCCGCCATCAGGGCGAGCGAGGCGCGTGAGCCGCCGATGTCGGGATTGCCCGAGATGATGGTGACGGTGCCGTCCTCGGCCACGTGCGCCGCCGCGCTGGAATCGGCGCCGACGTTGAACCAGAAGCCCGCCGCCACGCCGCGCGCCATGCCCGGCTTGGGCTTGCTCTTGTAGTGTTCGGACTTCTTGGCCGCTTCCAGCGTCTCGACGAAGCCGATGGTGTCGAACACCGGACCGTAGCTGGTCTTGGTGCCCTTAGCGGCGGCGTTCTTGAGGCGGAGGTCGATCGGGTCCATGCGCAGTTCCTGCGCCAGGATGTCGATGGTGGATTCGACGCCCCACGCCGAGATCGGCGCCCCGGGCGCGCGATAGGCCGCGACCTTCGGGCGATTGCTCACCACGTCGTAGCCGATCACCTTGATGTTGGGGATGTCGTAGCAGGCGAAGCTGGTCCAGCACGCCGGACCCACGGGCGAACCGGGGAAGGCGCCGGCCTGCAGTGCGATCGTGCATTCGGCGGCGACGATCGTGCCGTCCTTCTTGGCGCCGATCTTGACGTGGACCGTGCCGCCCGGCGCCGGGCCGGAGGCGCGGAACACCTCGTCGCGGCTCATCACCATCTTCACCGGCTTGCCGGACTTCTTGGACAGCATCACGGCGACCGGCTCGAGATAGACCACGGTCTTGCCGCCGAAGCCGCCGCCGATTTCGGTCGGGGTCACGCGGATCTGCGAGGTTTCGATGTTGAGGAGCCGGCTGCAGAAGCCGCGCACCTGGAAGTGGCCCTGGGTCGTCGACCAGATCTGCACCTGGCCGTCCTCGGCCATGCTGGCGAGGCAGGCATGCGGTTCGATGTAGCCCTGGTGCACCGGCTGGGTGGTGTAGTCGCGCTCTACCACGATCTCGGCCAGCTTGAAGCCGGCGTCGGTGTCGCCCTTCACATTGTCAATGCGCTTGGCGATGTTCGACGGCTTGGTCGGCACCGGCTTCACGCCCTCGGTGATCAGATGGTCGTGCAGCAGCGGTGCACCGTCCTTCATCGCCTCGGCGACGTCGATGACGTGCGGCAGCACCTCGTACTCGACCTTGATCAGCGCCAGGGCCGCATTGGCAATGGCGTCGGTGGTGGCCGCGACCGCGGCGACGGGATGGCTCTCATAGAGCGCCTTCTCGCGGGCCATGACGTTGCGCGTGATGTCGCGCAGGTTGACCTGCATCTCGCCGGTGGGGACGATCAGGTTGGGCTGCTCGGGGAAGTCCTTCGACGTCACCACGGCTTTTACGCCCGGCAGCTTCTCGGCGGCCGAGATGTCGATCGACTTGATCAGGGCGTGGGCGTGCGGGCTGCGCAGCACCTTGCCGATCAGCTGGCCGGGCATGTTGAAGTCGGCGCCGAAACGGGCGCGGCCCGTCACCTTGTCGGCGCCGTCGGGACGGTCCGGACGCGTGCCGATCCACTTGTACTTCTGCTTGCTCATCGCGTGGCTCCCCTCATGTCGGCGGCCACTTCCATGACCGCGCGGACGATCTTGTCGTAACCCGTGCACCGGCAGAGGTTGCCGGCCAGCCAGTAGCGGACTTCGGTCTCGGTCGGGTTGTTGTTGCGCTCGAGCAGCGCCCGCGAGGCCACCAGGAAGCCGGGCGTGCAGATGCCGCACTGGAGTGCCGCGAACTCGATGAACTTCTGCTGCAGCGCATGGAGCTGGTCGCCCTTGGCCATGCCCTCGATGGTGTCGATCTTCTTGCCTTCGGCTTCGGCCGCGAGGACCAGGCACGAGCAGACCATGCTGCCGTCGAGCATGATGGTGCAGGCGCCGCAGTCGCCCGAGCCGCAGCCTTCCTTGGTGCCGGTGAGGCCGAGCTGGTCGCGCAGCACGTCGAGGACGGCCTGCGTCGGCTCGCACAGGAACTCGGTCGGCTCGCCGTTGATGGTGGTGGTGACGTGAAGTTTAGCCATGATCTCTGTTCTCTCTCAGTTTTTCGCGGCGCGTGCGGCGGCAATGGCGGTGGCGCGCTTGAGAAGCACGCCGGCGATCTTGGTGCGATAGACGATGGTGCCGCGCTTGTCGTCGATCGGCTTGCAGACGGCGCGGCAGGCGGCGGCCGCTGCCTCCAGCGCCGCGGCGTCGAGCTTGGAGCCGACCAGCGCCTTGGCCGCGGCCTCGACCAGCAGCACCGTGGGGGCCACGGCGCCGAGGCCGACGCGGGCGGCGGTGCAGGTGCCATCCTTCATCGTGAGGCTGACGCCGAGGCCGACGACGGCGATGTCCATCTCGGTGCGCGGGATCAGCCGCAGGTAGGCGTCGGACGAGCCCGCCGGTCGCGCCGGCAGGGTGAAGCCGACGACGATCTCGCCGGGCTCCAGCGTCATGCGGCCGGGACCGGCCGGGATCTTCTCGACCGGCACCTCGCGCCGGCCCTTGGGGCCCTGCACGGTGACCATGGCGCCCGCGGCAACGAGGGCCGGCACGCTGTCGGCGGCGGGCGAGGCGTTGCAGAGATTGCCGCCGGCCGAGGCGCGGCCCTGGATCTGCTTGGAGCCGATCAGGTTGACGGCCTCGAGCACGCCGGGCCAGGCCTTCCCGAAGGTCGCATGGTCGTGAAGCTGCATGCCGGTGACGGCGGCGCCCACCCTGAAGGAGCCTCCGCCCTTGTCCTCGATGCTGGTCATCTCTGCGATCTTCTTGATGTCGACGATGATGCTGCCGGGCTTCACGAAGCCGGCCCGCAACTGCACCAGAAGGTCGGTGCCGCCGGCCAGGATGCGTCCGGCCCCCTTGGCCGCGACCATGGCGCTGACCGCCTCGTCGATCGTCTTCGGTGAACTGTAGCTGATGTCGGTCATTTTTGGTCCATTCCGCTCGCGTTTCGGTCCCCGGATTGTCCGTTGGCCCGGATCTTCCTCGTCTCTACTCTGGGATCACAGCTTTTCATTATATTGGCCGTCTGGCACCTCCGACACGCCAAATTGCGGCCAAAACCGCCGAAAAAAACTCGCAGGGCGGACGAAGACGCCGGCGCTAGAGGATTCCGAACAACCGGGCGACGCGCTGCACAGCCTGCCAGGCCGGATCGAGGGTGGCGAAGGTGCGGGCCATTTCGTTGGCGTCGGCCAGCAGCGCCTTGAGCTTCTGGCCGTCGGGCTCGTCCTTCCCGGCCTCGGCCCTGGCCTCCTCGAAGAGCGCGCGCAGCTCGCGCATCTCCTCGGTGTAGTCGTCGTCGATCGCCTTCAGCGAGGCGGCGAGGGCGGCGGCGAGATCGGACGGGGCGGCAGGGGTCTTGGGGTCGGAGGTCATGGCCAACCTTACTCCGTCGCGGCCCGGACTTGAACAAGGTTCGCCCGCGCACCGCAGGCGACCGCTGCGGTGGATGCTAGCACCGCCAGCAGCCCGGCGAATTCCGCGATGCTGATTTGCAATCCGCGATTCACAGGTTCAGCAGTATCCGCCCTATGTTTTCGCTATCGTCGCACGAGGCTTGTCCAAGAGGCCGAGCCGCCCGTTCACTTGCCCGGGACGGCTCCTTGTCGTGACCGGGTGGCGTCCCGCTCTCCACGCGGGCGATGCAAGGGGCCAAGTTCAAGGACGCGGTCGCGGTGCCACTGGGGCGTGGGCGTAGTCCCCGCCGATCAATAACATAGTCGTTGGTCTCCCCTATCCGGCCGTCCCGGGAGACTGTCGCAAATCTGACGCGAATCGATCATACGCGCGCAGCCGTAAACTCTTTGGCGGACACGCCCGGCCGACTCGACTGCATCGTGCAGGACGCAAGACCCAGCCGAGCCCCTGGAAGGTCACTCCAGTGCCTCCGCGTAAGAAGCCGGGAGAAACCCGGCCAGCCCTCCCGTCGCCCTGGGCTACTCGGGCGATGCCACGTGACCATCGGCCTCTTCGACCCGTGGAGGGTCTTGCCGATTACATGAGACTCTGAATCCGCGTGAGGAGCGCACAAGTCCGGACAACTTCTGACTATCGTTCGAGTGTCAGGAGTTGTGCGGGAAAGACCCAGAGAGAGTATTTCGAGAGGACAATTTCAGTGTTTGCCGAAATCGATTTGCCGAACGGTTCCGAACAGGTCCGCGATTCGGGCCGGTGTCGACAGGACGTCGGCGTTGTGTCGCTGCGACCGCCCAACCCCTTGAAGCGTTGCGCGAATCGGCGCGTCGCGGCACACGCTCCGGCACAGCTGCCGCGGTTTTGCGGAACACTTCGTGTGCCGCTGCCTTCCGATTTCAGGCCGCCTTCTTCTCCCGCGTCACCTTGATCGCCGCCCACAGCGCCGCTGCCGTTACCGGCATGTCGACATGCTTGATCCCGGTATGCGCGTAGATCGCATCGACGATGGCGTTCACCACCGCCGGCGGCGCGCCGATGGCGCCGGCTTCGCCCGCCCCCTTGGCGCCCAGCGGATTGGTGGTGCAGAGGCTGTTGTGCATGTCGAAGTTGACGAACGGCACCACGTCGGCGCGCGGCAGGGTGTAGTCCATGAAGCTGCCGCTCACGAGCTGGCCCGAGTCCTTGTCGTAGATGGTCTTTTCCATCAGCGCCTGGCCCACGCCCTGGCCGATGCCGCCGTGGATCTGGCCCATCAGCAGGAGCGGGTTCAGCGCCATGCCGAAATCGTCCATGACGTTGTAGTTCACGATCTCCAAGGTGCCGGTGTCGGGGTCGATCTCGATCTCGCAGATGTGGCAGCCGTTGGGGAAGGTGCTGGCCTTGGGCAGGTGCGTGTAGTCGTCGTCGAGGCCGGGCGTGGCGTCGCCCTTGTCGTCCCTGGGCACATGCCTCGGGTCCTGCGCTGCGCGGGCTGCGTCAAACAGGCTCATGGTGCGGTCGGTGCCGACGATGCGGAAGGTGCCGTCGTAGGCGACGTCGCCGGCGCTCGCCTCCATGGCAGAGGCCGCCACCAGCTTGCCCTTGGCGATGATCCTGTCGGCCACACCCATCACGGCGGCGCCCGCCACCGCGACCGAGCGGCTGCCGCCGGTCATGCCCTCGGGCGTGGTGTCGCTGTCGCCCTGCACGATGCGGATGCGCTCGGCATCGACGCCGAGCCTGGCCGACATGATCTGCGTCATCGCCGTCTCCTGGCCCTGGCCGTTGGTCTGGCTGCCGAGATAGACGGAGATCGTGTCGTCGCTGTTGAACTTGGCGATGGCGCTTTCCTGCGGCTCGCCGGCGCATTTCTCGACATAGGTCGCCATGCCGATGCCGCGCCATTTGCCCCTGGCGAGCGCTGCGGCGCGGCGGGCGGGGAAGCCCTTCCAGTCGGCCGCTTCCATGCCCTTGCGCATGACATTGTCGAAGTCGCCCGAATCATAGACGTCGCCCAGCGCCGTGCTCCACGGGATCTGGTCGGGCTTCACCAGGTTGCGCTTGCGGATCTCGTCGGGGGCAAGGCCGGTCTCGCGCGCGATGTGGTCGACGAAGCGCTCCAGCAGATAGGCGGCCTCGGGCCGGCCGGCGCCGCGATAGGCGTCGGTCGGCACGGTGTTGGTGATGACGCCCTTCACGTTCACGTAGATCGCCGGTGTCTGGTAGAGGCCGACCAACATGCTGGTGCCGGCCATGGTCGGGATGAAGGCGCCGAAGTGGGAGAGATAGGCACCAAGTGCTGCATAGGTCGTGACCCGGCAGCCGATGAAGCGGCAGTCCTTGTCGAGTGCCATCTCGGCCATGGAAACGTGGTCGCGGCCCTGGACGTCGGACTGGAACGCCTCCTGGCGGTCGGGAATCCATTTCACCGTATTCTTGAGCGTGCGCGAGGCCCAGACGACCAGCGGATATTCCGGATGGACGAAGATCTTCATGCCGAAGCCGCCGCCGACGTCGCCGGTGCGCAGGCGGAGCTTGGCGAGGCCGATCTTCAGCACCATCTCGGCCAGCACCGGGCGGATGACGCTGACTCCCTGCGACGACACCCACAGGGTCGAGCGGTCGTCCTTGGGGTCGTATTCGCAGATGGCGCCGCGCGGCTCCATCGAGTTCACGACCAGCCGGTTGTTGACGATCTGCAGCTTCACCACCTTGTCGGCCTTGGCGAAGGCGGCATCCGTCCTGGTGCGGTCGCCCATCTCCCAGTCGAACACGATGTTGTTCTTGATGTGATCGTGGACCAGCGGCGCGCCCGGCTGCGCCGATTCGAACGTGCCGACGGTGTGCGGACGGGCCTCGTAGTCGATCTCGATCAGTTCGGAGGCGTCCTTGGCCTGCTCCAGCGTGTCGGCCACGACCAGCGCCACCGGGTCGCCGACATGGCGGACGCGGCCCTGCGCCAGCATCGGCCGCGGGGTGTCGGCGCGCTGCGTGCCGTCGCGGTTCTCGATCGGCACCAGGCAGGGCAGGTCGCCGAAGCCCGCTTTCTTCACGTCTTCGCCGGTCAATACCAGGTGGACGCCCGGCGCTGCCTTGGCGGCCGTGGTGTCGAGGTGCGTAATGTCGGCATGGGCATGCGGCGAGCGCAGCACATAGGCGCGGAGCGCCGGTGCGTTCAGTTTGGTGTCGTCGGTATAGCGCCCGCCCCCCGTCAGGAGGCGCGGATCCTCGACCCTGCGTACCGATTGTCCGATGCCGAACTTCGCCATGATTTCCTCCGCGTTGGCCGCAGGTTAGCGCATGGAAGCGGCTCCAAACCACCGTGTACAGGGACAAAAAGGGTGGTATCTGCTGCCCCGCAGGAGGCAATGGATGTCAAAGAGCCGCATTCTCAACGGCGCCGAAGCGTCGCGCCGGCACGGGGTCCTGGCGGGGACCTACGCCGCGGCCATCATGCAGGCTGATCCGTTGGCCGATGCCGCGGTCGAGGCATTGCATCCGTTCCATGGGCGCTGGTGGCCGATGGTGCTGAAGGCTTTGGAGGAGGGGATTGCCGCGGTGCCCGACGCACCGCCGGAACTGGCGGCGTTGATCGCCTCGCTGCCTCCCGAGCCGACGCCCGAGGACCGGGAAAAGATGGAGCGCGGCGCCGCCGCCGTTGCCCGCGCCGGCGACAGCGCCGGGCTGGTGCTGCAATGCGCCTCGCTGATCATCGACTATTGGTCGCCGCCAGCCATGAAGCCGCTGGTGCTGACCGGCACCATGCAGCAGCAAACCGTGCATCGCCTGGCCCAGACCGGCGCCTGGTGGATCCAGCTGCACCGGCCGGGCGGCCTGCGCGCCGGCCAGGACGGCTACAAGACCACACTGCATGTCCGCCTGATCCATGCCTTGGTGCGGCGCATGGTGCGCGGCTCGGGCGCGTGGGATCGCGCGGCCTGGGGCGAGCCGATCAACCAGGCCGATCTTTTCTTTCAAGTCGTGGGCTTCAGCAAGCTCATGATCGATAGCCTGCAGCGCATGGGCTACCGGTTCACCGCCGAGGAGAAGGAAGGCTACTACCTCTTCTGGCGTCACACGGCAGCGCTGCTCGGCGTCGAGAAGGCGCTGCTGCCGTACATCGACGAGCACGAGTGCGGGCGCTACTGGGATCTCTGGATGCTGACCAACCCTGGCCCGGATGCCGACGGCATTGCGCTCGCGGCCACGACGCTCGAGGCGCTGGCCGGAGTCGGCAATCCGTCGGCGCCGATGCGCCGGTTCCAGCTCTGGATGCTGCGCGGCGCCACCTATTGGCTGCTCGGCTGGGAGATCGGCCAGAAGCTGAAGATACCGTGGACCCAGGCAGGGCATTTGCTGCCCCTGGTCTACAAGCCGGCGGTGCGGATTTCCGAGGCCTTCGCGAAATTGCGTGGCGTCGACCGCGACCAGGCGGTCGCGCGGGCGATCGCCAAGCTGGCGCTCGGCAATGCCGCCGTCGGCGTCGTGCCGGAAGGCACGCATGTGGTGAGTGCGCCCGATCGTCTGGAGGCGCTCGCCAAGTTCAAACCGGCACCGCCGGTGCCCTGACTACTTCTTGGGCGTGATCGACACGACCAGGATCAGGCTGTCGATGGCCGTCAGGTAGTCGCCGGTTTTTACGCGCGGCAACTGCGCACGGCCTTCCGGCGTGACCACGTTATAGGTGCGGACCTGGCCGCCGGCCGGATTGACGAGCGAGAGCGTGCCGGCGCTGGCATCGACGCCGACGACCCACCAGTTGGCGACCGTCTGGCTGGCGGCAACGCCGGCCTCGGCGCGGGGGCCTGAGGCGCCGACGACGACACTGTTGTCGCGATCGCGCGGCGGCCGGGCGTTGGGCCCCGAGAGCACGAAGCTCAGCTTCTCCTCGTAGCCCACGAACACCTGGTCGCCGCACTTCACGACGCCGAGGTTCTGCACGGCTTCGCTCACCTTGTGACTGACGGGGGCGCCGCTGATAAGCGTGAGGGTGACCATGCGCGTGGTGGGGTCGATGGCGGTGACGCGCCCGTCCACGGAATAGGTGGTGACGGTCGAAAGACCGACGATCGGTGTGGTGCCCGGCGCGCCCTGGGCGAGGGCACTGCCGGCGGCCACGACAGACCCGACGAGAACCAGGGCAATCAATCGTCTTTTGTTGAACATCACATCGACCTCCATTACGTGCGGGACGCTATCATGAGGTTTGTCAGATCGGCCATCGCCAGTCTGTTACATTGGGATTGAAGAGATTCAACGTTCGCACGGAGCCCACCCATGATGGTCCACGATCGCGAAGGCATCGTCCTGACCGGCGCCACACCCGAGTCGCGAGACCGTTACGAGCGGGGCCGCGACCTGTTCCTCTGCTACGTCGGCGATCCCCAGGCCGAGGCCGATGCCGCCATCGCGGCTTCCCCGGGCTTCGCCATGGCGCATGTCTTCCGGGGCTGGTTGAACGTGCTGGGCACGGAGCCCGCGGGCTTTGTCGAGGCGCGCGCGAGCCATGCTCAGGCGATGCCGTTGGTGGCCACAGCGTGCGAGCGCGGCCATCTCGCGGCGCTCGGGCTGTTGCTGGACGGGCAGTGGCATGGCGCTGCGCAGGCGCTGCAGCGCGTCTCGATCGATCATCCGCGCGATCTGCTGGCACTGCAGGTCGGCCATCTGCTCGACTTCTTCACCGGTGAGGCACGACTTCTGCGCGACCGCATCGCGCGCGCCCTGCCGGACTGGAGCGAAGACAGGCCGGGCTATCACGCGCTGCTCGGCATGCATTCGTTCGGCCTGGAGGAATGCGGCGACTACGGACAGGCCGAGCGCCAGGGCAAACGCGCGATCGAATTGCAGCCGCGCGACGGCTGGGCGCAGCACGCGGTCGCACATGTGCTGGAAATGCAGTGCCGTCACCGCGACGGCCTCGCCTGGATGCTCGACGACACCGACCGCTGGACCCGCGACAGTTTCTCCGCCGTTCATAGCTGGTGGCATGCGGCGCTGTTCCATCTCGATCTCGACGAGATCGACGAGGCGCTGGCGCTGTTCGACGGTCCTATGCACGGCGACAAGTCGACCCTGATCCTGAACCTGATCGATGCCTCGGCGCTGCTGTGGCGGTTCAACTTGCGCGGCATCGATGTCGGCGATCGCTGGCAGTCGGTGGCGCACAACTGGGCGGTGCTCGGCGAAGCCGGCGCGGGGTTCTATGCCTTCAGCGACATCCATGCCGTGCTGGCGCTGATCAGTGGCGGCGAGACGGACCGGCTGGCCGCGACGCTGGAGTTCATGGAGCGTGCGGCGGCGGGACCGGGCGATAACGCGACCTTCACGCGCGACGTCGGTCTGCCGACGGCGCGGGCCTTCAAGGCCTTCGCCGACGGCGATTTTAAGCGCTCGACCGAATTGCTTTTGCCGGTAGTGCCCGATGCCTATCGTTTCGGCGGCAGCCATGCCCAGCGCGACCTGCTCGACCTCACGCTGATCGAGGCGGCGTTCCGCGCCGGCGATACGGCGCTTGCTCGGGCGCTGACGGCGGAACGCCGCATCGCCAAGCCAGGAAGTCCGGCGAGCGAGGCGCTGTTCAAGAGGGCGCGCGCTCTGCCGGTTGCCGTGTGACGACCGCCTATCTCGCCGTCGATGGATTAGAAGCACAGCTGCGGGAAGAGCTGCAGCGCCAGGGCGTCGTGCCGTCGGCCGAGCATGGTCGGCTCCTCATCACCGACGGATCGGTCGTGCCCGCGGCCTGGTCGGCCAACGTCTGGCACGATTGCGTCGAATTGCCGGTGGCGTCGATCGGCTCGGCGGCCAAGGCCTTGCGCGACATCCAGCGCAATTGGGCGATGTACGCGCCGCTGCATCACCGCCGCGCCGCCCTCATCCAGGAAAAGCTGCCGCATGTCTCGGCCAAGCCGATTGTCTTTCCCGCCGCTGCGCCCACCGCGCCGCTCGGTTCCTGGACACTGCTGGCGCCCGACCGGTTGCTGGCGGCGGCGCGCTGCAGCGCGCCGTTTCCCAACGGCGAGGTGGCCTTCGTCGAGGACCGCGAGGGGCCGCCCAACCGCGCGTATCTGAAACTCTGGGAAGCGCTGGTCCGCGTGGGGCGCTGGCCGCAGCCCGGCGAGCGCTGCCTCGATCTCGGCGCCTCACCCGGTGGCTGGACCTATGTGCTGGCCAGGCTCGGCGCCGAGGTGGTGGCAATCGACAAGGCGCCGCTCGATCCCAGGGTGGCGGCCATGCCCGGCGTCGCGTGGCGCGGCGAAAGCGCCTTTGGCCTCGATCCCACGAGCGTCGGGCCGGTCGACTGGCTGTTTTCCGACATCGTCTGCTATCCCGCGCGCTTGCTCACGCTGGTCGAGCGCTGGCGCGCCTCAGAGTTGGTGAAGAACTTCGTCTGCACGTTGAAATTCCAGGGCGAGACCGACCACGAGTCGGCCGCGGCGTTTGCCGCGATCCCGGGCGCCGTCGTCCAGCACCTTCACAACAACAAGCACGAGCTCACGTTCGCCTTGCTTTCATCCTCATGATCGCGGGCGTCGCGTCTCCTTGCGCAGGAACTCGTCGACATGTGCGCGGAAGCCGTCGATGAATTCGCGGGCCAGCAGCGGCGTGCGCTGAGCGGAAGCATAGAGCGCGGCGAACTCGAATTCGATGCGCGGCTCGAAAGGTCGGACCACGATGCCCCGCGTCGCATATTCGTGCGCGGTGAACGGCTCGCACAGCGCGACGCCGACACCCGATGCGACGAGAGCGCAGGCCATCTCCGACAAGGGCGTCTCGATGCGCAGGATCCGATTGACGCCGTGCTCAGTGAACAAGCGGTCGATACGAAAACGCGACAGGCCGGCACTGCCGAGGGAAACGAAGTTCTCGCCCTCGAAGTCCCTGGGCCTCAGCCGCGCCTTGCCGGCGAGGCGATGCCCCTGCGGCAGGATCGCGACATAGGGCGCCTTCGGCATGACCTCCACCCTGACGGCAGCATGCTCGAACGTGGCCTCGGCAAAGCCCAGGTCGCATTGGCCGTGGACGACGGCTGTCAGGACGGCATGGGACACCAGGCCCGAGAGCACGAGATCGAGGCGCGGGCGCTCGGCGGCGAACCCTCCGGCGAAGCGCGGCAGGAAGCCATTGGCGAGTGCCGGCAGGGCCGCGACGCGCAGAAAGCCGGTGCGTCGCGTCCGGAGCTCGGTCGCGGTTTTGGCGATGTGCTCGAGGCCCACGAAGGTGCGTTCCACCTCGGCATAGAGCGACAGCGCCTCGCTGGTCGGCACCAGCCGGGTGCCGCGGCGCTCGAACAGGACCAGGCCGACATGATGCTGGAAATCGCGGATCATCCGGCTGACAGCCGGCTGGCTCACGTTCAGCAGGTTCGCCGCCGAGCCGACGCTGCCAGCGAGGATCAGGGCGCGAAAAGCCTCGATCTGACGGGGGTTCAGGCCACGCATGGGCTCAATATAACATTCTGTTATGCAAGAGCCGGCAAAATCGAATTTGACGACATGGTGCCTGCAGAAAGACAGTGCCGTGACAGGGGACTTCGCAACGGAGGGGAATATGGGCCGTTTGACGCGCTTCGGCGCAATCGTGGGTATGGCGGTACTTGCGGGTGCGATGCCCGCTCTGGCGCAGCAGAAGACATTGACCGTCGCGGCTTACGGCGGCGTCTGGGACAGCCACCTGCGCAAGGAGGTCTTCCCGGAGTTCGAGAAGAAGCATGGCGTTAAGGTCGAGTATGTCGCCGGCAACTCGACGGATACGCTGGCCAAGCTGCAGGCCCAGAAGGGCAACCAGGTGATCGACGTCGCCATCATGGACGACGGCGTGATGTACCAGGCGATCCAGCTCGGCTTCTGCTCGCCAATCCAGGGCCTCGACAAGGCCGAGCTCTATCCGGCCGCCCTGTTCAAGGACGACAAGGCGGTCGCGGTCGGCCAGACCGGCACCGGCTTCATGGTCAACACCAAGGTCTTCAAGGACAAGGGCTGGGCGATCCCGACTTCGTGGAACGACCTAAAGGATCCCAAGTTCAAGAAGCAGCTCGTGATCCCGCCGATCAACAACACCTATGGCCTCTACACGCTCATGATGTATGCCCGCATGAATGGCGGCGGCGAGAAGAACATCGAGCCGGGCTTCAAGGTGATGAAGGCCGACATCAACCCCAACGTGCTGGTCTATGAACCCTCGCCGGGCAAGATGACGGAGCTTTTCCAGTCGGGTCAGGCGAACATCGCGGTGTGGGGCACCGGCCGCGTCCAGGCCTTCGCCAACACCGGCTTCCCGGTCGACTTCATCTATCCCAAGGAAGGCGCGCCGATTCTGCTCGCCTCGGCCTGCGCGGTCGCCAAGACCTCGGCCAGCCCGCTGGCGCACGAGATGATCAAGACGCTGGTCTCGGCGCCGATCCAGACCGGCATGGCCAAGGCGATGGGTAACGGCCCGGTCAACACCAAGGTCGACGTCAACATGCCGGAGCTCAAGATGGCGCCGGTCGGCGAGCGCGCCAAGCTGATCATCCAGCCCGATTGGGACGCCATCAACACGCAGCGCGACGACTGGACCAAGCGCTGGAACCGAGAAGTCGAGCGTTAGGGCTTGGCGTTCCTCGAACTCGAGAAGCTCAGCAAGGCCTTCGGTACGCACATTGCCGTCGACGGCCTGACCCTCGGTGTCGAGAAGGGGGAGTTCGTCTCCCTTCTCGGGCCATCGGGCTGCGGCAAGACCACGACGCTTCAGATGATTGCGGGCTTCGTCGAGCCGACCTCCGGTGCAATCAGGCTCGCCGGCAAGGATCTGGTGGCGACCAAACCGGCCAAGCGCGGCCTCGGCATTGTGTTCCAGAGCTATGCGCTCTTCCCGCACATGACCGTGACGGAGAATGTCGGCTTCGGTCTCGAGATGCAGGGTGTCTCGGCATCGGAGCGCACGACGCGAGTCGGCGAGACGCTCGAGCTGGTCGGCCTCGCAGCCTTCGCCGGCCGTTTCCCGCGCCAGCTCTCGGGCGGCCAGCAGCAACGGGTGGCGCTGGCGCGCG
>CAMARK010000050.1 GCA_945860205.1 Reyranella massiliensis 521 | reverse complement strand
GCATCATGAGCCTGAGCGCCACTGGAGTGGCGCGCTCCAATGAAGGCCCTCTATGATCCGCAGCCTATACGATTGGGTGATCCGCCTCGCCGGTCACCGCCGCGCCATTCCCGCCCTGGGCGTGGTCTCGTTCCTGGAAAGCTCGTTCTTTCCCATCCCGCCCGACGTGATGCTGATACCGATGATCCTGGCCAATCGTGCCAAGGCCTTCCGCATCGCGCTGGTCTGCACCGTCTGCTCGGTGCTGGGCGGGCTGCTGGGCTATGCCATCGGCTACTATTTCTTCGAGACGATCGGCGAGTGGGTGGTGCGGACCTATGGCATGCAGGCCGCGCTCGAGAAGTTCCGCGCCGGCTTCCAGGAATGGGGCACCTGGATCATCCTGATCAAGGGCCTCACCCCGATCCCCTACAAGCTGGTGACCATCGCCTCGGGCGCCGCGCACTTCGACCTCTTCACCTTCGTGTGGGCATCCATCCTGACCCGCGGCCTGCGCTTCTTCCTGGTGGCCGCCCTGCTGTGGAAATACGGCGAGCCGATCCGGGCTTTCATCGAGAAGCGCCTGACCCTGCTGACCTGGCTGTTCCTGATCGCCCTGGTGGGCGGCTTCGTCGCCTTTCGCTACCTGTTCTGAGGCGCCCATGCCCGGGAGCCTCGCGGGAAAGTGCTTCTGCGGCGCCGTCCACTACGAAGTGGCGGACGAATTCGTCTACGCCATGAACTGTCATTGCTCCAATTGTCGGCGCACGACCGGATCGGCCTTCAAACCGATGGCCGGCATCGAACGCGGCAAGCTGGCCGTCACCCAAGGCCAGGACAGGCTCCTGCTCTATGGCACCGAGCATCAGAACAATACGCTGTGCAAACTGTGCGGTTCGCTGCTCTATTCGGTGGTGCGCGACGGCGCCTGGGTCCATGTCGCCATGGGCACCCTGGTCGACGCCCCGACCATTCGTCCCACCCACCACATTTTCGTGGGCTCCCGGGCGCCGTGGTTCACCATCACCGACGACCTGCCGCAGTACGAAGAGTTCGCCCCCTGAGACATTGCGCCCTGCTTGCGCCACAGAGCCTGCGCTAGAATGAGGCCATGAGCACCACCACCGCCCTCCCCCTCCCCAGCAGCCTCGGCCTGCTGGCAGCACTTGGCAGCGGCGCGCTGCTGGGGGGCGCCTTGTACTTCCAGTACGGCATGGGGCTGGCACCCTGCGAGATGTGCCATTGGCAACGCTGGCCACACATGGTCGCGATCGCGGCCGGCCTGCTGGCGCTGGCCTCCTTCGCCTGGCCGCGGCTGGCCCTGGTGTTCGCGCTTATCGCCATCACGGCGCTGGTCGTCACTTCGGCCATCGGCATCTTCCACGTCGGCGTCGAATACCGTTGGTGGGAAGGGCCGCAGACTTGCTCAGGCAACATCCCGCGCGGCCTCTCGGCGGAGCAGCTCAAGAAATATCTGTTCGGCGCCAGGATGGTGCGCTGCGACGAGACCGTGTGGTCGCTGTGGGGCCTCTCGATGGCCGGCTGGAACGCGCTCCTGTCCGCGGCCCTTGCCTTCGCACTGGGCTCAGCGGTCTTCCGCTGGAGCCGGGTGCGCACATGAAGACCGCCCAGAAGACCGCAGAGAACCGCAATCCCGGCGACCCCGATGCCCGGACCTTCGTCGAGCGCACGATCCGCGTCGACCAGGCGGGCGAATTCGGCGCCGTGCGCATCTACGAAGGCCAGCTTGCGGCACTGCGCTGGACCGGGCGCGCCAATGGCGAGGCCAGCCGCAAGATCGCCGCCATGGCGCGGGCCGAACGCCGCCACAACAAGGAGTTCGACCGCCTGCTGGTGGCGCGCCGCGTGCGGCCGACGCTGCTCTCGCCGCTGTGGAGCGTGGCGGGCTTTGCGCTGGGCGCCGCCACGGCGTTGATGGGCGAGAAGGCCGCGATGGCCTGCACGGTGGCGGTCGAGGAGACGATCGACGAGCACTACGCCGGCCAAGCCGCCGCGCTGGGCGACGACGAGGCCGAGCTGCGCGGCACGATCGAGACGTTCCGCGCCGAGGAGATCGAGCACAAGAACGAGGCACTGGCCGCGGGCGCCGAACGGGCGCCGGCCTACGGTCCGATGACCGCCGCCATCAAGGCGGGCTCGCGGCTGGCGATCTGGCTGTCGACGCGCGTTTGAGAAGCCGTCTTCTATTCTGAAGCGTGCGGGCTCTCGTGCCTCAGAAGGCACTGCCGCCCGCCGGTGCGTGTGAACGCACTAACTCTGATCCAGCTCGCTGTCCCAATAGAGAAAGTCGCGCCAGCTCTCGTGCAGGTAGCCGGGCGGGAAGGCGCGGCCGTTTTCCTGCAACAGCTGCGTCGTCGGCTCGGCCGGTGCGCGCTGCAGGCGCATGGCGCTTTCGAACAGCAGGCGATTGCCCTTGAGCAGATTGCACGGGCTGCAGGCGGTGACGACGTTGCTCCAGCTCGTGCGACCGCCGCGCGATTTCGGCACGACATGGTCGAATGTGAGGACGTTGGTGGCGAAGTCGCCCCCGCAATACTGGCAATGGAAGCGGTCGCGCAGGAAGACGTTGAACCGCGTGAACGCCGGCCGCCGCGCCGCCGGCACATATTCCTTGAGCGCAATGACGCTCGGCAGCCGCATCTCGAAGGACGGGCTGTGGATCTTGCGTTCGTATTCGGAGATGACGCTGACCCGGTCGAGGAACACCGCCTTGACGGTGTCCTGCCACGACCAGATGGACAGTGGAAAATACGAGAGGGGCCGAAAATCGGCGTTGAGCACCAGCGCGTGGCAGGACTCAAGGCCCGGCGTCACGGCTAGACCCGTGGCCGCTGGCAGGGACTACTGGGAAAGTCCATTCGGTCCAACATGGCGCACATTGTGGCAAACTTTTTAAGAAACACAATATGTCGGTGTTGCGGTCATCGACAGGTCATCGAAGCATAATATAGTCGCCACACGCAGGAACCTTCGGGGAGGCACCAATGGACACCACTATCCGCACTGACTCGGCGACGGGATTTCCCCTGCCATCGGCCGACCTCGCTTCCCTGGGCTTCCGCCTGGAGCAGATCGATCGCCTGACGGCGCTGATCGAGCGCCATATCGCCGAGGGCCGCTATCCCGGCTGCCAGATCGCGCTCGCCCGCCACGGCAAGCTCGGCCTGTTCAAGAGCTTCGGCAATGCCGCGACCGACCCAAAGCCGCGTGCCGCCGCCGACGACACGCTGTGGCTGCTCTATTCCAACACCAAGGTGGTCACCGCCGTCGCGCTGTGGGCGCTGGCAGAGCGCGGCCTGTTCTCCTTCTCCGACAGGATCGCCGACCACGTGCCGGAGTTTGCCCGCAACGCCAAGGGCAACATCACCGTGCTGCAGGTCATCACCCATCAGGCGGGCTATCCCAGCGCTGTCGTCGGTCCCGATGCCTGGGCCGACCACAAGCGGCTGCGCGAGGTCGTCTGCGACTTCCCGCTCGAATGGTCGCCGGGCTCGAAGGTCCACTATCACGGCCAGACCGCGCACTGGACGCTGGGCGTTCTGATCGAGGCGCTGACCGGCAAGGACTTCCGCGATGTCATCCGCGAGACCGTTGCGGAGAAGCTGGGCCTCGGAAACGAGCTCTTTGTCGGCCTGCCGGACAGCGAGTTCGGCCGCGCCGCCGACATGCACGAGCCGCTTTCGAATGGCGGCGGTTCACGGCCTCTCGTGGACAACAATACGGTGGCATGGCGCAAGAGCGGCGGACCGGGCTCCGCCGGCTACGCCACGGCACGCGCCATGGCCGCGCTCTACCAGATGATGCTGAACGGCGGCGAACTCGCCGGCCGGCGCGTCGTCTCGCCGCGCCTGCTGCAGTACGCCATCCGCAATCACACTGGCGACCGTGTCGACGAGTTCATGGGCATGCCGATGCATCGCGGCCTCGGCCCGCACCTCCGCGGCACGACCGACAACGTCCGCGGCCTCGGCGGCTTCGCCAGCCCGCGCGCCTTCGGTCATGGCGGCGTCGGCACCTCGTACTGCTGGGGCGATCCCGACTCGGGCGTGTCCTTCGCCTACATCACCAACAACCGCCTCCCCGATCCCTGGCACAGCAAGCGGCTCGACCAGATCGCGAACCTGGTGCACACGGCGATCGTCTGAGGGGACCGTCGGTTCAAAGACCGTGTCATCCCGAACGAAGTGAGGGACCTTTCGTGTGACTCGAAAGGTCCCTCACTTCGTTCGGGATGACAGCCTTCGCGTTATGGATATCGTACGACCCAGACTCAGCGCCCGAGGCGCTCGCGGGCGCCGGCCTCGGAGCCGAGCGAGGCGGCGGCGATGACGAGCGCCGCTACCGACAGGACCATGACGGCCGTGTAGTTGCCGGTCAGGTCGTGCAGCACGCCACCGATCCAGGCGCCGAGGAAGCCGCCGACGCCCGAGCCGATGGTGATCAGGCCATAGATGCGGCCAAAATGGGCACCGCGATAGCGGAGCGTGGCGAGCGTGGAGATCATCGGCCCGCGCGAGCCCATGCTGCCGCCGAACAGCAGCACATAGGACCACAGCCACAGATCGTCCCCGGGCCCCTGCACCAGGGCCAGCGCGCCGACGCCGGCGATCGAACAACCATAGGCCAGCAAGGCGGCAAGACGCCGGCCGCCGCGGTCGGCTAGCCAACTGAATCCCACCATGCCGAGCGGCGTCAGCAGGCCCGCGACGGCGAGTGCGCGCGCCGCATAGGATCCATCGACGCCACGTTCCAGCAGATAGACCATCGCCTGCGGCACCAGCGAGAAGATGCCGATCGATGTCAGCGCGAACGACGAGAAGAGCGCCCAGAACGGCCAGTCGCGCACCGCCTCGCCGACGGTCGGGCCGCGGTCGGCCGCTGCGTGCGCGCGCTGCAGCCCCGGCGCGCCACGTTCAATGCGCGCCCACGGCAGGAACAGCAGCAGCGGGATGAAGACGGCGCTGATCGCGGCAAAGACGATGTAGGCGTGGCGCCATCCGTCGGCGGTGATCAGATATTGCGCCAGCGGGAAGGTGGCCATCGCGCCCACGCCCGATGCCGACCAGGCGACGGCCAGGGCCACTCCCAGCCGCCGCGACGGGAACCAGCGGCCGAGCAGCGAGGCGCTCAGCACGCCCGAAAGCGTGGAGGCGCCGAAGCCCATCACGACACCCAGGCCAAGGTAGAGATGCCAGAGTTCGGTCGCCTGCGAGGCGCTGGCCGTGGCGAGTGTTGTGGCCGTCATGCCCACGACCGTGAGCGTGCGCAGGCCGAAGCGGTCGACGATCCAGCCGGCGATGGGGGCTGCGATACCACCGACCAGCAGGGCGAAGCTGTAGATCAGGGTGACCGAGCCGCGGTGGGCGTCGAAGGCCTGCTGCAGGGCCGGCACGAACATCACGAAGGTGTCGCCGATCGAACGGCTCGCCACGCCAAGGGCGAAGCACAGCGCCACCAACAGCCAAGGCATGATCGAACCCATCACCCCAACCTCGACGAGCGTCCGCTCCGGCGCAAGCCGCCTGACGGGCCGGCAGGCTTGCATTCCCCGCATGCGCGCGCCACGTTCCGCGCCGCGGAGGAATATACGTGGACGACACACTCATCAACGACACGCTGATTATCGCGCGCGGCTTCAACGGACCGAGCCTGTCGGGCAACGGCGGCTACGTCGGCGGCGTGCTCGCCCGCCGCTTCACGCAGGCCTTCCGCGGCGATGGCGCCGTCGAGATCACGCTCCGCGCGCCGATCCCGATCGAGACTCCGCTCCAGGTGGTTCGCGATGGCGATGTCCTGCTGCTCAAGGACGGCGAGACGCTGCTCTGCGAGGCGCGTGCGGGCTCAGTCGATCATCTCGACCCGCCGCCACCGCCCGCCGACTGGGCCGACGTCATGCGCCGCGGCGAAGAGGGCGGCAGTCCCGAGGACAGCGACTTCCATTGGTGCCTGGTGTGCGGCCGCGGACGCGCCGTGGGCGACGGGCTGCGTGTCTTCGGCTCCCATGGACCGGGGCCGGGCCGTTCCCTCTCCTGCTACGTGCCCCATGCCGCGCACGCCGACGCGGAGGGACGCATCGGGCCGGACTTCCTCTGGGGCACGCTCGATTGTCCCGGCGCCTGGGCGGCACAGGATCCCGACGACTGGCGTCCGGCGCTGACCGGCCGCATGACGGCCAAGGTGCTGCATCGACCAGAAGTCGGCGAGCGCTGCGCCGTGGTCGGCTGGCGCATCGGCGCCGAGGGCCGCAAGCTCTATTCAGGCACGGCCCTCTACACCGAGCAGGGCCGGCTGTGCGCGATCGCCCACTGCACCTGGATCGTGCTCAAAAGCTAGGGCGGGCCTAGCGGACGCGCACGAAGATGGTCGCTGAGTCGTCGGTGTAGGCCTGGCGCCAACCGGGCAGACGCGCCAGCAGTCTGTTGGCTGGTTGGTCCTTCGGGAACAGCGTCCACTCGATCGCATGGCGTTCGAGCACCTGGTCCAGGGACTCCTCGCCGCGCAGGTTCGTCACCTCGGCATAGCGCTTGATGAACGCGCCGCCGTAGAGCTCGCCGCGGCCGTCGATGAACGTGGGCACGCCGGCCCGGATCAGGTAGCCGCCGTAGTTGTAGTGGTTGAACACATGGCCCTTGAGCCCGGCTTCGCGCGCGTGGTCGAGCGCCGCCGACGGCATCGTGGAGGACGGCGGCGTGACGCCACCCAATTTGATCAGGCCGGCGGCATAGAGGGTGGCGACGGCAACGCAGAGCGCCAGGGCGGCATGGCCCGCCGGACGGGCGAGCGCCCGCATCCGCTGGACGAGAAGGCTTCCGCCGGTCGCGTCGGGATCGGGCCTGAGCGAGGGCCATTGCCGCGCCAGCAGCGGCGCCACCACGAGCGGCAGCAGCATCGCGAGCAGCTCCGCGTTGCGGGCGTAGCGCAGATAAAGATGCACCAGGCCGATCACGATCAGCAGGCGGATCAGCGGCAGTTTCAGGCCGCGCGAGAGAGCGGCGTAGAGGGCGACCAGCAGGATCAGCTCCTGCATCGGCTGGCCCTGGAAGTCGGGCGACTTCCATTCGGAGATCACACCCAGCGACTCGCCCAGGCCAAAGATGCGCAACGTCACCAGGATCGATTCGGGACCGTAGGGCGTGATGCAGGCGGCCAGCCCCGAGGCGATGCCGAATTTTGCCCAGGCGATGAACAGTGCCTTGCGCTCCACCGTGTCGCGCGCGCCGACGACAGCATCGAGTGCAAAGGCTGCGCACAGGACGAGGCCCAGAGTGAAGCCGCCATGCAGGTTGGCCCACAGCAGCATGGCCAGCAGCAGCAGCGGCTCCGGCGCGCGGCGTTCCTCGACGGAGCGCACGAGGCCGGCCACCCACCACAACATCACGGGGAAGGCGAGCAGGTGCGGGCGCGCCAGGAAATGCGGCGCCGTCATCACGATGGCTGCCAGCACGAACAGGGCGGCCGGCAAGGGCGTGAGATCGCGCAGCAGGAGGCGCAGCAGCAGCGCGAAGCTCACGCCGACGGCCGCTGCCGCCAGCGCCGTCACGCCGCCCCAGCCGCCGATGTTGTAGGCGAGCGCCATCAGCAGTTGCGACAGCCACTCCTTGGCGATCCACGGCTGGCCGGCGAAGGTGAAGGAGAAGGTGTCGACAGTCGGCACGGTGCCGTGCGCCAGCATCCAGTTGCCGACCGCGATATGCCAGTGGCTGTCCGGATCGCTGAGCAGCGGCAGGCCTTCGGCATTGGCGAGGAAGACGAACAGCGCCATCCCGAGCGCGAGCGGCCAGGACAGCGCCCAGGCGGAACGCGGCCTCGTGGCGGCGAGTGCCCGTCCTTGAAAATCGTGGGAAACCGAGAGGCCGGAAGTGACGGCCATGGAGAGGCTCCGAAATCAATGCAAGAAAATTATATAATGCATTGATATACAATATTTTTTAGGATTGTACCAGCGGAAGCTGGGATCGGATATACGAGTCGGGATGCAGGCCGCTCCCCTCCTGAAGGATCTCGTTCTGATTGGCGGCGGCCATGCCCATGTCCATGTGGTGAAGAGCTTCGGCATGAAGCCGATGCCCGGCGTGCGGCTCACCCTGATCGGGCGCGACATCGAGACTCCCTACTCGGGCATGATCCCGGGCTTCGTCGCTGGCCAATATTCCTTCGACGAATGCCACGTCGACCTCGTCCGGCTGGCAGCCTGGACCGGGGCGCGCCTGATCCAGGCCGAAGCCGTCGGCCTCGACCGCGCCAATCGCCAGGTGCTGCTAAAAGACCGGCCGCCGGTTTCCTACGACCTGCTCTCCTTCGATGTCGGCTCCTCGCCCGGCGTCGAGGCGATTCCGGGGGCCGCCGAGCACGCGACCGCGGTGAAGCCGATCGCGGAACTCGGCCGGCGCTGGCTCGCCTTCGTCGAGCGCGTGAAAGATCATCGCGGACCGCTGCGCATCGCGGTGATCGGCGGCGGCGCGGGCGGCGTCGAGCTGGCACTCGCCATCGACCATCGCCTGCGCGACGTCGCGCGCGACGCCGAGGTCGCCGTCACCTTGGCCACCAAGGGCGAGATCCTGTCGGGCCAGGCGGCCGCGGCACGACGGAAGATGCGCGCGATCTTCGCCGGGCGCGGCGTACGTCTCCTCGAGAACGCGGCGACCACCCGGATCGAGGCCGGCGCCGTCCATCTCGAAACCGGCGAGCGCCTGGAAACCCGCGATGTCTTCGTCGTCACCGAGGCAAGTGCCGCCAAATGGTTTACCGGCACCGGCCTGCCGCTCGATGAACGCGGCTTCTTCGCCGTCGAGCCGACGCTGGCCTCAAGCGGCGATCCTTCAGTATTCGCCGTCGGCGACTGTGCCAGCGTGATGGCCCATCCCCGTCCCAAGGCCGGCGTGTTCGCCGTACGTCAAGGCCCGCCGCTCGCCGACAATCTGCGCCGCGTCCTGCTGGGCCAGGCGCCGCAACCGTTCACACCGCAGAGCCGCTATCTCTCGATCCTGGGCACCGGCGATGGCCATGCAGTAGCGACGCGAGGCGGCTGGGCGATCGAAGGCTCCTGGGTGTGGCGCTGGAAGGACCATATCGACCGCAAGTGGATGCGCATGTATCGCGAGCCGCCGGCCGAGCCGATGGATATGGCTGCGCGCACGGCGGCGCCCGATCCGGCACTGGCCGACGCGGAGGCAAAGCGGCTGCTGGCCGACATCGGCATGCGCTGCGGCGGTTGTGGCGCCAAGGTCGGCGCCGACTCGCTCAGCCGCGTGCTGGCCCGGCTTGGCCCCTCGCCCTTTCCCGGCGTCGCGATCGGCCTCGACGCGCCCGACGACGCGGCGATGATCGAGGTGCCGGCGGGCAAGGCGCTGGTGCAATCGGTCGATTTCTTTCGCACCTTCATCGACGATCCCTTCATCTTTGGCGAGATCGCCGCGGTCCATGCGCTGGGCGACGTCTGGGCGATGGGGGCCAAGCCGCACAGCGCGCTGGCGCTGGCGGTCGTGCCGGCCGCCGCCGAGCGGCTGATGGAGGAGGATCTGTTCCAGATGCTGTCGGGCGCGCGCCGCGTGCTCGACCAGGCCGGCTGCGCCCTGATCGGCGGCCATTCCGGCGAAGGACCTGAAGCGGCGCTGGGCTTTTCTGTGAACGGCCTCGTCGTCGCAGCCGCGGCGCTGCGCAAGGGCGGACTGAGGCCGGGCGACAGGCTCGTGCTCACCAAGCCGCTCGGCACGGGCGTGGTCTTCGCTGCCGCCATGCGCGGGCAAGCACGCGGACGCTGGGTGGCGGAAGCCCTGGCCTCGATGCGCCGGCTCTCGTCGACCGAGGCAGAGGCCCTGGTGGCCGCCGGCGCCCACGCCTGCACCGACGTCACCGGCTTCGGCCTCGCCGGCCATCTCGCCGAGATGATCCGCGCCAGCGGCGCAGTCTCGGTCGATCTGCATCTCGACGCCCTGCCCGCCCTCCATGGCGCCGTTGAGTTGTTCGCCAAGGGCTTCGCGAGTTCGCTGCAGTCCGAGAACCTGCGCGCCCGTCACCTGATCGATGGCATGGACGCCCACGCGCAACATCCCAAGCTGCCGCTGCTGTTCGATCCCCAGACCGCCGGTGGCCTGCTCGCGGCGATCCCTTCCGACTGCGTCCTCGACATCGACGCCGTCGAGATCGGCGTCGTGCGGGCGCACGATCAAACGCGATCCGCCATCCATCTTTTGGCTTGAGTGCAACCTTGACGGATCTGTGACGTTGCCGAGGTTCATTCCTCGGCTAACGGAGAGATCGACATGGCGAAGAAGAAGGCAACGATTGCAGGCGCAATGGCGGGAGCCGTTGCAGGTCTCAAGGACTCTGTCGTTCGCGCCGAAATCGCCGTCGTTCGAGCCGGCAACAAGGCGGTCAAGGCCGTCCAGGACCGCGTCGACGCCGGCCGCCGCAAGGCCGCGAGCAAGAAAAAGGCAGCCAAGAAGGCCGTGAAGAAGGCGGTTTCCAAAACCAAGCGCGTCGTTCGCAAGGCGGCAAAGAAGGTCGCGAAGAAGGCGACGAAGCGCTCGAAGCGCCGCTAGACTGATCCGCGCACCCGACTAGAGGGTGCAGGATCGGGGGCGGCATGGCGCACGCGAAAGCAAGCATCGGCACGGTCAACTACGCCACGGCGATTGCGACCGGGCATCACAAGCTCATCGCCGATGAAGGCCCGGAACTCGGCGGCAAGGATGCCGGCCCCGCGCCTTACGACCTGCTGACCTCGGCGCTGGGCGCATGCACCGTGATCACGCTCCGCATGTACGCCGAGCGCAAGCAATGGCCGGTGACGGCGGTGCACGCCGACATCCATTTCGTCCGCGAGGGCGACAAGCAGCGCATCGACCGCGTGCTCACCATAGAGGGCGCCGTCGACGACGAGCAGAAGAAGCGCATGGCCGACATCGCCGAGCGCACGCCCGTCACGCTCACGTTGAAAGGCGGGCTGGAGATCAGGACGCGCCTGGCCTAGCCCTTACGCTTCTTCCATTCCTCGTAGTCGCGCTTGGCCTCCTCGCCCGCCACCGGGAACAGGCCCTTCAGCGAGCGGCCACGCGCCACCTCCGCTTCAGCGAATTCCTCGTAGTGATAGGCGTTGAGGGCCTCCTCGGCGACCGCCTCGACGATCTCGGGCGGAATGACGAGCACGGCGTCGCGATCGCCCACGATCACATCGCCGGGATAGACCGCGACGCCACCGCAGGCGATCGGCAGATTGAGATCGACCGGCCGATGCGCAATCGGGCTGGGCGGCGAGGACGGCCGGCGGTGATAGGCCGGCAGGCCGGTCTTATGCACGCCATCGGTGTCGCGAAAGCCACCGTCGGTCACGATACCGGCGGCACCGCGTGCCTTCAGCCGGCCGACGTAGAGATCGCCCGCCGACGCGGCGCGGGAATCGCCCCGCGAATCGATCATCAGCACATGGCCCGGTGGGCACTCTTCCATGGCCTGCGGCTGGACCATGCTGCGGTTGGTCGAGGTCGGACCATCCTTGTCCTCGCGCGAGGGGATGAAGCGCATGGTGAAAGCAATCCCGACCATGCGCGGCTGCTCGGGCCGGAGCGGCCAGACGTCGTAGAGCGTCATGCTGCGCAAGCCGCGCCGGTTCAGGACGCCGGTCAGGGTCGACGTACCAACGCGGGCCAGCGCGTCGCACAGATCTTGTGTCAGGACGGCCATTCGATCTCTCCCTCGGATTCATTCGCGACGGCAACGTTAGCGAACCATATTCGCTTTCGCACGTCCGACCCGCCATAATCGCCCAATGAAAATCGAGATTCTCTGCACCGGCGACGAGATCCTGACCGGCAAGACCATCAACACCAATTACAGCCACATCGCCCGCCGCCTCGCCGACATCGGCCTCGGCGTGCATTGGGGCACCACCGTCGGCGACGACAGGGCAAGCCTGCTCGAAGCCTTCCGCCAGGCCGGCAAACGCGCCGATGCGGTGATCGTGAACGGCGGTCTCGGCCCCACAGTCGACGACCTCAGCCAGGAGGTCGCGGCCGAGGCTTGCGGCGTGCCGCTGGTGCTGAGCGACTACTGGATGGAGCGCATGACCCAGTCATACGCCCGGCGCGGGCGGGTGATGCCGGCCAACAACAAGAAGCAGGCGATGCTGCCGGAGAATGCCGAGTTCATCGACAACCCGATCGGCACCGCTTGCGGCTTCGCCGTCACCATCGGCCACGCCCGCTTCCTGTTCACGCCCGGGGTGCCGCGCGAGATGCGCCGCATGCTGGACGAGCAGGTGATCCCGCGCCTGCTGGCACTCAGCGGTATCAAGGGCGTGACGCGGCTGAAGCGGTTCCACACGTTCGGCATCGGCGAGTCGCGCGCCGACGAGATGCTGGGAAACATCGAGGCCTTTACGCAGGAAGGCGGCATAAAACTGGGCTTCCAGGCGCACTATCCGCAGCTCGAGACCAAGCTCGCGGTGCGCGGCGACGACGAGGCGGATATCGCAGCGCGCCTCGCCCCGGTCGAGGCCGAGGTGCGCAAGCGGCTGGGCAACTTCATCATCGCCGAGGACGAGCAGACGCTCGAAGGCATCATCCTGGCGGCACTGCAGCAGCGCGGCGCCACACTGTCGACCGCGGAAATGTTCACTTCGGGAAATATCGCCGCCCGGCTGGCGCCGCTACCCGGCGCCGAAAAGATCTTCAAGCGCGGCGTGGTGGCGCGCGATCCCATCGAATTGGGGTTGGCGGGCGAGGCCTCGCCTGCTGCAGCAGCCGCCATCGCGCAGGACCAGCGCAAGGCCAGTGGGGCCAGCCACGGACTCACCGTCCTCATGCAAATCGACGAAGGCGCCGACCGCCCCGACTTCGGCGCGACCATCTGCATCGGCATCGCCGACGACCAGGGCAGTGTCTCGCGCCAGGCGCGCCTGATCGGCGGACGCGACTGGGTGCGCGTGGGCGCCGCCGAACTCGGACTGGATTGCCTGCGCCGTCACCTGCTCGGCCTGCCGGTCGACGAGCGCATCGATTTCGAACGACGCGATACCCCGCCTAGCGCGTGAAGGTGACGGCCTCGGCATTGGTCCGCGATTCCCAATGGTGGCGTTCCAGCTCGGGATCGAGATGTTCCTCGGCCGGCACGCCAAGGCAGAGATAGGCCACAAGGCTCCAGCCTGACGGCACGTCGAGGACGCGCGTGACGGCCACAGGATCGAGGATCGAGACCCAGCCCATGCCGATGCCGTCGACTCGGGCTGCGAGCCACAGGGTCTGGACCGCCGCGACCACCGAATAGTGCAGGGTCTCGGGCATGGTCTGCTGGCCGAGGCCGCTGCCGGTGTGGGTGGCATCGTCGGAGAAGATCGCGAGATGGACCGGCGCCTCTTTCAGCCCGGCGAGCTTCAGCCCGGCATAGATGGCCTGCTGCTCGCCGGCATAGCCCTGAAGCGCCTTCTCGTTGGCATTCGTGAAGCTCGCCACGACCGCAGCGCGCTTATCAGGCGAGACCACATGCACGAAGCGCCAGGGCTGGCTGAGGCCAACCGACGGCGCATGGCTTGCGATCTCGAGCAGGGCGTCGATGCGCTCTCGCGCGACGGGATCGGTCTTGAAGCGCCGGACGTCGCGCCGCCACAGAACGAGGTCGCGAAAGCGGGCGCGAAATGCCTCGTCGAAAACCGGATTCATGTCAGCCCCTGTCGATTGCGTGGAAGAAGGTACCGCTCACCGGGCCCTGCCGCGCACCACCCTCGGCAATCGATGCGCCCGAGGCATCGCGGCACGCGACGAGCGGATCGTCGCCGGCCGCGAGCGTGCTGGCGTAGTGGAACTCGTGACCCATGATTTCCATACCGGCCGACCCCAACGGACAATCAGCCAACAAGCGCGCGCGGCGATAGCCGAGATGGAGGCTGCGCTTGGCAAACGATGTTTCCAGCCGCAGGAGACCCACCATCGAATGGTGGACGCCGCGCGCATCTTCTATGCCGCGGCCCAGCACCATGTAGCCGCCGCACTCGCCATGGATCGGCACGGACCTGCCGGCGAGCCCACGCAGGCCGCCGTGAAAGCGCTGGGCCGACGCCAGCACGCCGGCGTGAAGTTCGGGATAGCCGCCCGGCAGCCACACGGCATCGGCGCTTGCGTCGGGCGCCTGATCGGCCAGCGGCGAGAAAGGCAGGATCTCGACCCCGGCCGCGCGCCAGCGGTCGAGCAGGTGCGGATACATGAAGGAGAAGGCATCGTCTTGGGCGACCGCGACGCGCTGGCCGGGTGGTTTTAGGCCCGATGCGGCACCCGTCGCCGCCCGCTGAGATGCCGGCTGCGCGGCCTCGCGGATCGCCTCAAGGTCGACGGAGTTCTCCAGAGCATCGGCAAATATTTCCAGACGACGCTCGAGATCGGCGGTCTCGCCAGCCTGCACCAGGCCGAGATGACGCTCGGGCAATGTCAGCGCCTCGTCGTTGCCGATCGCGCCGAACAATTTCAGGCCGATGCGCTCGAAGGCCGGCGCGATCAAGGCGAGATGCCGCGCGCTCGATACCCGGTTGAGGATCACGCCGGCGATGCCGACATCGTCGCGATAACGCGCGCAGCCTGCCGCCACCGCGGCGGCGGTCTCGGTCTGGCCGGAGACGTCGAGTACCAGCAGCACCGGCCAACCGAACAATGCTGCCAGGTCGGCGGTCGCCCCGCGCGCCGTCTGGCCGGGCTGGGCCACACCGTCGAACAGCCCCATGACACCCTCGACCACGGCTATGTCGGCGTCGGCGGCATGGCGTGCGACGAGATCTGCGAGCGTGCCTTTGGCCATCGCCCAGGTGTCGAGGTTGTAGCTCGGCCGTCCCGTCGCCACGGCATGGAAGGCTGGATCGATATAGTCGGGACCGCACTTGAATGGCTGCACGACAAGACCCCGACGGCGGAACGCGCGCATCAGGCCAAGGGCAACCGTTGTCTTGCCGGCGCCCGAGCGCGGCGCCGCCACGATCAGGCCGCGTGGGCGCGCGTCCTGTATCATTGCCAACCGACCATCGACGGCAGCAGGCCCCGCCGCAGTCCTGCGATCTTGCCGATCACTACGATGGCCGGCGCACCGATGCCTTCGCGGCTTGCGTCAGCCGCGAGCATCGACAAGGTGCTTTCGACCACACGCTCCTCGGCCGTGCTCGCGCCCTGGATGATCGCCGCAGGCGTGTCCGACGGCATGCCGCCGCGCGCCAGCGCCGCCGTGATGTCGGCGAGCTGCGCCATCGGCATGTAAAGGATGATCGGCTGGCCGAGCTTGGCCAGCGCCTCCCAATCCGCCGCCGACCTTCCATCCTGCGCACGATGGCCGGCGGCCAGGATCACGGCATGGTTGGTGTCGCGCGACGTGGCCGGGATACCGGCGAGCGCCGCCGCGGCCAGGCCCGAGGTGACACCAGGAATGACGCGGAAGCGGATGCCGGCTTTGGCGAGCGCCGTAGCCTCGTCCCAGCCGCGGCCGAACACGAACGGATCGCCGCCCTTCAGGCGCAGCACGCGCCGCCCCGCCCGAGCACGGTCGACCAGGATCGCGTTGATTTCCGCCTGCTGCGGTGAAGGCCGGCCGCCGCGCTTGCCGGCGAAGATCCGCTCAGTGCCCTCGCCCGCCAATCCCAGGACACGCGGATCGACCAGGGCATCGTGCACGATGGTATCGGCGCTCGACACGGCATGGAGCGCCAGCACGGTCAGCAACCGCGGATCACCGGGACCAGCGCCTGCCAGCCAGACTTCTCCCGCCGGAAAATCCGGCAGCACCGGGAAATTGCCGGGCAGCTTCACGTGCCCCTGCCCCGGAAGCGGCGCTGGTAGCCCACGTCATAGAGTGCGCTGTCGCGGAACGTGGCGGCGCCCAGCACCTTGCCGACCAGGATGAGGGCCGTGCGCTCGATCGGGCTTTTCGCGATCTCGGCGGCGATAGTGTCTAGCGTCGCGCGGATGACACGCTGGTCGGGCCAGCTTGCGCGATAGACAACCGCGACGGGGCAATCGGCGCCATAGTACGGCATGAGGGCCGCCACGATCTTGTCGATGGCGTGGATCGAGAGATGAATGGCGAGTGTCGCGCCCGTCGCCGCATAGGCTTCGAGCTTTTCACCCGAAGGCATGGCGGAGGCGCGACCGGAGGTGCGGGTCAGCACCACCGTCTGCGCCAGTTCGGGCAGGGTCAGTTCCTGGCCGAGTGCGGCAGCGGCGGCGGCAAAAGCGGGCACGCCCGGCGTGATAGTGTAGGGGATGCCAGCGCCATCGAGACGACGAAGCTGCTCGCCCAGCGCGCTCCAGATCGAGAGATCGCCGGAATGAAGCCGCGCGACGTCCTGGCCGGCATCGGTGGCTCGCTGGCATTCGGCCACGATCTCATCGAGCGACAGCGGCGCGGTATCGACGATGCGCGCGCCTGCGGGGCAATGGTCGAGCAGTGCCTTGGGCACCAGCGAACCGGCATAAAGGCAGACCGGCGCGCGCGCGATGAGGTCACGGCCGCGGACCGTGATCAGGTCGGCGGCACCAGGGCCCGCCCCGATGAAATGGATCGTCATCGCCCCTCTCCGATCGCGATGGCGCAGGTCGCGCGTTCGGTGGCGACCCGCGTCCCCAGCAATCGCGCATCGCGGCCCGCCACGGCAAGCGCCGAGGCCTCGGCGATCGACGGTACGCCCTTGGTCGCCATCACGAGGAGAGACTGCGTGAGAACCTGGCCCGCTACGCGATCGAGGTCCGACAGCGTGCAGGCGACCAGCTTCGTCGACAGCAGCCGCGCTGCCTCGACCAGGCCCGGCTCGGTGGCCTTCTGGGACTCGGTGGCAATCGCATCGAGCCGCTCCGGTGCCAGCCTGAACAAGCCGAGCGCCAACCTCACCGCGCGCTCGATTTCCTCGGCCGAGGTGTCACGCCGGAATCCCACGCCCGCGACGATCATGGCTTCCTCACGCGCCATTGGGTGACCGGCGTGGCCGATTTCCAAGCGAACACCGTGCCGATTTTATGTGCCTTCGACGCCTGCAACCGCACCAACTCGCCACCATGACGCTGGAAGCCTTCGATCAGCCGGGCTTCCGAATCGATCGATACTGTGTTGGCGACGAGACGACCGCTTGGCTTCAAGGCCGACCATGCTGCTTCCAGCACGCCGGCGTCCGACAGACCGCCACCGATGAACACCGCGTCAGGTTGCGGCAGATTGGCGAAAGCGTCGGGCGTGCGGCCCTGCACGATCTGCAGATCGGGCGTGCCCAAGGTGGCGGCATTGCGCGCCGCCCGCGCGGCACGCTCGGGCCTCTCTTCGAAGCCGATGGCGCGGAGCGATGGATGGCGCAGCAACCATTCGATGGCGATCGATCCCGCCCCCAAGCCGACATCCCACAGCAACTCGCCATGTCGTGGCGCCAGCGCCGAGAGCGTGACGGCACGCACCTCGCGCTTGGTGAGCTGTCCGTCGTTCTCGAACAGAGCATCGTCAAGGCCCGGCACGAGGGGCAGAATGGCCGCCTCTGGCGAAGCCACGACTTCCACGGCAATGGTGTTGAGCGCCGCCACATCGGACAGATTGAAAGCCAATGCTGTTGCGGCCCGCACGCGCTCGCGCGATGCCGCCATGTTTTCGAGCACGGTGATCTTTGACTGACCCATGTCGCGCCCGACAAGCAATTGCGCGAGCTTGGCTGCCGTCTCGCCATCCCAGGCAAGGGTCAGGATTCGCGCGCCGGGCTGAAGATGGCGCACGATGCCTTCCAGCGCGCGGCCGTGCAGGCTGACGATCGCCACCTCCTGCAGGGACCAGCCGAGCCGGGCGGCCGCGAGGCTGAAGGCCGAGGGTTGCGGCAGGCAGAGCATTTCCGCGGCGGGAACCGAGCCCATCAACATCGTGCCGACGCCATAGTGGAACGGGTCGCCGCTCGCCAGCACGACGACAGGCCTTCCTCGATGTTTCTGGATCTGGGGCAAAGCGTCGGCGATCGGACTCGGCCAGGCGAGCCGGTGGCCACGAATCAGATCGCCGGCCAGTTCGAGGTGGCGCTTGCCGCCCACGACCAGCTCGGCGGCGGAGATCAAGCGCTGCGCCACCGGCGACAGACCAGCGATGCCGTCCTCGCCGATACCGATGATGGACAGCCAACGGGTCGGCGTGCAGTTTGCGGCCTCCCTTGTCATGGCCTCACTCGTCATGGGTTGACCCGCAATGCGCGTCCTCGTTCTTGGCGGCACCACCGAAGCCTCGGCGCTGGCGACATTGCTGGCCGGCGACCCGTGCTTCGACGCGACCCTGTCGCTGGCCGGCCGGACGTCCAATCCCAGGCCGCAGCCGCTCGCCACCCGCGTCGGCGGCTTCGGCGGCGTCGAGGGACTCGCACAATGGCTGCGCGACGAGAAGGCCGGCGCCGTGATCGACGCCACGCATCCCTACGCCGCCCAAATGTCGGCCAATGCCGTTGCCGCCTGCGCGCAGGCCGGATTGCCGCTGGGCTCCATCGTGCGGCCAGCGTGGCATCGCCAGGAAGACGATAGCTGGCGGGTTGTGCCGACCGCCGAGGCGGCGGCGTTGGCTCTCGGCAAGACGCCGCTCCGCGTCTTTCTCAGCCTCGGCCGCCAGGATCTCCACGCCTTCGCGGCTTCGCCGCAGCATCGCTATGTCGCGCGCACCATCGAGATGCCGGAACAGGCGGCCCTGCCGCCCAACCTCAAAATCCTCCAGGCGCGCGGGCCGTTCGATCGCGATTCCGAGGCCAGGCTTCTGGCGAAGGAAGAGATCGACATCATCGTCTCCAAGAACTCCGGCGGCACCGCGACCTACGCCAAGATCGAAGCTGCCCGCGAGCTCGACCTGCCGGTCATCATGATCGCGCGGCCAGACAAGCCCGTAGGCCACGTTCTCGGCAGTCCCGAGGAGGCGATCACGTGGCTTCACGGCTGCGCTCCCGGTTCGCGGCGTGGCGTATAGATCCAGCGGCCGACCTGCCGCGTGGTACTGGCGCCCACGATCACCAGGGTGCGCATGTCCGCCAGCGCGCCGTCGGCGGCACCCAGCGTCGTCGTCACGACTTTCGCCTCCGCCGTGCCAGCCGCGCGCACGAACAAAACAGGCGTTTCGGCTGCCTTGAGCGCCCGCAGGAGGTCGAACGCGAGGCCGAGCTGGTGCGGCCGTGCTTTCGACGCCGGATTGTAGAGGGCGATCACGAAGTCGGCCTCGGCTGCCGCCTTCAACCGCCGTTCCACCGTAGTCCAGGCCTTCAGATTGTCGGACAACGAGATCGCGCAGAAATCGCCGCCGAGCGGCGCACCAACTTCGGCCGCTGCGGCGAGCATTGCGGTGACGCCGGGCTCGACGCGGATGTCGAGCGCACGCCACGCCGGTTCGCCAGTTTCAACCGCCTCGAAGATGGCCGAGGCCATGGCGAACACGCCGGGATCGCCGCCCGAGACGACAACGACCTGCCGGCCGGATGCCGCCAGCGACAGCGCATGCCGGGCACGGTCCAGCTCGACGCGATTGTCGGAGGTGTGGCGGCATTGATCGGCGCGCGTTACCGGCACGCGATCGAGATAGGGACCGTAGCCGACGAGGTCCGTGGCCTTCGCGAGCACCGCGGCCGTTGCTGGCGTCATGAGCTCGGCCTTGCCGGGGCCCGTGCCGACGACAACGAGAGAGCCGGTCACAGCCGCCTCCCCTGGCCCGGGATCAGCACCATCGCGAAATAGGCGCCGGTCGCGTCGCGGCAATCGGCGAGCGGCTGGACGCGCTCGTTCGCCATCGTGCCGCGTTCGACATAGACGGCACGCGACAGCAGGCCTGCCGCTTCGACGGCGCGACGCACTTTGCCGAGGTTGCGGCCGACTTTCATGATCACCGCCGCATCGGTCTGGCGCAAATGCTCGACGAGCCGCTGCTCATCGAGCGTTCCCGGCAGCACGGAAAGCGTGTCGTCGCCCCAGGTGATCGGCACGTTGGCGCGTGTCCAGCAACCCGACATGCCGGTCACACCGGGCACGACCTCGATCGGGAAATCCGCTTCGAGGCGGCGCCACATATGCATGAAGGAGCCGTAGAAGAACGGATCGCCCTCGGCCAGGAGGCCGACGGACTTGCCCTCGCGCAGCAGCGCCGCCAGGGAGTCCGCCATCTGCCGGTAGAAATCGCCAATCTGGCGCTGATACTCGGGACTCTCGGCCGGCACCTCGTCGGTCAGCGGATATTCGAAGCGGACCTCGGCGCGGCCGGGCGCCATCAGCGCCTCGACGATCCGGCGTGCATTGCCCTGGTGTCCACGTTTGGCGAAGTAGGCGACGACGTCGACGGCCTTCACCAGGGCGGCGGCGCGCAGCGTGAGATAGCGTGCATCGCCCGGGCCGACGCCAATCCCGTAGAGCGTCCCGCCGAGAGCGGAACCACCGAGCGTGTCGAGGCTGATCATTCCGCCTCGCTCGCCAGCGCGTTGACGGCCGCCACCGCCATGGCGCTGCCGCCCTTGCGGCCGCGCACGATCAGGAACGGCACGCGACCGTCGGCGGCCAGCGCGTCCTTCGATTCGCGCGCGCCGACGAAGCCCACGGGCAACCCGATCACCGCCGCCGGTGGGGGTGCTCCCGCGTCGAGCATCTCGAGAAGATGGAACAGCGCCGTCGGCGCGTTGCCGATGGCCACGACCGCCCCGCCCAGCCGATCGCGCCACAGTTCCATCGCGGCGGCGCTCCTGGTGTTGCCGAGCTTGGCCGCGAGCGCCGGCGCGGCCGGATCGTCGAGCGTGCAGACGATCTCGTTGCCGGCTGGCAGGCGCGCGCGCGTGATGCCGTTGGCGACCATCTTGGAATCGCAGAGGATCGGCGCGCCGCCGATCAGCGCCCAGCGCGCATTGTCGGCGAAGCCGGGCGACATGACGATGTCGCGGGCGATCTCGACCATGCCGCAGGCGTGGATGATCCGCACCGCCACACGCTCCTCGGCCGGCGTGAAACGGCCGAGGTCGGCCTCGGCGCGGATGATGCCGAACGACTGGCGATAGATCTCGGCACCGTCGCGAACATAGGCACGCTCAGACATCGAACTGGGCTCCCGCCTCGCTGGCGTCGATGAGGCGTTGCGGCAGGTCGCGCGCGGTGCCGTTGCGGATCACGCCGTAGCGCCCCTGCTCGCCCCCCTGAATTCCCACCAGCACGAGGTCGGCCGGCGCGGAGCGGGCGCAGCCCTTGGCGCATCCCGAGACGTGGACGCTGCCCTTGAACGGCGAGGCGGCGAGCCGGCGCGCGGTGCGGCGCGTGTCGACGCTGCTCGACCGGCAGGCCGGCGCCCCCGGACAGGCGTCGATCCGCAGGATCGGATCGTTGGCATCGACGATGAGACCGATCTCGTGGGCGCCCTTCATTAAAGTTTGCGCGGCTTCGACGTCTCGCGCCCCGACGTAGAGCACGCGCCACGGCGACAGGCGAATGTCCACCGCTCCTGCTTCCCCTGCGAGGCCGGCCAAGCTGCGAAGCTGATGCGCGTCGAGGCGCCCGAAGGGTGCGGCGATGCCAACGGCCAATCCTTTCACGCCGATCAGCCGCCATGACTCGACCGACAGATTGCCGACGGGACCCAGCCCCTTGCGCACGATGGCACGAAGCCGCCCGAAAGGTCCCTCGCCGAGATCGCGCAGGCGGCCCTGCTCCCGGGCAAGACCGATGAAGATCCTTGCGATGGCGGCAGCCACTTCGGCCGCCTCATCGACGGACGTTGTGCCGACCCAGTCCGCGCCCGTGGGCGTATCGAGCCCGACGGCCATCGTCCGGCCCAGCGCTTTGAGCGAAATGTCGGCGCGCTCGCCCGCGATCGACACGTGGCCGCCGCCATCGACGAGGAAGCCGAACTTGGACGGCAGGCGCCGCAGCATCCTGTCGCGTGCCAACAGGTCCGCGAGCGCGTGGGCAATGGGACGGATGTCGGCCTCGGCTGGATCGATACCGACCAGCGGCGACACCATGATGTTGCGCCCGGCTTCGGCCTCGGCATCGCGATCGAGCAGGCCCAACCGCGCCACGGCATCCTGCAGCCCGCGGACGCTGGCGTCGCCGAGGCCGCGGATCTGCAGATTGGCGCGGCGCGTGAGATCGATATGGCCGTTGCCGAACCGCTCCGAGGCATCGGCCAGCCCTTTCGCCTCGTCCAGGCGAAGCGCTCCGCACCACGGCCGCACGCGGGCGAGCAGCCCGTCGCCGCTCTGCATCGGTCGCAGAACGCCGGGGCACCAGCCCTTCACGTCGATTGCGGCGGCCAAGCTCATGATCCGGCTTTCATCGGCCGACCGTGGCAGCTCCGCAAGCCCCGATCGCCGCCCCGATCGCTTGCGCCAATTCCTCGTCGACGGCATTGCGGCGCGTCGTCCAGAGGCCGCGGGCCAGGGCGTCCCGGAGACGCTCGGCGATGGCCTGGACCGCCGCCGGATTCTTCTCGCGCATCGCCGCCAGGACGGCGCCGTCGGCGATCAGGGCGTCGTGCGTTGCCTCGAACAGGTGATTGGGCACGACCCGGGCGGTCGCGGCGAAGGCGTAGAGCGCATCGACGGTCTGGGCGATCTCGGCGACGCCGCGCTGGCCGTGCTCGAGCATACCGGCAATCCAGCGCGGGTTGGTCAACCGGCCCCGCACGACACGCGCAACTTCCTCGGCAACGCGGCGCGCCTTCGGCGCCGCGGGCTGGCTGGTGTCGAGATGATAGAGTTCCGGATCGTTGCCGAGGAGCGCTGCCGCCGCGGCAAAGCCTCCGGCAAAATCGGCGACGCCGTCGCCGTCCAGCAGATCCCGCTCGCGATCGTCCTGCGGATGGACCAGGACATTCGCCACCGACACGCGGTCGCGAAACCCGCCATCCACGGCCTGCGCCTGCTCCTTACCGCCATAGGCGTGCGTAGCCGAAGCCAGATAGGCTTCGCCCAGTTCCTCGCGCGTCGTCCAGGCGCCATCGAGCGCGAGGTCGGCTGCGCGGGCGCCGTAACTGCCCGGTGCACCACCGAAGATGCGCGCGAGATCGGCGCCTCGCCGACTTGCTTCAGCCAATGGGTTGTCGCCGGCTTCCTCGTCGAGGGCCGCGACACGCCGGACCGCCACATCGAACAGGGCGATCTGGGTCTCGAAGATGTCGCGGAACAGGCCCGAGATCCGGAGCGTCACGTCGATGCGCGGACGGTCGAGCACGGCCAGCGGCAGGATTTCGATGCCCGTGACGCGGCTCGACGCCTTGTCCCAGGTCGGACGCACGCCGAGATAGGCCAAAGCCTGGGCAAGATCGTCGCCGCCAGTGCGGAGCGACGCCGAGGCCCAGAGATCGATCACCAGCGCGCGCGGATATTCGCCGTGATCCTGCAGGTAGCGGCGCACGACTTCGTCGGCCGCGCGCGCACCGATGACGGAGGCGGTGCGCGTCGGAATGGCGCGCGGATCTATCGATGTCAGGTTCCGACCGGTCGGCAGAACGTCGGCTCGGCCGCGAGTCGGCGCGCCGGCCGGTCCCGGCGCCACGCGCCGCCCATCGAGTGCCGCCAGAAGTGCTGCGCGCTCATGGCCACCACAGGCGCGAACAGCGGCGTCGGTTCGCTGTCGCAATCCGGCGGAATCCTGGGTTCCCGACGCCTGCACCATCGCCTCGACCAGGGCGCCTTGCGCGTCGGCATCGGGCGTCTGGCCATAAACATGCAGGCCATCGCGGATGCTCAGTTCCTTGATGTCGCAGAGCTGGGCATCGAGCTTGGCGATGGCCGCCTGGTTGGGCTCGCCGCGCGCAAGGCCGCATTCCGCCGCCAAGCCACTGCTCCAGGCGCGTTCGACGATCTCGTCTTCCAGGAAACGCAGGCGGCGGCGGTCGAGCCCGTCGGCCGACGCATACTCTTCGACGAGGCCTTCCATTTCGGCCATCGCGCCGTGCAGCCCCGCCACGCTGAGCGGCGGCGTGAGATGGCCGATGGTGATGGCGCCCAGGCGACGCTTGGCCTGCACCGCCTCGCCGGGATTGTTGACGATGAAGGGATAGATCACCGGCACCGGGCCCAGCACGGCCTCTGGCCAGCATTCGGCAGAGAGCGCGAGCGCCTTGCCCGGCAGCCATTCGAGCGTGCCGTGGGTGCCGAGATGGATGAGCGCGTCGATCTTCTCCGCCTCGCGCAGCCACGCATACATCGCGACATAGGCGTGACGTGGCGGGCAGGACATGTCGTGGTAGCCCGCCTTGCGATCCTGGGCGAGGCCGCGATCGGGCTGCAACAGGACCAGCACATGGCCGCAGCGCAGCAGAGGCAGCTCGAACGCCTCGCCCACAATGGCAGGATCGCTGCCGGCATCGCCCCAGCTCTCGTCGATCGCGCGCTGCAGGCTCTCCGGCAGGGCCGCGAGCCAGGTCCGATAGATCGACAGCGGAATCGTGACGCGCTCCGACGGAACGAGCAGGAACCGCTCGATGTCCACCGTGCGCCGTTCCGATGCGCCGGTGTCGTAGCCTTCAGCGCGCAACAGACGCAGGATCTCCGCCGCGCTCGCCGAGGTGTCGAGCCCGACGGCATAGCCGGTGCGGCCGCCGCGCGCGGGGTAGTCCGACAGGACCAGCGCCACGCGACGCGCCGGCCGTGCCGCGCGCGCGAGCCGCGCCCACGACGCGGCCAACCGGGCGACATAGTCGATGCGATCTGGCTCGGGCGCGTGTCGGACGCTGCCGAACTCGAGGCGTGGGTCGGGCGGCGTCTCGGCCTTGAACGAGATCGCGCGCGTCAGCAGGCGGCCATCGAGTTCCGGCAGGACCACGTTCATGGCGAGGTCGGCCGGCGACAGGCCGCGCGGCGACGTGGCCCAGCCCTCACGCGTACTGCCCGACAGCACGACCTGCAGTACCGGCACGTCGGCGGCATCGAGCACGGTCGAATCGTCCTCACGTCGCGCCGAGAAGGCCGTCGTGTTGAGAATGACGGCCGGCTTGCGCGCCTGGATCAAGCGCCCGAGCTCGGCCTCAACGGCGGGATCTTTCAGACTGTTCACGGCGATAGCGAGCGGCGCCAATCCTTCGCGATCCAGCGCTTCGAGGAGTGTCGCGATGGGCTCGACGTCGGCTGCCATCAGGTTGGAACGATAGAAGACGACCAGGGCAGACGGCCTGGAGTCCTGCGCCCGGCAAAGCTCCAGGATCGGCACGGTGCGGCGACCGCGCGTGAATCCCGCGATCGGACCGACCGGCGCCGGCGGCGCCCAGGCGTTGCCGCGTCCGAGCAGCGACCCGACATAGTGCAGCGCCTGGCGAAGATTTTCCGTGCCGCCTTCGCGGAAGAACTGTTCGAGCCGCGCCAGCGGTTCGGCCTGGAGCGTCGAGACGGATACCAGCCGCGGATCGGCACGATCGTCGCCCGGCAGGGCGGCGAACAGCACGCCGTTGTCGCGAGCGATGTCGCCGATGCGCTCGAAGCCGTAACGCCAATAGTCGAGCCCGCCCAAGCCGCGGACGATGACGGCGCGGGCATGGGCCACGACGCGCTCGACATAGAGGTCGACCGACATCGGATGGCGGAGCTTCTTCAGGCTGGCGAGGCGCAGAGTGGGCAACCTGTCGGCGTCCTGCTGCCAGGCGGCGGCAAGAGCCGAGAGATCGCTGTCCGAGAACGAGAGCACGACGACATCGGCCGGCGACTGACCGAGGTCGACGGCGGCATCGGCCTCGTCCAGGGTCGCAAGCTGTGTCGCCAGGACGTGCATGCCAGCCTAGCCCGCGATGGCGACGCGGATGGCTTCCCTGTCGAAACCCTTTTCGCCGATCACCACGAGGCGGCCCCGCCGCTGCTCACCGGACCGCCACGCCCGGTCGAACTGATGCTGGATGCGCGCGCCCACGCCCTGCACCAGGAGGCGCATCGGCTTGCCCGCGATCTCGACGAAGCCTTTGACGCGCAGGATGTCGTGTTCGCCGGTGGCCTTGGCGATGCGGTCGACGAGTTCCTGCGGCGAGGCGAAGGACGGCACATCGACGACGAACGTATCGAAGTCCTCATGGTCGTGCTCACCCTCGAGGTCGTGATGCGAGGGCCGGCTTTCCAGGTCGGCTTCGGCGGCAGCGCCCAATCCGAGCAATACCGACACCGAGACCTTGCCGTTCTGGACTTGCACGACCTTCACCGCCTTGGACAGCGTCTTGCCGATCTCGCCGGTCACAGACGTGAGCTCGGCCGCCGACATCAGGTCGGCCTTGTTCAGCACCACGAGGTCGGCACACAGGAGCTGGTCTTCGTAGACTTCCTCCAACGGGTTATCGTGATCGAGCGAATCATCCTCGGCGCGCTGGCGTGCGATCGCCTCGGGATCGTCGGCGAAGCGGCCCGCGGCCACCGCAGCGCCGTCGACGACGGCCACCACGCCATCGACGGTGACGCGCGAGGCGATCTCGGGCCAATTGAAGGCCTTGACCAGCGGCTTGGGCAAAGCGAGGCCCGAGGTCTCGATGACGATGTGCTCGGGCGGATTCGCGCGATCGAGCAGGCTCTTCAGCGCCGGCACGAAGTCGTCGGCCACCGTGCAGCAGATGCAACCATTCGACAGCTCGACGATGCTGTCCTCGGTGCAGCTCTCGATGCCGCAACTCTTCAGGATGTCGCCGTCGATGCCGACATCGCCGAATTCATTGACGATCACGGCGAGGCGGCGGCCGCCTGCATTCTCGAGGACATGCCGGACCAGCGTGGTTTTGCCGGCGCCGAGGAAGCCGGTGATGATCGTGCAGGGAACTTTGGCGAGCGACGTCATGGGTCAACAGCCTCTGAGACAGAAATGGGAGGAACCCGGGCGATCACGCCCTTGCGGAAGGAAGCCGGCCGTTCCCGCCACGGAACGATGCCGTTCTCCGAGGCGGCGAAACTCAAGGCCGCCGAGACGATCTCCTCGGCGTGGGAGCAGGGATCGAGGTCGCCGATCAGATAGGTCCATTTGTCGGCGCCGGCCAAAGCGACGGTGCAGGGGCGCTTGCACACGGCCAGGCAATCGACCGGCGTCACGGTGACATTTGCCTGTCCGCGGTCCCGCAAGCGTGCCTGAAGCGTCTCGACCAGGCCACGGCCGGGCTGGTCGAACGACTCCTCGGCATCGCCCAGGCTCCGCCGGCATGAGACGCAGACGAAGATCGTGACGGTCGCTTCATCCATTCAGACAAACTCCAAGCCGGCAGAATTCAGTTCAGCTCGCTGGCTTCGGCACGAATTTCGGCCACAGCAGCCCGACGCCGATCCCGACGAGGGACCACAGCAACGCCTGCACGACCAGCGACAGCGCCGTGAACTGTGCGACGATCTCGGCCGGCACCTTGCTCTCGAACGCGTGCGGATGCGGTGCCCCGATGAAATGCGGCGCCAGCAACAGGACGACTGCGCCAAGACGCACCAAAGGCGGATGATCGGCCCGCAGGAAACCCCACAACGCCACGGCCGTGGCGATGGCCGTGCCGACCCACCAGAGCTGGCGGCCGACCAAATCCCCGGCGGCGGCACCTGGCAGTTCCGGCGCAAGGCCGGCGGCGGGGGCCAACCCGCAGGCAACGAAGCCCGCGATCGCCCAAGCGAGTGCGTGGCGTTCGTCGATCGGGACGCCGGCGAAGATCATGACGGCCATCAGCACGAACGCGATGCCCACGGCGGTTGCGACCGTCGTGACGGCGGTGAAGAAGAAGCGCGGCATGCCATCGGCGGGCTTCCAGCCCTCGCCGTGCGCGTGAGCCTCGGCGCCTTGAAGGCTGTGCGGCTTGGGGGTTGCCGAAACTTCGGCCGGCTTCTCATAGGTCTCGGCCGCGAAAATGAGCGGCGTCGTCGTGACCTGCTGCACGGCTGCGATCAGCAGCCCAGCCAGAAGCCCGGCCAGAAGGCCGACCGACAGGATCCGGGTAAGCATTGTCGCCGCGTCAGTGGCAGGGAAAGCTGAGGCTGTGACGCGTATCGTGGGCGGCGTTGTGAATGACCTCGGGATAGGCAAAACCGGTCAGGAAGACCAGGCCGAGTCCCAGGATCAGGGCGATGCCGGCTGCTTTCCGGGCTTCGCTTCGTTCGGTCGTCCTGACGACGGCTGCAGTCGTGTTGGCCATATCAACTCTCCTTGGCTGCCCCACCGGCAGCTGAATGTAACATATGACGGCAGGTCTCCTGGCTCTCGGATCTTCGCCGCAGGCCCCCTTCCCGGTTTCCCAGTGGTGTCTTGGCCGTTGGCTCGCCGACTACAGTTGCGGGGGCAGCCGCGGAGTTGGGATCTGGACCCCTTACCGCGTTCCCTTTTGAGCCCCGTGAGGGGCACCGTCACGACCTTGATAGGGGCCGCAGCAAAGCTCCGTCAACGGGATTCGCCGGGCCACGGCGAGCCTTGCTGACGCGGCTATCGCCCACCATTCTGCAGCCCCCAAGTCGCACAGCAGGCGCAACATGCCCCCCGACACCGACGAAGACGCGCGTCACAAGGCCAAGATGGCCAATCGCAAGGCCATCCAGGACGCCGAGGTGGCCGGGAAGACTGTCGAGAAAGGCCTGCTCATCGTTCACACGGGCAAGGGCAAGGGTAAATCCACGGCGGCCTTCGGCCTGCTGCTGCGGGCCGTCGGCCGCGGCTTTCGCTGCGGCGTCGTGCAGTTCGGCAAGGGCGCCTGGCAATCGGGCGAGCGTACCGCGATCGAGCGGTTCGGCGACCAGGTCCAGTGGCACACGCTGGGCGAGGGCTTCACCTGGGAGACGCAGGACCGCAACCGCGACATCGAGGCCGCCCGGCGCGCCTGGGCCAAGGCTCTGGAGCTGATGGCCGACCCGTCGATCCGCCTGGTCGTGCTCGACGAACTCAACATTGCCTTGCGCTACGACCATCTCGATATCGGCGAGGTCACCGCCGCCCTCAAGGCGCGTCGACCCGACCTGCACGTCGTCGTCACCGGCCGCAACGCCAAGGCCGAGCTGATCGAGGTGGCCGACCTGGTGACCGAGATGACTCTCGTGAAGCATCACTTCGCGTCGGGCGTGAAGGCACAGGAAGGCATCGAATTCTGATGGCCGCTCGGAAGGCAGCCAAGGCCATCATGATCCAGGGCACGGGCTCGGACGTCGGCAAGTCGCTGCTTGTCGCCGCGCTTGCCCGCGCCTTCACCCGCCGCGGGCTCCGGGTCCGGCCATTCAAACCGCAGAACATGTCGAACAATGCCGCCGTCACCTCTGAGGGCGGCGAGATCGGCCGCGCCCAGGCACTGCAGGCGCGCGCCGCGCGGGTGGCGCCCAGCGTCCACATGAATCCCGTGCTGCTGAAACCCCAGAGCGACATCGGCTCGCAGGTCGTGGTCCAGGGCCGCGTCGTCGGCAATGCCCACGCGCGGGAATATCAGGGAATGAAGCCGAAGCTGCTCGGCGCCGTGCTCGACAGCTTCCGTCGACTCACCGACGAGGCGGATCTCGTCCTGGTCGAAGGCGCGGGCTCGGCCTCGGAAGTGAACCTGCGCGCCGCCGACATCGCCAACATGGGCTTTGCCCGCGCGGCCGATGTTCCCGTCGTGCTGGTGGGCGACATCGACCGCGGCGGTGTGATCGCAAGTCTCGTCGGCACCCAGGCCGTGATCGACTCCGCCGACAACGCCATGATCGTCGGCTTCATCGTCAATCGGTTCCGCGGCGATCCCTCGCTGTTCGACGATGGCATGAAGACGGTTGCCCAGCGTACGGGCTGGCAGTCTCTGGGCCTCGTGCCGTTCTTCGACGATGCCCACCGCTTGCCCGCCGAAGATGCGCTCGGAATTCCCGGTCGGAATGCAGGCGGCGATGGCCGGCCGCGCATCGCCGTACTGGCATATCCTCGCATCGCGAATTTCGACGACTTCGATCCACTGCGCCTCGAGAAGAACGTCGACCTGGCGTTTCTCCGGCCGGGCGAGCCGATCCCCGGCGATGCTGCGCTGATCATCCTGCCGGGATCGAAGGCCACGATCGCCGATCTCGCCGCGCTGAGGTCGGCGGGATGGGACATCGATCTCAAGGCACACATCCGCCGTGGCGGGCACGTCCTGGGAATCTGCGGCGGCTATCAGATGCTGGGCCGGCGGATCTCCGATCCCGACGGCATCGAGGGGCCAGCCGGCAGCGTCGAAGGGCTGGGGTTGCTCGAGGTCGATACCGTGCTGGGCGGCGACAAGGTGCTGGTCGAGACCACCGGCGAAACCGTCCAGGGCTCGGTGCCGTTCAAGGGCTACGAGATGCATATCGGCCGGACCACCGGCAGCCTTCGTTCGCTGCTGCGCCTCGCCAGCGGCAAGCACGACGGTGCTGTAAACGACAGCGGCACGATTGCCGGCTGCTACATCCATGGTCTTCTGGCGGACGACCGGCAGCGGCGGCACTGGCTGCAGAGGATCGGCGTCGACGGCTCGGCGTTGGACTACGAAGCCGACGTCGACGCGACCCTGGACCGCCTCGCCGACCATATCGAAAAGTACCTCGACTGTGACCGGCTGCTCGAACTGGCCCGTGAACCCAGGTTCAGAACATCAGACTGATCGTCACAAGAACGATAAGCGCCGCAATCTGCAGGCCGCAGGCGGCGCGATAGAGATCGAGCGCCGCGCGGATGTCGTGGGCGGTCAGTTCGTTGCGCCCCTCGCCCACCCATCGCTCGGCAACTTCGATGCCGTCGTAGATGCGCGGGCCAGAAAGACGGATGCCGAGCGCGCCGGCCATCGCGGCCTCGGGCCAGCCGGCGTTGGGCGAGCGGTGATGGCCGGCATCGCGCAACAGCACGTCGATCGCCCGCTGCGCCGACAGGCCTGGTGACAGCGCAGCGGCCAGCACGAGCCAGAAGGCCGAGAGCCTGGACGCCGGCAGGTTGATGAGATCGTCGAAGCGGGCCGAGGCCCAGCCGAAGGCGAGATGGCGCGGGGACTTGTGGCCGATCATGCTGTCGGCCGTGTTGACGGCCTTGTAGGCGATGGCGCCGGGCAGCCCGGCCACGACCATCCAGAAAAGCGGCGCCACCACGCCGTCGGAAAAATTCTCGGCCAGACTTTCGATCGCCGCACGACTGACGGCTGCCTCGTCGAGCGCACGCGTGTCGCGGCCGACGATCATCGATACCGCCCGCCGGCCGCCTTCGATACCGTCGGTTTCCAGCGCCGAAGCCACGGCGCCGACGTGCGTGTAGAGGCTGCGCTGCGCCAGCATCGAGCTCCCGACCACGCCACACAGCAGCAACGCCGCAAGGCCATGAAAGAGTTCATCGAGGATGGCGGTGATCGCCAGGCCCGACAGGATACCGACAGCCAACAGCAGCACGAGCACGTAGATGCCGCGCCAGCGCCGCTCCTCATAGGAGAGCATCTCCGAATTCCACGCTTGGTCGCACCATGTTATGAGCGCGCCGATCCAGGTCACGGGATGGCCGATCCGGCGATAGATGCCGTCCGGATACCCGGCGGCCGCTTCGGTCGCGACGGCAATGAGGGCAAGGGCGGCGAACATGGAGGCTTTGCCTATCACGGCAACGGGGACGGCGGAACCGCTGGCACATGGCGGCGATCTCAGCGCCATCCGGCGGCGTTTTCCGGAAGCGCCCGAGCCCTGGATCGACCTCTCGACCGGCATCAATCCCGTGCCCTATCCGGTCGTCGAATTGGCCGCGGAGACCTGGTCGCGTCTGCCCACGCGACAGCAGGAACGGGCATTGGTCGAAGCGGCCGCCGTTCGATATGGCGTGCGCGATCCGGCGACGATTGTGGCCGCGCCCGGCACACAAGCCCTCATCCAGCTTCTGCCGCGTCTTGTCGCCAAATCCCGCGTTACCGTGTTGGGGCCCACCTACGAGGAGCATGCGCATTGCTGGGCCCGGCAAGGCCACGACGTCGCCATCGTGTCCGATTTCGAACGGGCCGACGTCACCATCGTGGTCAACCCGAACAATCCCACGGGCAAACTCTTGCCGCAGGAGATGTTGCGCCAGGATCGCGGGCTGCTGATCGTCGACGAAGCCTTCGTCGATTTCCTGGCGCCGAGCGCGAGCCTCGCCGGCAATCTGCCGGCCAACACCATCGTCCTGCGCTCGTTCGGCAAGGTCTACGGCCTGGCCGGCGTGCGACTGGGTTTCGCCATCGCGGAAAAGCGCATCGCCGATCGAATCAGCGATGAACTGGGGCCATGGGCAGTGTCGGGCCCGGCGCTCGAGATCGGCCGTCGCGCGCTCGCCGACTCGGCGTGGCTCCAGGCGGCGACCATCCGCCTCACCGCTGACCGACGGAAGCTCGATGCGCTCCTCGTCTCGGCAGGTTTCGCTATCCTGGGCGGCACGCCGTTGTTCTGCCTGGCCCGCCATCCAGACGCCGAGCGACTGGTCGAAAAGCTGTGCCGCCACGGCGTCCATGTGCGCCGCTTCGCACACGAACCTCAATGGCTGCGCTTCGGACTCCCCGCCGGCGAAAGCGAGTTTGCCCGCCTCGGAGGAGCGCTTACCTAAGGTTGGTCCCTTATCGCCCGCAACAGCGGCCCTTCAGGGGTCTTGAGACGTTCGAAGCGGACCTTGAAGACGGTGTCGAGCCGTCGGTCCTCTATCAGGGAGGCAGCCGGCGCATCGATGGCGATGCGGCCGCGGTCCATCACGATTACGCGTTCGAAGAAGCGGAACGCAAGATCGAGGTCGTGTACCACGACGACCGAAAGCCGGTCGTTGCCACGGCGCGTCAAGGTCTCGATCACGTCGAGGCGATGGCGGATATCGAGGCTGGCGGCTGGCTCGTCAGCCAGCAACACCGGCGGATCGACCACCAGCACCGCAGCCAGCAGCACGCGCGCCCGCTCGCCGCCCGACAGCGTCGACCAGCGACGCCGGCCCATTCCGCCAAGCTCGAACGTACCGATGACCTTGTCGACCGCGTCGACGGTCAGGTGGTCGCTGCGCTCGGCACCGAGCCGGACAAGTTCCTGGACGGTGAGATCCCAGTGCGGATCGAAATACTGCGGCAGGAATCCGATGGTCTGCGCGCGTGACGTGCTCGACAGCGAGGTGAGATTGCGGTCACCCACGCGCACCGTTCCGGACAACGGCTTCTCGATTCCCGCCAGCACCTTCAGAAGCGTCGACTTGCCGGCCCCGTTCGGACCGATAATCGCCACCGAACCCGTGGCGCCGAGCGATAGCGACAGATCGTCGAGCAGCGTCGCCCCACCGCGCTTCAGCACCAGATGGTCGGCCACCAGGCGCGTCATGTGCGTAGCCGGCGGGCGAGCAGCATGATGAAAAATGGACCGCCGGCGACGGCGGTCACGAGGCCGAGCGGAATCTCGGCGGGCGGCAGGGCGGCACGGGCGATGGCGTCGGCCAGCGTGACGACGATGGCGCCGACCAGCGCCGATGCCGGCAGCAGCGGCCGATGCAGTGGGCCGACCAGCCAGCGCGCAATATGTGGCGCCGCCAACCCGACGAAGGCCACGAGGCCTCCGAACGCCACGGCCGCCGCCACCACCACGGAGCCCGCCAGCACGGCAACGGCGATGAAGCGCGTGACGTTGAGACCGAAGGCGACGGCCATGGTCTCACCGAGCCCGAGCACGTCGAGCCGGCCCGCAAGCAGCAAAGTGAGACCGAGGCAACCCGCCGAGATCAGGGTGAGCAAGCCGAGCACCGGCCAGCTCGGCGTCTGCACGCCCCCCAACACCCAACTCAGCACGATCTGCAGGCTGACGGTCTCGTCCGACAGCGCCAGCATCAGGAACGAACGCAAGGCGCCCAGGATCGCCGCCACGGCCACGCCGGCCAGCAGCATGCCGGCGGCATCGACGGCGCCCGATACGCGGCTGATGCCGATGACGAGGACCGTGGCACCCCATGCGCCGGCGAAGGCCAGGAGCGGCAACAGAACCGACTGCGGCATCGCCAGCGGCACCAGCAGGGCCACCGTGGCGCCGAGCGCCGCGCCACCGGCCGATCCCAGCAGATACGGCTCCGCCAGCGGATTTCGGAATACGCCCTGGAAGATGACGCCGCCCAGGCCGAGCAACCCGCCGACAAGCGCCGCCGCAAGCACGCGGGGGATGCGCCACTCGACCAGCAGCCGGCTGCGCAACGCCTGATCACCGGCCGCAGCCCGCCACAGATCGGCCGGCGTTGCCCAATCGTGACCGGCGCAGGCGCCGACCACGATGGCCAGAACGAGCGCCAAGCCCAATGCCAGCCAGGTGTGGATCGGCTCTCTCATCGCGTGGCGGCCTGCGGATGGAGAATCCCGGCCAGGCGCTCGATGCCGTCGATCGTGCGCGGGCCCGGGATCAGCAGCTCGGCGCGGACGACGGCGTGCGCGCGCTTGTCCTTGACCGCGCGCATGTCCTTCCAGCCCGGTCGGGCGATCAGCTCCTTGAGATCCTTGTCGCTGCCGGCAAAGAGCAGCACATCAGGGTCGGCCTTGAGGATCGCCTCGGGCGAGACCTGCGCGATGGCGCCGCTGTCCAGGGCAAAGCGGCCGCCGGCCCGCACGATGGCGTCGCCGGTATAGGTGCCGGGTCGTGCGATCAGCAACAGGCCGTTGCCCAGGCGTCCCGTGATCATGATGGTGCTGGGCTCGGTGAGACCCGCGACGCGCTGCTTGATGCGATCCAGCCGCGACTGCAGCCGAGCCGCCAATTCCTCGCCGCGTTCTGCAACGCCGCCAATTCGTCCAAGCAGGCGGATGTTGTCCAGAACTTCCGCCACGCTCCGATGCAGCAGCACGACGATCGGGATGCCCAGCCGCTCCATCGGATCGACGAGCTGGTTGGCGGCCTGCCGCGCCGGCGTGACAACGACGAGATCGGGCCGCTCCGCCACCACGGCATCGACCGAGAAGCCCAGCCGTCCACCGACCAGCGGCTTGCCCAGCACCTCGGGTGGAAAGCGCGTATAGGCCTCGATGCCGACGACGCGGTCGGCCAGGCCGAGGGCCGCCACCATCTCCGTGTTGGAGGCGAAGATCGTCACGATACGCTGCGGCGGCGCCG
>CAMARK010000049.1 GCA_945860205.1 Reyranella massiliensis 521 | reverse complement strand
GGCGCCATCGGCCGGGTACTGCGCGGCCTGTTCCTGCGCGTGCCCGACGCTGAGATCCTGACCATGGACCAGCCACAGGATGCCTTCTATCGCCTGCATCGCAGCACCGCAGCGCGCATCGGCAGGCGGGTCGTGGTTTAGGCGGCATGGCCTTCCTCGCCCTCGACAATCTGACCAAGAAGTTCGGCGCGCACACCGCGGTCGACGGGCTGTCGCTGGGCGTCGAGAAGGGCGAGTTCGTGACGCTGCTTGGACCTTCGGGCTGCGGCAAGACCACGACGCTGCAGATGATCGCGGGCTTCGTCGAGCCGACTGCCGGCGCGATCACGCTGGAAGGCCGTGATCTCTTGGCGGTGAAGCCGGCCAAGCGCGGACTCGGCATCGTGTTCCAGAGCTACGCTCTCTTTCCACACATGACCGTGGCCGAGAACGTGGCCTTCGGCCTTGAGATGCAGGGCGTAGCCGTTGCCGAGCGCACGAAGCGCGTAGCCGAGACGCTGGAACTGGTGGGGCTGGCGGCCTTCGCGGCACGCTTTCCGCGCCAGATGTCGGGCGGCCAGCAGCAGCGTGTGGCGCTGGCGCGGGCACTGGTGATCCGGCCGCAGATCCTGCTGCTCGACGAGCCGCTCTCCAATCTCGACGCCAAGCTGCGCGAAGGCATGCAGATCGAGCTGCGCCAGATCCAGCGCACCGTTGGCACGACGACCATCCTGGTGACGCACGACCAGGCTGAGGCGATGGCGCTCAGCGACCGCATCGTGGTGATGAACCACGGCAAGGCCGAGCAGATCGGCCCGCCGCACGAGGCCTATGAGAAGCCCGCCACCGCCTTCGTCGCCAATTTCCTCGGTAAGACCAATCTGGTGAACGGCACGACCGTGCGGCCCGAGCGCATCTCGTTCGCGACGTCTGGCGTTTCGGGAGCCTTGGCCGGCACGGTGCGCACGCGCATCTTCCAGGGCAATCACTGGCTCTATCAGGTCGAGACCGCGTCGGGCCTCGTGACCGTGATCCGCCAGAACACCGGCGACAACATGCCGGGCGAGGGCGCCACGGTTCACCTCGCCTGGGCGCCATGAGGGCACCATGAGGGCCACGCCCTACCTCATGAGCCTGCCGGCGCTGGTCCTGTTCGCCGGCGTCGTCATCGTGCCGCTCGCCATGACCATGCTGCTCTCGTTCCACGATTGGGGCCAGTACAAAGGCATCGAGCCGGTCTTCATCCTGAAGAACTGGCAGGAGGTGCTGGGCGACTCCTACTTCCACGAGATGTTCTGGCGGACCTTCCGCATCGCCTTCTTCGTGACCCTGCTGGCCGCCGTGTTCGGTGCCCCCGAGGCCTACATCCTGAACAAGATGAGGAGCCCGTGGCGCGGCATCTTCCTGCTGGTGATCCTGGGGCCTCTGCTGATCTCCGTCGTGGCGCGCACCTTGGGCTGGGCGCTGTTGTTCGGTGGCAACTCGGGGCTCGCCAACAAGGCGCTGATGAACATGGGCCTGATCTCCGCACCACTGCCCTTCATGTTCACCGAGACCGGCGTGATCGTGGCGCTGGCGCACGTGCTGATGCCCTACATGGTGCTGGCCGTCTGGGCCTCGCTGCAGCGGCTGGATCCACAGATCGAGAACGCCGCCGTGGCGCTGGGGGCGGGGCCTTTCACGGTGGTGCGCCGTATCGTGCTGCCGCAGGTGATGCCCGGCATCCTGTCCGGCGCCGTGATCGTCTTCGCGCTCGCGGCCAGCGCCTTTGCGACCCCCTCCATCATCGGCGGCCGCCGGCTGAAAGTGGCCTCGACCCTGGCCTATGACGAGTTCCTGAACACGCTCAACTGGCCGCTGGGCGCGGCGGTCGCCGTGCTGCTGCTGTTCGCGCTGGTCGCCATCGTCTGGGGCGCCAACCGGCTGGTCGAACGCCGCTACGCGCAGGTGTTCGGATGAGCAGGAACGGTCCCCTGGCGCTCGCCTATCACACGCTGTTCGTCAGCTTCATGCTGGCGCCGATCCTGGTCGTCTGCATCATGGCCTTCACGCCGGAAGGCTACCTGTCCTTCCCGACCGATCGCTGGTCGCTGCGCTGGTTCTACGCCATCGCCCAGTATCCCGAGTTCATCTCGGCCTTCTGGCGCAGCATCTGGCTGGGCGCACTCTCCTCGGCCATCGCCGTCGCGGTCTCCGTGCCAGCAGCCCTCGCCATCGCGCGTTATCGCTTCCCGGGCCGCGAGGCGATGACGGCGCTCTTCATGTCGCCGCTCATGATTCCGCACGTCGTGCTGGGCATCGCCTTCCTGCGCTTCTTCACCCAGATCGGCATCGGCGGCACCTTCGTGGGGCTGGTGCTGGCGCATATCGTGATCGTGCTGCCCTTCGCGCTCCGCCTCACGCTCGCCTCGGCGATCGGCCTCGATCGTGCCATCGAACACGCGGCGGTGTCGCTCGGCGCCTCGGAGTGGATCGTCTTGAAGCGCATCACCCTGCCGCTGGTGCTGCCGGGCCTCGCGAGCGGCTGGGCGCTGGCCTTCATCAACTCCTTCGACGAGGTGACGATGACCGTGTTCATCGCCGCCCCCGGAACCGAAACTCTGCCCGTGCGCATGTTCCTCTACATCCAGGACAATATTGATCCGCTGGTGACCTCGGTCTCGGCCTGCGTCATCGCCATCACGGTGGTGGCGCTGGTGGTGCTGGACCGCGCCTATGGCCTCGAAAGACTTCTCGTTGGGCGCGGAGCCACGCATGGCCGCTGATTACGACGTCGCGGTCGTCGGCGGCGGGCTGGTCGGCGTTGCCACCGCCTGGGGCCTGGCGCGCGAGGGCTGTCGCGTCGTCGTGCTCGACGAAGGCGACCGCGCCGTGCGCGCAAGCCGCGGCAACTTCGCGCTGGTCTGGGTACAGAGCAAGGGCCTCGGCTTGCCCGAGTACGCCGGCTGGACGATCCGCTCCTCCAACGCCTGGGGCGGCTTTGCGCAAACCCTGAAGGAGGAGACAGGTCTCGACGTCTCCTTCCAGCGTCCCGGCGGCTTTCATCTCGCCTTGTCGGAGAAGGAGCTCGAGGCGCGGGCCAATGTCCTGAAGCGCCTGCATAACCAGCCCGGCATCGTCGATTACAAGACCGAGATCATGGACCGCAGCCAGATCGCCAAGATGCTGCCCGATATCGGTCCTGAAGTGGTGGGCGGCAGCTTTTGTCCGCTCGACGGCCACGTGAATTCACTTCGCCTGTTCCGCACGCTCCACGCCGCGATCCAGGCGCGAGGCGTCACCTACCTGCCGAGCCATCGGGTCGAGACCATCGTCAAGGACGGCGGCGAGTTCCGCCTCGCCACGGCCCAGGGAGAAATTCGCGTGGCCAAAGTGGCGCTGGCCGCCGGCAACGCCAACATGCGGCTGGCACCCATGGTCGGCCTCGAAGCGCCGATGAAGCCGGAGCGCGGCCAGATCGTCGTCACCGAGCGGCTGCGGCCGTTCCTCAACCATCCCGTGGTCACTCTCCGCCAGACCGACGAAGGCACGGTGATGATCGGCGATTCCAAGGAAGAGAGCATCGATCCCGCCGGCCTCACCCTGGGAGTCAGCGCGACCGAGGCCGAGCGTGCGGTGCGGCTGTTCCCGCTGCTGGCCCACGTCAACGTGGTACGCACCTGGAGCGCGATCCGCGTCATGACCCAGGACGGTTTTCCGATCTACGACGAGTCCGAGACGCATCCCGGCGCCTTCACCGTCTGTTGCCATTCGGGCGTCACGCTCGCCGCCAATCACGCCCTCACCGTGGCGCCGATGATCGCCCGCGGCGCCCTCGACACATCGCTGGTCGCGCCCTTCAGCGCACGGAGGTTCCATGTTCAAGCGGCTGGCTGAGGCGGGGGCGCCCGTTGCGATCACCGTCGATGGCAGGCAGATCGCGGCTCGGGCCGGCGACACGGTTGCGGCCGCGATGATCGCCGCCGGCATCGATCATTGCCGCACGACGCCCATTTCCGGCGCACCGCGTGCGCCCTATTGCCTGATGGGCGTCTGCTTCGAGTGCCTCGTTACCGTCGATCGCATCGGCAGTCGCCAAGGCTGCCTCGTGCCGGTGCGCGAGGGCATGGAAGTCGAGACCCAGATCGGCAAGCGCGAGGCCGGACGATGATGCCTGTCATCCTGAGCGAAGCGAAGGATCTAGCGCCTGTTGCAAAGACGGGCTGTGGAGCGCGCGGGAGGTCCTTCGCTGCGCTCAGGACGACAGATACAGGCGCCGCCAAATGAACGCTTCCGATCTCGCTCCATCCTACGACCTCGTCGTCATCGGCGGCGGCCCGGCTGGACTTGCTGCAGCAGCTCTGGCAGCGCGTGCCGGTCTCTCGACCGTGCTGTTCGACGAGAATCCCGGTGTCGGTGGCCAGATCTATCGCGCCATCACTTCCAGTCCCGTCAAGGACCGCGCAATCCTGGGCGAGGATTATTGGGCTGGTGCCGAGCTGGCAGCCGAGGCCACGGCGAGCGGCGCGCTGATCGCAAACGGGGCCACGGTGTGGAGCCTCGATCCCGCGCGCTTGGTCGGTGTTTCGATCGCGGGCCAGGCGCGGCTCATCCAGGCCGGCCGCGTGATCATCGCCACGGGCTCACTTGAACGGCCATTCCCCATTCCCGGCTGGACCCTGCCCGGCGTGATGAGCGCGGGCGGCGCGCAGACGGCACTGAAGGCGCAAGGCCTCGTGCCGTCAGGCCGCACAGTGCTGGCCGGCGGCGGCCCGCTGCTGTGGCTGCTGGCGGCGCAGATCCTGCGCGCCGGCGGCAAGCTCGATGTGATCCTCGACACCACACCCCGGCGCAACTGGCTGCGCGCGCTTGCCCATCTGCCGGACTTCATGCTGTCGCCGTATTTCAGCAAGGGCCTGAAACTGCTGCGCGAGGTCAAGGCGAAGGTGCGGGTGATCCGCACCGATCGTATCGAGGCCGTGGGCGACGATAAGCTGCGCGAGGTCGTCTTCGACGTGGGCGACGAGGAGCGCCGGATGCCGGCCGATCTCCTGCTGCTGCACCAGGGCGTCGTGCCCAACGTCAATCTCGCAATGGCAGCTGGCGTGACGCACGCCTGGAACGCGCGCCAGCTCTGCTTCGAGCCAGTGCTCGACGAATGGTTCACCAGCTCCGTGCCTGGCATCGCCGTGGCCGGTGATGGCGCGGGCATCGCGGGTGGGACGGCGGCGGTCGAACGCGGACGCATCGCGGCTATCGCGGCCGTCCGCGCGCTCAGGCCCGAGGCTTCCGTGCCGGACGCCCAGGTCATCCGCCAGAAACTGCAGCGCGAGGAGATAGGTCGCCCCTTCCTCGACTGGCTGAACCGTCCCGCCGATGCCTTGCGCCAACCCGAAGGCGAGACGATCGTTTGCCGCTGCGAGGAGGTGACGGCCAAGCAGGTGCGTGACACCGCCGATCTCGGCTGCGAGGGGCCCAATCAGATGAAGTCCTTCCTGCGCTGCGGCATGGGCCCGTGTCAGGGAAGGCTCTGTGGCCTCACCGTCACCGAGCTGATCGCGGCCCAGCGCGGCATGACACCGGCCGACGTCGGCTACTACCGGCTGCGCCCGCCGGTGAAGCCGATCACCCTGGCCGAACTCGCCTCGCTGCCGATCGCCGAGGCCGAACGCAAGGCCGTGGAGCGCTAGCGATGCGCACCGCCGACGTCGTGATCATCGGCGGCGGCATCCATGGCTGCTCGACGGCGCTGCATCTGGCGTTGCGCGGCCTGAAGCCGATCCTGGTCGAGAAGGATTACGCTGGCCGCCACGCCTCGGGCGTGAATGCGGGCGGCGTGCGCCAGCTCGCGCGCGACCTCGCGGAAATCCCACTCTCCATCGCCTCGATGGACCTGTGGGAGAGGATCGAGGAGCTGGTCGGCGACGATTGCGGCTTTGAGAGCCATGGCACCGTGCTGGTGGCCGAGAACGACGAGGAGCTGGCGGGCTTCAAGGCGCGGGTCGATGATCTCCGCCTCAAGGGTTTCACCCACGAGGAGCTGATCGACCGCGCCGAGTTGAAGCGGCTCGTGCCGGCGGTGGCCGATCATTGCCCCGGCGGCGTGGTCTCGCGCCGCGACGGGGCGGCCGATCCTTTCATCACCACGCAGGCCTTCCGCAGGCGTGCGATCGAGAAGGGCGCCGAGGTGCTCGAAGGCGTGGCCGTGACAGGCCTGTCTAAAGTCGGTGCCAACTGGCGCGTGGAAACCAGTGCCGGGCCGATCGAGGCGCCCCAGGTGGTGAATGCGGCGGGCGCCTGGGCCGACCGGATCGCGGCCATGCTGGGCGAGCCGGTGCCGCTCACCGTCGTGGCGCCGATGCTGATGGTGACCAGCCGCGTGGAACCATTCATCCAGCCGGTCGTGATCCTGCGCGGACGGAAACTCTCCTTCAAGCAGCGCGACAACGGCACGGTGGTGATCGGCGGCGGCCATCTGGCGACGGCCGATCGCGACCGCAACGAGACGGTGCTCGACTGGGACAAGCTCGCCATTAGCGCCCGCACGGTATGGGAGCTGTTTCCGGCGATGCGCGCCGCCACCATCGTGCGCGCCTGGGCCGGTATAGAAGCCTATATGCCCGACGGCATCCCGGTGATCGGGCCGAGCTCGACGTCCGAGGGCGTCTATCACCAATTCGGCTTTTCGACTCACGGCTTCCAGCTGGGACCGGGCACCGGCGCCATGATGGCCGAACTGGTGGCGACCGGATCGACGAATACGCCGATCGACGGGCTCAAGATCGAGCGCTTCCTCAAAGCCTGACACGGCGCCAGTCGTAACCCAGCCGCGGGAAGTGCACGGCGATATTTCCAACGACCGGATCATCGCGCAGCAGCGAGATCTCCTGAGCGTCGATGAACAGCACCTCGCCCTCGACCCAGTCCTTGGCATTGTCGGCCGGCCGCACGCGGGCGCGCTCGCCGGGTTGGGGATCGCCTTCCTGCGGCTGCGACGGCCGCGGCGTCGCGGGCTCGGCGGCGCGGGCTTCTGCCAGCGCCACGTCGGCATCGATGTCGGTGCGCTGTCCATGGCCGATGGCGGCCATGCGGTCGCGCCAGGCGATCAGCCCGGGATAGGGATCGAACACGGCGCGGCAATCGATATGGCGCCCGCGATAGAACCAGACGACGTGATAGGCGGCGAAATCGGCGATGCAGGGCTGGGCGCCCAACAGATAGGACCGTCCGTCGGTCAGCATGTCGGCCAGCCATTTGATCTGCGGCGTCACGAGATGAAGGTTGCGGACGGCCGCCGCCCGCACCGCCCCGATCGAGGGTGTTGGCAGGCCGTGCAGGCGGGCGCGGTCCTCGTGCAGGCCGGCGGGCATGTGATCCGCGTTGATGCCCGAGACATAAAGTGCCGTCGGCCGCATGAACTGCTGCTCGGCCCAGCGCGTCAGCGCCTCGTCGGCGCCCGCGGTCGCGGCTGGATAGAAAGTGGGCGAGGGCACGCGCCGCTCCAGCTCGCTCGCGATCAGGTTGGTGTCGCACCAGATGTCGGCGCCCTCCTGCAGAACCGGCGTGCGCCTGTAACCGCCGGTCAGCGGCTCCAGCTTGGGCTTGGGCGCGATCGGCGGGATTTCCACGCCGCGCCAAGCCAGGCCCTTATAGCCCAGCATCAGCCGCGCCTTCTCGGCGAAGTTCGAGAAGTCGTAGTGGTGGAGGATCAGGCTGCTCACGATGTCGAAGTCATGCGGCTTTCAACACACCGTCGTCGGCTTCGAGAGGCAGCGCGTTCCAGTTGCGCGACACCACCCAGTCGGGCCGCGGGTTGGGGCCGAGCTGCGGCTTGTTGGCGACAGTGTTGCACGAGACGTAGATGTGCCAGCGGTCGTCGGCCGAGAGATTGTGGCCCGAGGCGTGCAGCACGTTGCAGTGGAACAGCACCGAGGTGCCGGCGCGCCCGGTGACGGCGACGGGCTCGGGCGAGCTCTTCAGGATCTCGATCATGCGCTGCTTGGGCATCGCCCAGAATTTGTACGAGGTCGATTCGTCGTAGACCGGTTCGATGCGGCCGAGCTTATGGCTGCCCGGAATGAGATAGAGCGCGCCGCCCATCTCGGTGGTGTCGGTCATCATGACGTTGAAGGTCGCCATGTCGGGACGCACGCAGCCGTCGCGCATCCACGAGCCGTAGTCCTGGTGCCACTGCCACACCGTGCCTTCGATGGCGGGCTTGGTGTTGATCTTGGTGTGATAGACGTAGACCGCATCGTCCTTCAGCACCTGGCGCACCGGCTGCAGCAGGCGCGGGGTGCGGACCAGGGCGTGGAACGGCCTGGAGCGCGTCGGACCGTCGTTCTCGTGGCAGCGGAAAATGGTGCGGACGCCGCCGGTATGCTCGCGCACCACCTCGTCGCCCTCGACCTGGGAGAGCCGGGCCACTTCGCGACGCAGAACTGCCACCTCGTTGCGCGAAAACAGATCGGGAAAAACTAGGAATCCGTCCCGATCGAACTGTTCCAGCTGCCGGGCGTTCAATTCCATGGCGCTTCCTCCGATGATGCGGTCGCAAACGCTAACACCGCTGGCCTGCCGCCGCAAAGACGGTCAAAATCGGGGCGTAGCGGGAGAGAACGATAATGAACGGCGCTGTGAACATCGATGACCTGCGCAAGCTCGCGAAGAAGCGGCTGCCGAAAATCGCCTACGACTTCATCGAGGGCGGCACCGACGACGAGGTCGGCCTCGTCACCAACGAGCAGGCGTTCCGCCAGGCCCGCATCGTGCCGCGCTACCTCGTCGACGTCTCCGTGCGCGACCAGTCGACGACGATCTTCGGCCGCACCTATTCCAGCCCGATCGGCATCGCGCCGACCGGCCTCGCCGGCCTCTTCCGTCATGGCGCCGACCTGATGTTGGCCGAGGCCGCGCGCGACGCCAACGTGCCCTTCATCATGTCAGGTTCCAGCACCGGCTCGATCGAAGATCTCGGCAAGCTCGCGCCCGACCATGGCTGGTACCAGCTCTATTCCGCCAAGGACCCGGCCGTCTCCGAGGACCTGATCAAGCGCTCTGCCGATGCGGGCCTGCGCACGCTCGTCTTCACCGTCGACGTGCCGGAAGGATCGAACCGCGAGCGCAATACGCGCAACGGCTGGGGCCGTCCGCTGAAGCTCACCTGGAAGACCAAGTTCGAGGCGCTGAGGCATCCGGCCTGGATGCTGCAGTGGCTGCAGCACGGCACGCCCTACTTCTCCAACTGGGCCAAGTATGTCGGCCCCGATGCGACGGCCGACAAGGTGGCGGACCTCGTCGCCTACCAGAACCGCGCACCAATGACCTGGAAGCATGTCGAGCGTTACCGCGAGCTGTGGAAGGGCAACTTCGTGCTGAAGGGGATCATGCATCCCGACGACGCCATCCGCGCCCATGCGCTGGGCGTCGATGGCATCATGGTGTCGAACCATGGCGCGCGTCAGCTCGATATCGCGCCGTCGCCGCTGGAAGTGCTGCCGGCGATCCGCGACGCGGTCGGCGACAAGATGACGGTGATGTTCGACGGCGGCATCCGCCGCGGCATGGATGCGATCGTGGCATTGTGCATGGGCGCCAAGTTCGTGTTCGTGGGCCGTCCGACGCTCTACGGCGTGACGGCGGGCGGAGTCGCGGGCGCCACCAAGGCGCTGCAGATCTTCAAGCGCGAGATCGATCTCACCCAGGCCCAGATCGGCGCGCCTACCATCGCCGATCTCGGCCCGCAGTTCCTGATGTGGAAGGACGTGGAGGATCTACGCCGCAACAAGCGCTGATCCTCCCTCCCGCATCACGTTCTTACTGCACCACCTCGAACAGGCCGGCGGCGCCCATGCCGCCACCGATGCACATGGTGACGACGACGTTCTTGGCCTTGCGGCGGCGGCCCTCGATCAGGGCGTGGCCGGTGCAGCGCGCGCCGGTCATGCCGAAGGGATGGCCGATCGAGATCGAGCCGCCGTTGACGTTCAGCTTCTCGTTGGGAATGCCGAGCTTGTCGCGGCAATAGATCACCTGCACGGCGAAGGCCTCGTTCAGCTCCCAGAGATCGATGTCGTCCATTTTTAGCCCGAAGCGCTTCAGGAGCTTGGGGATCGCATAGACCGGGCCGATGCCCATCTCGTCGGGCTCGCAGCCGGCCACCACCAGGCCCTTGTAGATGCCGAGCGGCTTCAGGCCGCGCTTGGCGGCCTCGGCGTCGCTCATGATCACCGACACCGAGGCGCCGTCGCTGAGCTGGCTGGCGTTGCCGGCAGTGATCCACTTGTCGGGACCGGCGACGGGCTGCAGCTTGGCCAGGCCCTCGATGTTGGTGTCGGGACGGTTGCCCTCGTCCTTGGCGAGCTTCACCGTCTTCTTGCTGGTCTCGTTGGTGTTCTTGTCGGTGACCAGCATCGTGGTTTCCATCGGCACGATCTCGTCGTCGAACTTGCCGGCTTGTTGGCCGGCCGCGGTGCGGAGCTGGCTCTGCAGCGAATACTCGTCCTGGGCCTCGCGGCTGATCTTGTAGCGCGCCGCGACGGTGTCGGCGGTGGTGATCATGGCGTGATAGATGCCCGGAACGTGCTCCTGCACCCAGGGATTGATCAGGCGGTTCTTGTTGCCGCCCGGCGGGCCTTGCACCAGCGACACCGACTCGAGGCCGCCCGCGATCATCACCGGCACCTTGTCGACCAGCACGCGCTGGGCCGCCATCGAGATGGTCTGCAGACCCGAGGAGCAGAAGCGGTTGACCGTGACGCCCGAGACGCTGACCGGCGCACCGGCACGCATCGCCGAGACGCGGGCGACGTTGGAGCCGGTCGTGCCTTCGGGCGCGGCGCAGCCCAGGATCACGTCCTCGACGTCGCCGAGGTCGAGCTTGGCGCGCTCGGCGGCGTGCTTGATCACGTGGGCGCCCATGTCGGCGGCGTGGGTGTCGTTGAACACGCCGCGGAAAGCCTTTCCGATCGGGGTGCGGGCGGTGGAGACGATGACGGCATCAGCCATTGGATTTTCCTTCCCTCAAACTCGAATTGATCAAACGGTAGAGAATTTCTTGCCTTCCTGCACCAGCTTCTTGAGCAGCGGCGCGGGTTCCCAGAATGGGTCGCCGGACGCGTCGCGGTACTTGAGAAGCGCATCGTGGATGGTTTTCAGACCCACGACATTGTCGGCCCACCACATCGGGCCGCCGCGATAGACCGGCCAGCCGTAGCCGTTGACCCAGATCACGTCGATATCGAGCGCTCGCTGCGCCATGCCTTCTTCCAGGATCTTGGCGCCCTCGTTCACCATCGGATAGAGCGCGCGTTCCAGGATCTCCTGGTCGGAGATGGCGCGGCGGGTGATGCCGAGCTTCTTCGACGTCTCCTCGATGATCTTCTCGACCTCGGGGTCGGGGATCGGCGTGCGGTCGGGCAGATTGTACTTGTAGTAGCCGGCGCCGGTCTTCTGGCCGAAGCGGCCGAGTTCGCAGATCGCGTCGGCGACGTAGCCGGTGTAGCGGACGTTGCGCTTTTCCTTTTCCTTCTTGCCCTGGCGGATGCGCCAGCCCACGTCGTTGCCGGCGAGGTCGCTCATGGCGAAGGGGCCCATCGGGAAGCCGTAGTCGAAGACCACCTTGTCGATCTGCTGGGGAAGGGCGCCTTCCTCCATCATGTAGGACGACTGGATGCCCCTCATGCGCAGCATCCGATTTCCGACGAAGCCCTCGCAGACACCCACGAGGACCGGGATCTTGCCGATCTTCTTGGAGAACGACATGACCGTGGCGATGACGTCCTTTTCGGTCGCCTTGCCGCGCACGTTTTCCAAAAGCTTCATGACGTTGGCCGGCGAGAAGAAGTGCATGCCGATCACGTCGCCCGGCCGCTTGGTGTAGGTGGCGATCTGGTTGACGTCGAGGCCCGAGGTGTTGGTGGCCAGGATGGCGCCTTGCTTGACCACCTCGTCGAGCTTCTTGAAGACGGTTTCCTTCACTTCCATGGTCTCGAACACGGCCTCGATCACGAGATCGACGTCCTTGAGGTCGTTGTAGTCGAGCGTCGGCGTGATCAGCGCCATGCGCTTGTCGACGTCCTCGGCCTTCATGCCGCCGCGCTTGGCGGTGTTCTCGTAGTTGGTGCGGATGGTCTTCAGACCGCGGTCCAACGCCTCCTTGGAGGTCTCGAGCATGGTGACCGGCACGCCGGCATTGGCGAAGTTCATGGCGATGCCGCCGCCCATGGTGCCGGCGCCGATGATGCCGCCGGTCTTGATCTCGCGCTGCGGCGTGTCGGACGGCACGTCGAGCACCTTGGCCGCCTCGCGCTCGGCAAAGAAGTAATAGCGCTGCGCCGCCGACTCCGACGAGGTCAGCAGTTCGATGAAGAGCTCGCGCTCGCGCTTCATGCCCTCGTCGAACGGCAGTTCTACGGCGGCCTGCACCGTCTTGATGATGTTCCACGGCGCCTTGAAGCCGCGCGCCTTGCGGGCGATCGCCTTCTCGGTCTCTTTGAAGAGATCGGGCGATTCCAGCGTTGCCGTGAGATCGCGGACGCGGCGCAGCGGCGCCTTCTGCGCCAGCAGCATTTCTGCATGGGCGACGGCGCCCTTCAGCAGGTCGCCCTCGACGATGGCATCGACGATGCCCTTGCTCTTGGCCTCGGGTGCGGGGATGTGGCGGCCCGAGAGGATGGCGTCGAGCGCATACTTGGCGCCGGTGAGGCGCGGCAGGCGCTGCGTGCCGCCGGCGCCCGGCAGCAGGCCGAGATGGACTTCCGGCAGGCCCATGCGCGTGGTCGGCAGCGAGACGCGGTAGTGGGCGCCCAGCGCCGTCTCGAGGCCGCCGCCCAGCGGCGTGCCGTGCAATGCAGCCACGATCAGCTTGGGCGAGTTCTCCATGGTGGAGATCACGTCGTTCAGGTTGGCGCCCGACGGCGGCTTGCCGAACTCGCGGATGTCGGCGCCGGCGATGAAGGTGCGGCCGCCGCCGATCAGCACGATGGCGTCGATGTTGGGATCCTGGCCGAACGCTTCCACGCCTTCCTTGATGCCGTTGCGCACCGCGGCGGCCAGGGCATTCACCGGCGGATTGTTGACCGTGAGGATGCCGATACGCCCCTGGGTGGAGCGAAGGACTGCGTCGGACATGGGCGTCTCTTTCCCTGTGAAGGCTGTTGGTGTTGGCTCCGTCTTAGCACGGATGCAGCGACCGCAAGGCGTTCCGGGATTTCGCGTTGCGGAGAATCACGCGCTTCTTTCGAGGGGTGGCCCGAGTTTTCCTACCTGCCGCCGCAAGCCTCTGAAAGCACGGGCGAAAGCGGGAAAAACGACACACTCGGTGTGACATTTTCCTGGCCGTCTTGCTCCTTTCATAATCTTCTGGACCGCGCGCGTCCCGCGCGCTCATGAGGATGAGCGAGCGAGACGCTCGCGGTCCCTATGAGTATGACGATCGCGACGTTGGAAGCGGCCACTAAAGCGAGCCGTCGGGCCCGTCGATTCGCCGGTCGCGGGGCCGGGCGCGTGTGTGGTTCAACATGAACATGATCAGGCGTTCGTCGTGGCGGCGGTAGGTGGCGGTCGCGACGCCATTGCGGAAGACGTAACGCGGGACACCCATTCGGGCGAGGGAGTAGCCCCTGTCGAGAAGCTCCTCCTCGCGGAGTTGTAGGGCCCTGTCCCAGCGCTCGCCGAAACGAAGGTCCGTGTCGCGCCAACGATAGAGCGTCCGCCGGTCGATGCCGGCGCGCGCCGCCGAATAGCTGACCGAGCCGGTCTTTTCGAGTTCGCGCAGGAAGGTGACCCGGCGGCGCAGGTTGGTGCGGCGTCGTGATTCACCGACCCGCGGCGCCGTCCAAAGGTATTCGGTGACGTTCGGAATTGGCTTATCCATATCTATTCTCCTTTTGTTCCCCTGGAGGATAGTAGAAAGGATAGGAAAGGATCGTCAACAGGAATCTCAGGCCTGAGCTGCCCTCGGCGCCTTACTTCACCGACCGCAGTTCGGTGGCGAGCGCCACCAGACCGATCGCCTCGATCCTGTTGCCCAGGGAAAAGCGTTCCGTTCCGGGATAGACGACGAAACGCTTCTTCGGCCCGAGGTCATCGCAGGCAAAGTGGAAACCTTTCTCCACCTTTGGCGCGGAACTCCGCTTTACTTCGATGGCCCACAGCCGATCCCCGGGAAGCCTCAGCACCAGATCGATCTCCGCCCCTGAAGAGGTGCGATAGAAGCTCGCTTCGGTGCCGTCCGGCGAAGCGGCGATCAACGTTTCGACGGCGAGTGTCTCCCAAGTCTGGCCGGCCACGGGATGGCCGAGGATGTCTTCCTTCGTGCGGAGCCCCAACAGGGCGTGGGCGATCCCGGTGTCGCGGACATAGACCTTGGGCGACTTCACGAGTCGCTTGCCATCGTTGCGATGCCATGCCGGCAGGCGGCGCACCAGCAGCAGGTCGACCAGGAGGTCGAGATAGCCGGCGACCGTAACGCCGCTCACCCCCAAGGCGCGCGCGAGGCTGGCCGCGTTCAGAAGCTGGGCCTGATTGTGCGCCAGCATCGTCCAGAAGCGGCGCAGCGTTTCGGCTGGAATGCGGGGGCCGAGTTGCGGAATGTCGCGTTCGAGATAGGTGCGGACGAAGTCCTGGCGCCACTTGAAGCTCGACGCATCGTCGCGGGCCAGGAAGCTTTCCGGAAAGCCGCCCCGCACCCAGAGCCTGTCGAGGTCCCTCGCCGGCACTTCCAGCGCATCGAACGGCGCCAACTCCAGGTAGGAGATGCGCCCGGCCAGCGTCTCACCGGATTGCTTCAACAGCTCGATGGCGGCGGAACCCAGCAGTAGGAAGCGACCGGTCTTGCGGCCGCTGCGGCGCCCGCGATCGATGACACCGCGCAAGGTCTGAAAGAGTTCCGGGACGCGATGCACCTCGTCGAGGACGACCAGCTCGGCCTCGTGATCGGCGAAGTAGCGGTCCGGGTCGGAAAGCCGGGCGCGGTCGGGGGTGGATTCGAGGTCCAGATAGACGGAAGGCCGACCCTCCGCGACTTCGAGGGCAAGCGTCGTCTTGCCCACCTGTCGGGGGCCCAGCAGGCCCACGGCGGGAGTGCGATCCAGCAGGTGAATCAGGCGGTCTTTCAGGCGACGTTCGATCATTATTGTAATTATAAAGTACAGAGTTACATTTACAATGTTGTTATTCGCACCATAACCTCATGCAACGACGCCCGGTAGGGCTATCGTGCTTGCAATGTCTTGTCGTCCCGACCTGAGGGCCGCCCCTCGAGCGGCTTAGTCGAGGGGCGACGGACGGTGCCCGACACGCCTGGTCAGAGCACGCCCTTGTTTCCACCTGCGAGCAGGCTTTGCATGAGGGGCTTGTCGTCGTACCGCGCAAGGCTGAGGGAGCGGGCGAACTCGGGCAGCGCTTCGCCGTAGACCCACCGGGCACACAGGGCGCCGGTGGCGCACGCGGCCATGGTTCCAAACCCCGAAAGGGCGCCGGCGACGTAGGCGCCGTCCATCTTCATCGGCCCGATCAGCGGCCAGTTCTCCCGGGTCATCGTGTAGTAGCCGCCGTAGTGCGACAGTCGCGAGGGCAGGCGGTCATAGTAGGCCTTCAGCCCCGGGTTCAACCGGCTCGCGCCTCGGAGCACGATCTCCGGGAAGTTCGGATCGAGGGGTAGATCGGCGGCCGGAACGGAGGGCGTGGTATTGAAGGCCCAACCGACCTTGATCCATTTTCCGCGATCGCCGCCTTCCGGGCGGCAATGGATTGAACCGGGCATTGCCTCGGTCAGCCATCTGCTGGCCGGATCCCCGGCGAGGACAGCGCGCTCCTCTGCCGTCCAATCGATCTTCTGGCCGTCCAGATCGATCGAAAACGGCATCTGCCGGCCAATCACGCCGTGAACATCTTCAAAGGCGATCTTCTGCTGAAAGACGTTCACGACCGGGAGGCTCTCTCCGAGCAACTCGGCGATATTTCCAATCGACGGTCCGGCGGCATTCACGACAACGTCGGCCGTGACGGATGTCCGGTCATTCCCGTCCGCTACTGCCAGCTTGAAGTTCTGCGCCCGGCTCACCTCGACGACCCGGCCGCGAATGACCGTTCCATCGTTGGCGCGAATGCGCTCCAGCATGAAGCTGCCGAGCTGCTGGCCGCTGATGTCGCCGGCGCGGCGGATGTGCAGCACCGTCGCCACGTCGCGGTCGAAGCTCGGGAAGCAACGCTCCAGAATATCGCGATCCTGAATGACATCGACGCCGTCGGGCGCGCTCTGCCAATCGGCCGAAGTCGCGGGCTGGTAGCTGGATGTCGACCCTTTCCGGTGCGTCCTGATCTTGCCGGCGCCGTCGGCGCCATAGCCTTCGTGGAGCTGCCGGAGGAGGTCGTCGGGATCGGCCTGGCGGGTCGCGAGCGCATAGCCGCGCCGCGTCATGTGGAGCCAGTTGTCGCTCTCGTTCGAGATCGCTTCCATCAAGTCGGTGCTGAAGTCGGTGAAGGCGGTCATCACCGGATGCGGCCACCAGTTGCGATAGTTTTCGCCCGAGGCGGCGGACGTGAGGCTCATGGGCGGGAGCGGGTCGATGATGGCGACCTTCGGCGCCCGCTTGGACAGGGCCAGGTAGTAGGCGCAGGCAAGTCCAACGATGCCAGCACCGACGATGGCGATGTCGACATGCCGGGATTTCATGGGTTGTTGCCGACCCTAGCGCTGGAAAGGCGCGAGGCCGACGCCCCAGGGGCGGATCGGATAGGGCGGCGCGACTAGGGGCGCGACCGGCGGCGCAGGCGGAACATGCCGGGGGCCGCGCTGCGGCGCTGCCTGGAAATAGCCGGGCAGGACGTAGAGAGGGGTATAGGCCTGCTCGACATAGGTTGGGGCCGGCGGTGGCGGTGTACTCAGGGCCGGTGTGCTCGAGGGTTGAGGGGCGGGCGGTCCGCCCCAGGGCTGCGGCGGTGCACTGCTGCCGCGCAGCACGACGACCGCGGCAGGGTCGGCCGGGGGTGCGACGTCGATCACGTTGGCGGACGGCTGGGCAAGAGCGGGCCCGGCAACGGCCGCCAGAACGGCGACAAATTTCGCAAGACGCATGATTTTCACCGGCGAAAATTGGCATCCGACTGTGGCATTTGCGTGCCGCAGTCGCTATGCATCCGGGCGCAAAAAAAACGGAGGAACGACCCGCCATGACGACGACCCGCCGCACCCTGCTGCGTGCCACCGCCGGCCTTGCCCTCGCGGCGCCCTCGATCGTGCGGGCGCAAGCGGCCTGGCCCAACAAGCCGATCACCATCGTGGTGAATTTCCCGGCCGGCGGTCTTACCGATGGCATCGCGCGCGCCTTCGGCCAGCATGTCCAGCAGGCAACCGGCCAGCAGGTGATGATCGACAACAAGCCCGGCGCCAGCGGCAACATCGGTGCTGCCCAGGTCTCGCGTGCCCCGGCCGACGGCTACACCTTCCTGCATTCGGTCTCCAGCACGCTCATCCAGAACCGCGTCATGTTCAAGACGATGGGCTTCGATCCGGACAAGGATCTCACCATCATCTCAGGCACGTCGTCGGGCGTGCTGCCGGTCGTGGTGCACAAGTCGCTGCCGCCCGAGGTCAAGGACCTGAAGTCGTTCATCGAGTACGCCAAGGGCAAGAAGATCAACTTCGGCTCGTGGGCGCTGGGCTCCTCGGCTCACATCTTCGCGCAGAGCCTGAATGAGAAGTACGGCCTCACGATGGAAGTCGTGACCTACAAGGGCGAAGCGCCGATGTGGCAGGACATGGGCGCGGGTTCGCTGCAGGCGGCGATGGGCAGCCCGCAGGCGATGAACGCGTTGCTGTTGAAGGGCGATGTCCGGCCGATCGTGGCGCCCTCGCGCGTGCGCTACGTCAAGCTGCCCGACGTCTCGACGTCGGAGGAGCAGGGCTTCACCGATCCGTCCTTCACGGTGCGCGGCTGGCTGGCGCTGGCGGCCCCGGCCGCGACGCCGAAGGAGGTCGTGCAGAAGATGTCCGATCTCTGGGTCGCGGCTGCGGATTCCGAACCCGGCAAGAGGATGATGGAAGGCTTCGGCCTCACCGAGAAGCCGCTCAATCACGAACAGGTCATGAAGGACTACGAGGTCCTCAAGACCATCCTCATTCCGCGCATCGTGGCCCTGGGTCTCAAGCCGGAGTAGCGCCGGCCACCTCATCCTGAGGAGCACCGCGTAGCGGTGCGTCTCGAAGGATGGGAACCAGTCATGTTGTTGCCTACCCTTCGAGACGGCTGCTTCGCAGCCTCAGGGTGAGGTTTAGGTGATTCCACTTTCGCGGAATCCACTCTATCCCGGGCACTGTCTCGGCTGGTTGTTGAGGCCTTCGTGGGTGTGCTCGAAGCTTGCCGACGTCCGCTCGCCGGTACGCGCGATCCTGACGACATAGATGCTGTCGAAATCATTGTCCCTCCATTCCGGCACGGCGGCGGCATCGCCGTTGTGCCGGGCAAGCAGCGACCGGACGATCGTCACGATCCGCACGTGCTCCCAGGCCACGAACACGAGGGCGCCGCGCAGGTGCGGCTCGCCCAGCCGTTGCTGCAACCCGTCGACGTCGGTGAAGCCGACGCTGGCGTCGACCGGCAGGCCGAGGGCGATCGCGGTCGGCTCGATGGTGGCCAGCGGCCGCACATAGTCGAAGACGCCGCCTTCGTCGCGGACCTTCGTCGCCGGATTGGGCGCAAAGATCGCGGCCGGCCGGCCGAAGCGCCGCGACAGAACGGCCGGCAACGCCAGCGCCCGGTTGAGCCCCTGGCAGTCGAGCTGGCCGAGGCCAGCTGCCGGCTTTTCACCGTGGCGCAGCAGGACGATGGTCTGGGTCGTGGGGTCTGCGGCCCACGTTGCAGGTGCGGCGATGGCCGACAGGGCAAGGCCCAGGCAGACGGCGGCGGTCAGTTTTCTCAAAGGTCGATCTCCCGGAAAGCTCCTCACGCGGCCACCGGCTTCAGCGCCTCGTGAAGCCAGCGCGCGAGGCCGGTCATGCGCGCGTCCTCGTGCTGCTGGCCCATGAGCTGGATGCCCACGGGCATGCCGCCGACGCTCATCAGCGGCACGGTCACGACCGGGGCGAACAGCATCGAACTCGGTGCGTTGAAGACGAAGTCGCCGGTCGGCCGCGGCGCCAGCGGCTGACCGGGAACGTCGCCCGCCCAGAGCGGCGCAGGACCGGGACAGGCGAGCGTGATCGCGGCATCCGCGAGCGATGCCAGGGTGGCGTGCGTGTGTTGGGCGGTATCGCGGGCAAGAAGCGCCATGCGGTAATCGTCCGGCGTCATCGCCTCGGCCTTGGCCAGGGTTGCCTTCGCGCGTTCGCTGACGCCGGCCGGATCGTTGTCGACGATGCCGCGCTGATACCAGCGGTTCTCCCAGCTCGTGACGCTGCCGCACACCGCGCGGCCGTTGGCGACCGACTTTTCCAGCGCCTCGACCATTGGATGGTCCTTGCGGCGGATCAGGGTGACGCCGGCCTCGCGAAGCTGCCTCAGCACGGCGTCGAAGCCGGCCCTGGTCGCCTCGTCGACGGCCGACCATCCTTCCGTTTCCAGGACGATGAGCCGATTGGGCTTCACCGCGGCCGGCAGGGTCGACGGACCGATCAGGCCGACCGAGCCGCGGTCGCCGCCGGCGCGGTTGGCGATCTCGATTGCCACCTGCCACATATCCTCGAGGCAGCCGGCGTGCGGACCGTGCGTGCTCATGCTGGTTGCCAAACGCTCGCCGCGGTTGATGCCGCCCTGCGTGGGTTTTAGCGCGAAGTTTCCGCAATAGGCGGCGGGCCGGATGATCGAGCCGCCCACCTGGGTGCCGATCGCCGCCGGCACCATGCGCGCGCCGACAGCGGCGGCCGAGCCCGAGGACGAGCCGCCGGGTGTGCGTGCCGGATCGAACGGGTTGGTGGTCGGCCCCGGATGCGCGCCGCCTAGTTCCGCCGTGACGGTCTTCGCCAGGATGACGGCGCCGGCCTGCCGCAGCGCCCAGACCGCGGCATTGTCGCGCTTGGGGAAATTGCCCTTGAAGGCCTGGCAGCCCATCTCAGTCGGCATGTCCTTGGTCTCGAGCAGATCTTTAATCGCAATGGGCATGCCGTCGACGGGCGAGAGCGGCTTGCCCGCCTTCCAGCGCGCCGTGCTGGCGTCGGCTGTCGCGCGCGCGCCGGCCTCGTTGATCGCCGTAAAAGCCTTCACCACCGGCTCGCGGGCCGCGATCGTCGCCAGGCATCGCTCGAGATAGGCGCGCGGTGTGTCGCTGCCGTCGGCGAAGTGCGGCGTCGCGTCGTGGAAAGTGAGCGGCTTGTAATCCTGGTACGCGGTCATGGTTGGCTGGGTCCTCATATGCGGCAATTTCGAGGCAGAGCATATCACGCGGCACGGCGCCGTCGCGCGCGGACACATCGCGGTCACAATGCGGCTCACGAAAGCGTGTTGCTGCTCGATGAACCGCGATCGCGAGATGGCCGTACCAATCCATGCATCAACCATGGAGTCATTAATGATCAAGCGTCATGCACTGCTCGCGGCCGTCGCCGCGATTTCGGTCACTGCCTTTACGCCGGCCTTTGCCCAAAACCCGATGGTCGGCGGCGCGCCGATGATGGAAAACAAGAACATCATCGAGAACGCCGTCAACTCGAAGGATCACACCACGCTCGTTGCCGCGGTGAAGGCGGCCGGGCTCGTCGAGACTCTGTCGGGCCCCGGCCCGTTCACGGTCTTCGCGCCGACCAATGCCGCCTTCGCCAAGCTGCCGGCCGGCACCGTCGAGATGCTGCTGAAGCCCGAGAACAAGGCGAAGCTCACCAAGATCCTGACCTGCCATGTCGTGGCCGCGAACGCGATGTCGCCGGCCATTGCCAAGATGATCAAGGACGACAAGGGCACCTACGCCGTGAAGACGGTCGGCGGCTGCACGCTGCAGGCCAAGATGGCGGGCGAGAAGATCACGCTCACCGACGAGAACGGCACTGTCGCCACTGTGACGATCGCCGACGTGAAGCAGTCCAATGGAGTCATCCACGTGATCGATACGGTCGTCCTGCCCAAGGGCTGAACGTAGTCCGTGAGATGGAGGGCGGCGGGGGTTTTCCCCGCCGCTTTCATTTGCGCTAGGGTGGCCGCTCGGTACAGGGAGCAGGCCATGAACTTCGCCGGCATGAACATCGTAGCCATCGGGCTCGCCGCGGTGGCGGGTTTTGCCTTCGGCGCGGTCTATTACATGTGGCTGTCCAAGCAGTGGCTGGCGGCGATCGGCAAGACCAAGGAGGAGATCGCCGGCAAGCGCTCGATCGCGCCGTTCGTCACCTCGTTCGTGGCGCTCCTGGTGATGGCCTGGGTGCTGGCCGGCACGCTCGGCCACCTCGGTCCGGGGCAGGTGACCTTGAAGAACGGCATCATCTCCGCCCTGTTCGTCTGGGTGGGCTTCGTCGCCACGACGGTGGCCGTCAACAACGCCTTTGGCGGCCGCAAGCCGATGCTGAGCGTGATCGATGGCATCCATTGGCTGGGTGTGCTCGTTATACAGGGCGCTATCATCGGCGCTCTTGGTTTTTGAGACGGGCGAAAGGCGGCGGCATGGCACTGAAACGTCCCCGGATCGAAGGCTACGCGGTCATTTCCAGGGAAGGGATGATCGCCAGGAATGACGGATCCTTCCCCGACGAGATCAAGATCGAAGCGGATCACAAGTTCTACCAGGACTCGGTCGACCGGGCCTCGGCGGTCGCCAATGGCCGGCATTCGGCCGAGGGCGGCCCGAAGGAAAAGACGCGCCGCCGGATCATCCTGACGCGGCGCGTCCAGCGCGTGATGGTCGATCCCAACAATGCCCTGGCGGTCCTGTGGAATCCCGGCACGGCGCCGCTCGAGGAGGCCTGGCAGCGGCTGGGCATCGAGGACGGCACCCTGGCCGTGGTGGGCGGCACCGACGTGTTCGGCCTGTTCCTCAATATCGGCTACGACGCGTTCTTCCTCACGCGCGCCGAAGCCAGCGTGCCGCGCGGCCGGCCGGTGTTTCCGGGTGTCGGCAAGGACGTGCCGCCGTCGGAGATCTTCACCAAGCATGGCATGGTGCTGCGCGACACGCGCACGCTGGACGCCGCCACCAACACGGTGCTCGAGGAGTGGGGGCCGAAATGACCACGGAGGCCACCAGGAAACCGACCATTGCCCGGATCTGGCGCGGTCGCGTGCGGTGCGCGCGGGCCGACGAATACGAGACGTAAAATTACGAGGTCGGAATCAGGCCGCTGATCGAGAAGGCGCTGGGCGTCCAGACGTTCCGCGAGGATCGCGAGACCGAATCGGAATTCATGACGATCTCGTACTGGGAGAATATCGAGGCGATGTCGCGTTTCACCGGAGGCGATCCGGCGCGCATCCACCATCTAGACCGCGACAAGGAGTTCCTGATCGAACTGCCGACGTCGGTGCAGATCCCTCCGGCTGCTCGAAGCCCACGGCCAGACGGGCCCGGCGTCCTAAGCGGCTGTTGCCGCCTGCGGTGGCCGGGCCTAGCCTCGTCGGGCGGGATCCGGCGTTGCGTGCCCGCCAACCCAATCGACACAATTCGACCCAGGAGGAAACATGTTCACCACCGGTCGCCGTCTGGCGTTGGCCAGCGGACTGGCATTTGCCATTCCCTCTCTCATTGCCGGCACGGCAGCCGTTGCCCAGCCGGCCGATGTCGCTGCCGTCGACAAGGCGATCGCGGAGCTGCGCGACGCCATGCTCACCGCCGATCGGGCCAAGCTGACGGCGCTGCTGTCGAATGAGTTGAGCTACGGCCATTCGGCCGGACGGCTCGAAACCAAGGCGCAGTTCCTCGACGTCGTCGCCGGCAAGAAGACGCTCTACAAGTCGATGGCTTTCTCCGACGCCACGACCTCGGTTGCCGGCAACAACGCGATCGTGCGCCACGTCATGACCGTGGACACCGAAACCGACGGCAAGCCCGCCACCGCCAAGGTCGGCGCCCTGCAGGTCTGGGTGAAGGACGGCGGCGCGTGGAAGCTGCTGGCGCGTCAGGCCTTCCGGCTCTAGCGGCTTAAAACTCCCGACTCAGAATTCAACAACCAGCCCGTCGTGGGCCGCCTCGCAGGCGAGCTCCTGCTGGCGGCCCAGCAGTTCGGCGCTCATGTGGGTGACGATGGTGCGCCTGGCCCCGACCTCGGGCAGGCGCTTCATGAGCGTGGTGTAGTCGACGTGGTACTTCATCACCTTGTCGAAGAAATAGGCCTCGCAGATGAACAGGTCGGCGTCGCGGCCGGCCGGGATCAGCTCGTCAACCCATTCGGTGTCGCCTGAATAAGTGAGCACCTTGCCCTCGGTTTCGATGCGGAGTGCATAGGACGGCGCGCCGCTGAAATGCTTCATCAGGTAGGGCGTGACGGCGAGGCCGTTCAGCGGGGCGCGCTGGTGCAGCTCCAGTTCGCGGATCGTCAATTCGAACTTGCGCGGCGCCTTGGTCGAGCCCGCGAACATCGCCTCCATCACGATCATCAGCCGATCCTCGAAGCCCGGCGGGCCGGCCAGCAGCAGGGGCGCGGTGCGGCGGCTCACGAGCTGGGCGTCGAGCAGGAAAAAGGGCAACCCGGCGAAGTGATCGCCGTGCAAGTGGCTCACCAGGACGGTCGAGACGGCATTGGGCTCGACGCGCCATTTACGGATCGCCACCATCGAGGAGGCGCCGCAATCGATCAGCACGTTGCCGTCGGCGGCACGCTCGAGATGGAAGCAGGTGTTGAAGCGACCGCCGCTGCCGAAGGCATCGCCGGAGCCGAGAAACTGCAAGCGCATCGGCTCGTTACGGGGCCTGTTCCAGGCTCGATACTTCGTTGGTGAGCGTGGTGCGGCGCATGTCGCGGACTTCCGCGGGGTCGTAGCGCCGCGCGCGGTGCATGGTGACGCGGTTGTCCCACATCACGAGATCCCACGGCGTCCAGACATGGGCATAGACGAACTGTCGCTGCGTGGCGTGCTCGGTGAGGTCGCGCAGGAAGGCACGGGCCTCGGGCACCGGCCAGCCTTCGATGCCGCCGGCGTGACTGGCGAGATAGAGCGAGAGCCGGCCGGTGACGGGATGGCGCCGCACCAGGCGCTGGCGCACCGGCGCCCATTTTAGGCGCTCGGCCTCGGTGAAATCGTCGAACCCGAGAATGCCGCGTGAAAAGACTTGGCTGTGGGCACAGATGAGATCGCGGACCTCCCGCTTGGTCGCCTCGTCGAGCGCATCGTAGGCCGCGCGCATGTCGGCGAACTCGGTGTTGCCGCCGGTCGGCGGGATCTTGCGGGCCGACAGCAGCGAGTACTTGGCCGGCACGTCCTTGAACGAGCTGTCGGAATGCCAGAGCTGGTTGCCGAGGCCAAACAGGCGGCGGCGGTCGTCGCGCGGCAGCACCTCGCCGTGCTTGTCGAGGTTGGAGATGTCGTTCAGGTCCATGCTCATGCGCCGGTCCTGAGGTGCCGCGATGTCGCCCGTCGCCTGTTCCAGCGGCCCGAGCGAGCGGCTGAACACGAGCTGCTGGTCGTCGTCGATCGGCTGATCGTGGAACACCAGCACGCCGAAGCGGTCCATGCCGGCATGGACGGCCTTGACCTGCTCCGGCGTCAGCGGCTTGGAGAGATCGAGGCCTGAGACGACGCCCGCGAAGAACGGGCGGTTGGCGGGATCGATGGGCTTGATATCCATGGCCAAAGTCTAGCGCGGCGGAGGCGGCGAGTCAGGCCGCTCCTTGGGCAAGGCCGACCATTCGCGAAACAGCCGGCCGCCGTCCTGGTCGAAATCCTCGTCCAGCACGCGGGCGCCCTGGATGCGCTCGACGCGGAAATTCCGGTAGTCGGCTCGCAGCTCGCACCAGGCGCCGACCAGGGTCACGTCGACATAATAAGCCATGGCGATCGGCCAGATGGTGCGGTTGGAGCGCCGGCCGTTTATGTCGGCGTAGACGATGTGGAGCTTACGGCTGTCGCGGATCGCGCCGCGCAGGCCGGCGAGATCGATCCCCTCCGCCGTCGCGGCAATGCCCGGCGAGACGAACATCTGCGGATTGGCGAGCGCGGACCGTATCGCCTCGGGCAGCACGACCGTCACCTTGGCGAGCACGCTTTCGGCCGCTTCCTGCAGCTTGGGATCGCGGAGCCGACCCACCATGCGCGCGCCGACGGCGATCGCCTCGACCTCGTCGATCGTGAACATCAGCGGCGGCAGGTCGAAGCCCTTGCGCAGTATGTAGCCCACGCCCGCCTCGCCATCGATCGGCACACGGCGCGCCTGCAGGGTGGCGATGTCGCGGTAGATGGTGCGCGGCGTCACTTCGAGCTCGGCCGCCAGCCGCGCGGCCGTGGTCGGTCCCTTGGCGGTGCGAAGCCGCTGGATGATGTCGAACAGGCGGTCGGAGCGGCGCATTTGCTGAGGATATCACTACTGACACAACGTTGTCAGGAGGGGGTGGCTAGGGTCTGGCCTTCATCCCAAAGGAGTTCCCATGCCGCGCATTGAAATGACCAAACCCGCCGTGCCGGCCTTCGCCAAGTTTGCCGAGCGCATCTCTGTTCCTTTCTCGCCCGTGGTACGGGCCGGCGACTTTGTGTTCGTGTCGGGCTTGGCACCGGTTAATCCCGAGACCGGCGACTACGACATCCTGACGATCGACCAGCAGGCGCGTCGTGTACTCGAGCACCTGAAATCGTGCCTCGAGGCGGCTGGCTCCGGCCTGGACCGCGTCGTGAAGTGCAACGTCTATTGCTGCAACCCGTCCTACTTCGCGGCCATCAACACCGTCTACGCCGAGTATTTCGGCAACTTGAAGCCTGGCCGCATCTTCATCTGCACGGCCGGCTGGTTCGGCCCGTTCGACATGGAGATCGACTGCATTGCGCTTGCCAACTGAGGACGAGATCACATGAAAACGAATTGGATCACCGCGGACACGCTGGCTGCCCTGAACGAGGGCTTCGTCGTGGCGATTATGTTGGAGGCGAAAGACGGCGAAGCCGATGCGGTCGCCGAAAACACCCGCAAGCTGGCGCCTCTGGCGATGACCGAGCCGAAAATGAAGCTGTTCTTGCCGTATCAGTCGCCCACTAACCCGGCGCTGTTCTTCGTCTTCGAACTCTATACCGACGAGTCGGGTTGGGCTGAGCACCAGCAGTACGATCACTTCAAGGAGGCGATCGCCGACCTTCTGCCGCGCCTGAAGCGGCGCGAGCGCATACCGTTAGTTCCGTTCCTGTAGGTCGCATGCGGAAGGAAATCTGGCTCGGCACGGTGCTGCTTGCCGCGTCAGCCGCGGCGTACAGCACGGCGGGCTTCTTCACGCGGCTGATCCATGTCGACGCCATGACGATGCTGTTCTGGCGCGGCATCTTCGCAGGTCTGTTCCTCACCGCCATGGTGGCATGGCGCGAGCGCGGCCATGTCGCGAAATCGGTGCGCGGGATCGGACGCGACGGGCTCCTGATCGCGCTCTGTTCGGCGCTGGCCACGGTCTGCTTCCTCAACGCCTTCCGGCTGTCGAGCGTGGCCGACGTGATGGTCATCGACGCCACCATCCCGTTCCTGACCGCCGGCATCGCCTGGCTGCTGATCGGCGAGCGCGAGGATCGCATCACGCTTCTCGCGACCCTGGCCGCGGTCGCGGGCGTCGCGGTGATGGCGGGGCCTGCCATCGCGAGCGGCCATCTGTTGGGCAACCTGTTGGCGCTCGGCATGGCGCTGCTGATGTCAGTGGTGCTGGTGCTGATCCGGCGCAATCCCGGCGTCAGCATGCTGCCGGCGGTGGCACTGTCGGCCTTCCTCTGCGCGTTGATCGTGCTGCCCTATGCGCAGCCCTTCGCAGTGGACCGCGTCGAGATGCTGGAGCTCTTCCTGTTCGGCACGACGCAGTTCGGCATGGGCCTTCTCCTGCTGGCGCTTGGCACGCCTCTGGTCTCGGCCACGCGCGGAGCGTTGATCGGCACGCTGCAGACGCCGCTCGCCACGTTCTGGGTGTGGCTGGCCTTCGCCGAGACGCCGGCGGTCGCGACCTTGGCAGGCGGCGCGATCGTGCTGGCCGCCGTGCTCGGCGACATCGCCCTCCCGCGCCGCAAGCAGCACGTAATAGCCGCAAGCAGCACGTAATAACGTAGCGATAATGCAGCTTGACTCATGGTCAGATCGCTACGACACTTGAACAGTTATTCAAATGTTGAGAACCAAGAAAACCATCCTGTCCGACGACCACGCCGTGGCGCTGGCCGACCTGTTCCGTCTTCTGGGCGATCCCAGCCGGCTGCGCATCGTCGTTTCCTGCCTGCGCACGCCACTGGCCGTGACCGACATTGCCGACAAGCTCGGCCTGTCGGTATCCTTGGTCAGCCATCACCTGCGGCTGCTGAAGGGCGCGCGCCTGGTGCGGGCCGACCGGCAGGGCAAGCAGGTCTTCTACGGCGCCGACGATGCCCATGTGAGGCGCATGGTCGAGGACATGGTCGAACATATCGGGGAACACTGACATGAGCGCTCATTGCTGCGATCACGGCCACGAGAACGCCAACGCCGCCGCCCAGTCGCCGGTCTACCGGCGCATCCTCTGGGTCGCCCTGGCGATCAACCTCGCGATGTTCGTGGTGGAGATCGGCGCCGGCCTCGCCGCGCAATCGGCCTCGCTGCTGGCCGACTCACTCGACTTCCTGGGCGACGCCGCCAACTACGGCATCAGCCTGTTCGTGCTGGGCATGGCGCTGCACTGGCGGGCGCGCGCCTCGCTGATCAAGGCGGCCAGCATGGCGGCCTTCGGCCTTTGGGTGGCGATCACGACGATCAATCACGCGGTCGCGGGCACCGTGCCCGAGGCGCAGTTGATGGGCGTGGTCGGAGCGCTGGCGCTCGCCGCCAACTTCGGCGTGGCGGCGCTCCTCTGGCGCTTCCGTGACGGCGACAGCAACATGCGCTCGGTCTGGATCTGCACGAGGAACGACGCGATCGGCAACGTCGCGGTTCTAGTCGCGGCGGCCGGCGTGTTCGGCTCGGGCACCGGCTGGCCCGACTACCTCGTGGCCGCGATCATGTCGGGTCTGGCGCTGACCGGCGCCTTCCAGGTCGCGAAGGCGGCGCTCGCCGAGCTCCGCCATTCACGCGAGGAGCAGGCTCACGCCGTGGGGAGCTTGTAGCTCTCGAACTGCTTGCGCAGCGCCGTCTTCAGGATCTTGCCGGTGGCGCCGTGCGGAATGGCGTCGATGAACTGAACGTCGTCGGGCATCCACCACTTGGCGATCTTGCCTTCGAGGAATTTCAGCACCTCGCCCTTGCTCACCTGGGAATCGGGTCGGCGCACCACGATCAGCAACGGCCGCTCGTCCCACTTCGGGTGAGGCACGCCGATCACTGCGGCCTCGGCCACACCGGGGCAGCCCATGGCGGCATTCTCGAGGTCGATCGAGCTGATCCATTCGCCGCCCGACTTGATCACGTCCTTGGAACGGTCGGTGATGACGACCGAGCCGTCGGACTCGATCTTGCAGACGTCGCCGGTGTGGAACCAATTGTCCTCGACGAACTGGCTCTTGCCTTCGCCTTTCATGTAGCCCGAGACGATCCAGGGGCCGCGCACCACCATGTTGCCCGAGACGCTGCCATCCTGCGGCAGGTCGTTGCCGGCATCGTCGACGATCTTCATTTCGCAGCCGAACACCGGCCGGCCCTGCTTGGCGGTGATGGCGAAGCGCTCGGCGTCGGGCAGGTCACGCTCGCCGCGGTTGAAGCGCGTCGTCGTGCCGAGCGGGCTCATCTCGGTCATGCCCCAGCCCTGGATGACCTCCGCGCCATGATCCTTCCAGAAGCGCTCGATCATGCTGACCGGCACAGCCGAGCCGCCGATCACGGTGCGTTTGACCGACGACATCTTGAGCTTGTTCTGGGCGCAGTAATCGAGCAGGGCGAGCCAGACCGTCGGCACGCCGGCGCTCAAGGTCACCTGTTCCTTGTCGAGCAGCTCGTAGACGCTGGCGCCGTCCAGCTTGGGGCCGGGAAACACCAGCTTGGCGCCGCAGATCGGCGCGGCGTAGACGAGGCCCCAGGCATTGGCATGGAACATCGGCACCACCGGCAGGAGCGTCGTGTCGGGATCCATCGAGATCACCGAGCCGTTGCACGCCATCATGGTGTGGATGAGCGTCGATCGGTGCGAATAGAGCACGCCCTTTGGATTGCCCGTGGTGCCCGAGGTGTAGCAGAGCGAGGACGCCGTGCGCTCGTCGAAGTCGGGCCATTTGAGCGTGCCGGGCTTGTCGGCGATCAGCTCCTCGTAGCACAGCAGCTTGGGAATCCTGGACGAGGCCGGCATGTGGGCGCGGTCGGTCATGACCACGACGTGCTTCACCGTCGTGAGCTTGTCGAACACGCCCTCGACGATCGGCAGCAGGTTGAGGTCGACGAAGATGATCTGGTCCTCGGCATGGTTGGCGATATAGGCCACATGCTCGGGCGCGAGGCGCGGGTTCAGAGTGTGCAGCACGGCGCCGATGCCGGAAATGCCGAAGTAGAGCTCGAAATGGCGGTAGCCGTTCCAGGCGACAGTGCCGACGCGGTCGCCGAGCTTGATGCCCAGCCCCTGCAGCGCCTCGGCGAGCTTCTTGGCGCGCTTCTGGGCGTCGCGGTAGCCGTAGCGGTGGATCGGCCCCTCGACCGTGCGCGAGACGATCTCGACATCGGAATAGTAGGCCGCGGCGAAGTCGATGATCTGCGAGATCAGCAGCGGACGGTCTTGCATCAGGCCGAGCATGGCGTTTCCCCTTCGTTTCTTAGGCGCGTCGCTCCAGATGCAGGGTCCGGAGCGACGACAGCGACTTGATGTCCGGTTCTAGACCGAGACCCTGCCCGCCGGGAAGGGAGACGCGGCCGTCGCGCACGGTCAAAAGGTCGCCCAGCAGGTCCTCGCGCAGCGGATTGGGATTGGCGTCGACTTCCAGCAGGCCGGGACCGCGCACCGCCGCCAGCAGATGCAGCGAATGCACGAGGCCGATCGCGCCGCCCAGGAAATGCGGGCAATAGGTCCGGCCGGCGGCCAGTGCTGCGCGCGCCACGGGCAGGCAGCCGGAATGGCCGCCCCACTTGGCGGCGTCGGGCTGGATGACGCCGAACAACCCCGAGTCGATCGCCTCCTGGAAGGGGCCGGCGCCGCGCAGGTTCTCGCCGGCGGCAAGCTGCGTCGGCGCAACGGCTGCCACCTGGGTCCATTCGGTCGTGGGCCGGTCGGCCAGCAACGGCTCCTCGATCCAGTGCAGGCCGAACTCGGCGAGCTTTGGTGCCATCGCGCAGGCGGTGCGGAGATCCCAGCCCTGGTTGACGTCGACCATCAGCCGCTCGCCCGCCTTCAGTTCCCGGGCCACCGGCCGCAGTGAGCCGAGGTCGGTCTCCTCGCCAAAACCGATCTTGATCTTGTAGGCACGATAGCCCGCCGCCCGCATGCGTCCGACGGTGTCGTAGGCGGCGCGGCCGGGATTGAGGCCGGAGGCGTAGACCGGAACCGGCGACGCATCCGTGCCGCCGAGCGCTCGCCACAGCGGCAGCCCGCGCTTGCGCGCGCGCAAGTCGTGGATCGCGAGGTCGAGCCCTGCCGCCGCGGCGGAGAGGGCGCCGGCATCGCCGCTCTGCACGCGCAGCACGTGGAGCGTGCGGTCGAGGTCGCTCCACAGTGCCGCCGGATCGTCGAGCGACTTGCCCAGCACGCGCGGCGCCACGATGTCGGCGAACAGAAGCGCGCGATGCTCGGCGCTGGCGGTCGGAAAATTCGACCAGATCTCGCCCCAGCCGCGGACGCCGTCGGAATCCTCGACCCGCACGAACACCGCCACGCGTTCGGTCATGGTGCCGAACGAGGTGCGGATCGGTTCGGCGATCGGTGCGTGAAAGACGTGCGCTTCGACGCGGGCGAGGGTGGCCGTGCTCATTCCGGCTTGATGCCGGCATCCTGGGCGACCTTGGCCCAGCGCACCATTTCCTGGCGGATGAAATCGTCGAACACCTTGGGCGGGCCGCCGACGACCTGGATGCCGGCCGCGTCCAGCTTGGCCACGACATCGGGCTCGGCCAGCGCCTTGTTGAAGCCGGCGTTCAGCTTGTCGATCACGTCCTTCGGCGTGCCCATCGGCACGATGAAGCCACCCCACGATCCCATGTCGTAGCCGGGCAGGCCGGCCTCGATCATGGTCGGCACGTCCGGCGCCACATTCGAGCGCTTGGCCGTCGTCACCGCAAGCGCCCGCACGCCGCCGGAACGGGCATGTCCGGCGATCGCCGTCACCGTGTCGAAGATAACCTGGGTGCGGCCCGACAGCAGGTCGGGATGCGCCGCCGAGCTGCCGCGATAGGGCACATGCAGCATTTTTGTGCCAGTCATCGACAGGAACAGCTCGGCCGCCATGTGCAGCGAGCTGCCGGCTCCGCTCGAGGCGTAGGAGTATTCACCCGGCTTGGCCTTCAGGAGCGCGATCAGCTCCGGCACGGTCTTGGCAGGCAGCGACGGCGTGACCGCCAGCATCAGCGGCACGTTGTGCGTCTGGATGACTGGCGCGAGGTCCTTCAGCGTATCGTAGGGCAGGGTCTTGAAGAACAGCGGATTGACCGCGTGGCTCGATGCCACGATGACCAGGTTGTAGCCGTCGGGCGGACTCTTGGCGACGAGGTCGGTGGCGAGCGTCTGCGTGGCGCCCGGCTTGTTGTCGACGATGACAGCTTGGCCCCACCAGGTCTGCAGCTTCTCGCCGGTGAGGCGCGCGATGGCGTCGATGGCGCCGCCCGGCGGGGCGGGTACATAGAGTCGGATCTGCTTGTTCGGGAAGGCAGCCTGCGCGCCCGCCTTTGCACCGGCGAACGGCAGCGCGGACGAGGCCAGAAAGAGGCGTCGGTTAAGCATGTTGTTTCCTCCGGTTTTTTATTCCGCAGCTTGTTGGCTGGGGTCGTTCAGCAGATCGTAGGTGCGCTTCTGGTACAGGGCCATGTACTCCGTATACCAGGTCGTCGGATATTTCGGCGGCCGGTCTGGTCCGACGGTGGTCGGCACCGCCGCGACTGGCCATTCGATGTTGCTGTCGCAGAAAAAGGCTAGCGCATAGCGCTCGCCACCGCTCCGGTTGACCGCGCGATGCGGCGTGGCGAGGAAGAAATCGTTGGTCCAGCGCTGCAGAAGCTGGCCGCCGTTTACGAGATAGGCCTTGGCGCTAGCCGGGGGCGAAATCCATTGGCCGCTTTGCGTGCGGATCGACAGGCCCGGCACCTCGTTCGGCGCGAGCAGGGTGAGGAAGCTGGTGTCGGTGTGCGGGGCGATGCCGAACTCGTCGTCCGGCGGCGCCTCGACCGACGGGTAGTGGGTCATGCGAAGCTTGTACTGGCAGTCGCGGAACGGCCCGTCGAAGTAGGCGACCGGCAGGCCGAGCGCCAGTGCGTAGAGCGGCACCAGCTTCTGCGCCAGCCGCTCCATGGCATCACAGTAGGCGGCGACGGTCTCGCGAAAGCCGGGCAGGTCGGCCGGCCACTGGTTGGCGCTGCGGAAGTGCCGGCCGGCTGCCACGTCAGGATGGTCGGGCGGCAGGTCGCGCGCCACGAACAGCGCCTCATTGAGGTTGGCCTTGGTGACGGTCTGCACTACCGAGGTCCGCAGCGTGTCGCCGCGCATCGGCAGGTAGCCGACATTGTGCCTGTCGATGCGGATCTGCATCTTGCGCTCGAGTGGCAGGGCGTGAAACCGCGCCGCCTCGGCGTAGATGCCGCGCACCTGGCTCTCCGGCACGCCGTGATTGACGATGAAGTAGAAACCGATGCTGGTGAGCGCTAAGTGCAGCTCCTGGGCGATGCGCTCCCGCGCACCCGGCTCGCCCGCGAGATAGGGGCCGAGATCGATGACCGGGACGGTTTCCGTGTCGCTCATTCCGCCGCTTGCTGTGCGTCCGTGTTGAGCACGTCGTAGTTTCGCTTCAGGTACCAGGTCATGTAGTCGCTGTACCAGGTCGTGGGATATTTCGGCGGCTTGTCGGGGCCGACGGTGGTCGGCACCGCGGCAACCGGCCAGTCGATGCCGCTGTCGCAGAAGAACGGCAGGGCATAGCGCTCGCCGCCGCTCTTGTTGATGGCCCGGTGCGGCGTCGCCAGGAACAGGTCGTTGGTATAGCGCTGCAGCATCTGTCCGCCGTTCACGACGTAGGCATTGTCGATCGCGGGCGCGTCGATCCAGTTGCCGCTCTGGGTGCGGATCGACAGGCCCTGCACCCGGTTGGGCGCGAGCAGCGTGAGAAAGCTCGTGTCGGTGTGTGGTGCCAGGCCAAACTCGTCGTTCACCGGACCTTCCTGCGGCGGATAGTGCGTCATCCGCATGGAGAACATCGGCTCGGAGAAGGCGGTGTCGAAATAATTGGCCGGCAGGTCGAGTGCGCGGGCGTAGAGCCGCACCAGTCTCTGCACCAGCCGCTCCATGTCGTTGCAGTAATCGACGACGGTGTCGCGGAAGCCCGGCAGTTCAGGCCAGCGGTTCAGCCCGCGGAAGCGGCGGCCCGACAGCACGTCGGGATGGTCAGGCGCCATCTCGCGCTTCACGAAGAAGGCCTCGTTGAGGTTGGCCTTGGTGCCGGTCTGCACGGTCGAGGTGCGGAGCGTATTGCCGCGCATCGGCAGGTAGCCGGTATTGTGCTGGTCGAGCTTGATCTCGAGCTTTTTCTCGACCGGCTGCGCGTGGAAGCGCTTCACCTCGGCGAACATGGCGGCGATCTTCTCGCGCGCGATGCCGTGGTTGACGATGAAGTAGAAGCCGATCTCGGTCAGCGCAAAACGGAGTTCCTGCGCCGTGCGGTCCATCGCGCCTTCCTCGCCGGCGAGATAGGGCCCGAGATCGATGATGGGAATGGTTTCGGTCGCCACGGGACGCTCCCTCTTTGGCTTCACAATCGCTGCCTGGATGGACGATACTGCCGCACAGGACGCTTGGTCCAGCAGGCAAGGAGCCATTCCGGAACATGAGCGATCACTATGTCCTGCACGTCCAGTCGAGCCTGACGCTGGCGCACGCCGAACGGATGGTCGACGGCGCGTTGCAGGCCGCGCGCGCGGCAGACCTGCTGCCGCTCGCCGTGGCTGTGCTCGATTCCGGCGGTCATCTCGTGGCCTTCAAGCGCGAGGACGGCTGCGGCGTGCTGCGCTTCGACATCGCCTTTGGCAAGGCATGGGGCGCGTTGGGCATGGGCATTTCCAGCCGCACCATCCGCGACCGGCTCGGCAACCGGCCGGCCTTTCAGGGTGCGCTCGCGGCAGCCTCGGGCGGCCGTTTCGTGCCGGTGCCGGGCGGCGTGCTGGCGCTCGACGGCACGCGCAACGTCGTCGCGGCGATCGGCATCAGCGGCGATGCCTCGGATCGCGACGAGTATGCCGCCATCATGGGCGTGCGTGCGGCCGGACTCGCCTGCCACCCGGATGAGCCCGCCGAGAATTGGCGTTCAGCCGGACTTTGATCCGCACGGAGGAACCATCATGCGTCGTCGTACCCTGCTTGCCGTTGCCGGCGCGTCGCTCGCCGCGCCTTCGATCGTGCCTTCGTCGGTTGCCTTGGCCCAGGCCTGGCCGGCGCAGCCGATCCGCCTGATCGTGGCCTTTCCACCGGGTGGACCGACCGATGTCTACGGCCGCCTGTTCGGCGAGCGGCTCGGTCGCGCGCTCGGCCAGCCGGTGGTGATCGAGAACAAGGCCGGCGCCGCCGGCGTGATCGGCACCCTGGGTGTCGCCCGCGCCAAGCCCGACGGCTACACGCTGGTGTTCGGCACCGGCTCGACGCAGGCGCTCTATGCCTCGATGGCGGCCAAGCCGGAGTACGACGTGCTGAAGGATTTCACCTACGTCGCCCACATCGGCGGCGGCCCGGCGGCCTTCGTCGGCAATCTCGAGCAGCCCGACACGCTGAAAGGCATGCTCGACGCTGCGCGGGCAAAACCCGGGGCGTTGAGCTACGGCTCGCCCGGCACCGGCACGCTGCTGCACCTGACGACGGAGCGCCTGAAGGCCGCGGCTGGCGGCGTCCAGATCACGCATGTGCCCTACCGCGGCAGCGGGCCGGCGATGAACGACCTGCTGAGCGGCCAGATCGCCATGGTGACGACCAC
>CAMARK010000048.1 GCA_945860205.1 Reyranella massiliensis 521 | reverse complement strand
CCGGCGACATCGCTCGCGCTGACGAGCGTGGCTACCTCTACATCGTCGATCGCAAGAAGGACATGATCGTGAGTGGCGGCTTCAACATCTTTCCGCGCGAAGTGGAGGATGTGCTGTCCTCGCATCCCGACGTCGCCATGGCTGCCGTGTTCGGCGTGCCGCACGAGAAATGGGGCGAGGCCGTCGCCGCCCTGATCGTCGCCAGGGCCGGTTGTACGCCGTCGCCCGAGGCGCTGATGCAACTCGTGAAGGACCGCAAGGGCTCCCCGCATGCGCCCAAGCAGATCGAGATCGTCGACAGCCTGCCGCTCACCGCCGTCGGCAAGGTCGACAAGAAAGTGCTGCGGGCCAAGTACTGGGCCGGGCAGGCGCGTCAGGTCGGCTAAATACCCCTTCGCCATCTCCGCTCCGGCCAGGGCGATGTCCAATGCGCCTCCAAGCCGAGCTGCCTTACATTGATGCGCTCGAATGTTCGAAGCATGGCGTCGGCGTGCTCTTGCCCGCCCCGTAGAACATGGAGCACGCGTCGCATCCGTCTTACCCAGGCAATCGAGTAGTGGCTGTTGAAGGCCCAAGTTTCGTCTTCGGCCGCTGCTTCCTCGCGCAACTCGGCATGGAAGGTGCGATCGAGCTCGCCTTCTTGCCAGGACCTTGCGGCCAGCAGTCGCGCGCGGCTGAGTTCGCCCACCATGGCGTATGAGAAAGTCGGAAGGCGGCTCTTGTAGTGAACGCTCCCGCCATCGGTCATTTTTCCAATGTATTTTAGATACGTGCGAGGAGTGCAGACCCAGCCAAAGCGGGGGAACTCTTCCTCAGCCCAAACCGAGATGCGTTTCGCGTCTCTCGCCGAACCCAAGCCCTTTAGCTGTTCACCACCATGTATGTCGGTGACGCCGCTGCCGCCGTCCTCGTACCGGTGCATCGGGTGTCACCATGAAGTAGAGCGCCGAGCCGACAGGTCGCTCGGTTCCAATCTTCTGATCGCTGACATTGGTCACGCGCACGAAGCCGCAGGTCTGGTTGGGTTCGAGTTTCAGAAGCATGCGAACCTGATCGGCGCTGAGATCGTCGCTCACGCTACACTCCTTGGCCCGTTTCGCGGTGTTTCATACTGCACCTTGTGTGTCATTGAGTTTGCGTCGAGGGGGTTTGCCGCGCCAGTGATTTCATGGGAACAATGGTTGGTTGTGATCGCCCTTCGCGCCGCCACTCTCCCTTTTCTCGTTGCCGCTTCGCTGGCTATCGCCGGTTGCGCGGGCTCGAAGCCGCCGGAAGTCGCGGCCGTCGCGCCCGGCCTCACCCCGCGTGAGCAGGAGTTGGCCGATCGCAAGGAGCAGCTCCTGCAGCAGCTCGCGACCTGCGAGAGCGGAAGCTGGGGACCATCGGCGCGGCCGATCTACGGCAGCCGCGGCGCCTATCATGGGCGCTTCCAGTTCACGCTGCGCACCTTCATCACCTACACACGCATGCGCGATGGCACGGTGCTCACGATGAAGGAAGCCGCCGAGTACACGCAGGACTACGAGAAGGCCGCCAGCCTCACCTGGTACATGATCTACGACCTGCAGGAGCCGTGGCACTGGCCGCTCTGCTCGCGCAAACTCGGCATCCCGGCGCAGCTCAAACGGATAAAAGAAGTCTAGGCCGGTCTGCCGACCGTTTTTCCATCATCCACGGCGAAACAGTCGTTTCCACCAGCCGCCGAGACGCGTGTCCTCGATGCTGCGGTCTATGTTGTCGAACCCGCGCACCATGACATAGAGACCGCCCACCAGCTGGATCGACTTGGCGGTCGACAGTTCGTAGGGCGCGGGCAGCGTGACGATCGACTGCGAGGAGATGAGCAGGCCGATCATGACCTCGAACAGCCCGTAGGAGAGATGGTCGCGCTCGCGCCACCAGAAGAAGACGAGCCCCGCCAGTAAGAGCGCGATGGGCACGATCCAGTCGGGTGCGGTGTGGAAGATCAGCTGATGGTTGCGCACGACGAGGATGGCCACGCCCGTTGCAACGACGGCGATCGCCAGGCCGACGGCGAGGTGGCGACGCTGCGCCGACACGATGCGCCGGGCAACCTGCTCGATGCTAGCGTCGACAGATGCGGTCGATAGTTCGGCCAGGAATTGGTCGGTGCCGACCGATGCCACGCCCTTCGCGACCAGGCGCCGGACCAGCCGGCGGTCGGTCGTGACCACGCGGACATTCCCGGCGCCACCTTCCCCGGCACATTTGACGGCGAGTTCCGCGGTGCCGCCATCGGCGGACGGCGCGACGACGGCGCCGGCTTCGATCGTCTGCTCGAGCAGGCTCTGGAGATCGCCGCGCAGCCCACGTTCCCGGCGGCCGCGAATGTCGTCGACCACGGCCCCGGGGATCAGCAGGTCGCCCGCCGCGGCATGGGCGAGGATCTCGGGCCGCTCGACGATCGCCCCACTGTCGAGAATGTAGAGCACGGCTCAGCGCAGCTCGCGGCAGAATTCCTGGATGCGGCCGCAGCCGTCGCGGATGCTGGCCAGGTCGGTGGCGTAGGAGATGCGGAAATAGGGGCTCATGCCGTAGGCCGCGCCCTGCACCGTGGCGACATGCTTCTCCTCGAGCAGCGCCGTCACGAAGGCGGTGTCGGTGTCGATCTTGCGGCCGCCCTTGCTGGTCTTGCCGATGCAGCCTGCGATGTTGGGGAACACGTAGAACGCGCCCTCGGGCTTGTGGCAGGTGATGCCCGGCGCCGCGCGCAGCATCGTCACGACCTCGTCGCGCCGCTTCTGGTAGTCGGCCGCGCGCTCCTTCAGCAGCTCCTGCGGTCCGTTGAGCGCCGCCGTGGCCGCCGCCTGGCTGATGGTCGAGATGCCAGAACCGATCTGGCCCTGCATGTTGGTCATGGCGGCGATCAGCGGCTTCGGCCCGCCGGCGAAGCCCACCCGCCAGCCGGTCATGGCATAGGCCTTCGACGCGCCGTTCACCGTCAGGGTGCGCTCCTTCAGCTTCGGCTCGACCTCGGCGATGGTGCAGAAGCCGAAGTCGTCATAGATCAGGTGTTCGTAGACATCGTCGGCCATGATCAGCACGTGCGGATGGGCGAGCAGCAGGTCAGCGATCTCGCGCATCTCGGCGCGCGAGCACACAGCCCCGGTCGGGTTGTTGGGGAAGTTCAGCACCATCCACTTGGTCCGCGGCGTGATCGCGGCCTCGAGGTCGGCGGCGCGCAGTTTGAACTGGTTGTTCTCGGGACACGACACCGGCACGGGCGTGGCGCCGGCCACCGTCGCCTGGTCGGCGTAGGAGATCCAGCCAGGTGCGGGGATGATCACCTCGTCGCCGGGGTTCACGCTCGCCATCAGCGCGTCGTACATGATCTGCTTGCTACCGTTGGAGACCATGATCTCGTCGAGCGCGTAGTCGAGGTTGTTGTCGCGCTTGAACTTGGCGCGGATCGCCTCCTTCAGCGGCTTCACGCCGTCCTGCGGCGGGTACTTGGTGTCGCCGGCCAGGGCTGCCTTGTGCGCCGCCTCGATGGCATGCAGCGGCGTCGGGAAGTCGGGCTCGCCCGACGACAGGCCCACGATCTTCACGCCCTCGGCGCGCAGTTCGCGCACCTTGCGGGTCATGGCGGCTGACGCCGACACCTTTACATTCTTGAGACGCTCGGAGACCTGGAACATGGAGCCTTCTTTCAATTCTTCCGATAGATCGTGAGGGCGATGCCGCCCAGCACCGCCACCGACGCCACCAGCAGGCGCATCGTGACCGGCTCGGCGAGTAGCATTGCCCCACCCAGGGCCGCAATGGCCGGCACAGAAAGTTGCACCGTCGCGGCCGACGTCGCCCGGAGCATCGGCAGGGCGGCATACCAGAGGACATAGCCCAGGCCCGAGGTGACGGCGCCTGACAGAACGGCATAGAGCGCCCCGGTATGGTCGACCGTGCCGGCCGTCGTGCCAGCCGTCGTTGCCGTCAAGGCGAGGGCTGCGGCAAAGGGCAGGGACCGCAGGAAGTTGCCGCCGGTGGCCGCCGTCGGGTCGCCGGCACCCTTGCCGAGGAGCGAATAGACGCCCCAGGCCGCGCCCGCGACCAGCATCAGCGCCGCCGCCAGCAGGGGCGGCGCCGCGAGGCCGGGCAGCAGCAGCCAGACCAGGCCACCCAGCGCGAGCAGCAGCCCCACGAGCTTGAGGCCGCGGATCTGTTCGCCCGTCCACAGGCCATAACCCGTCATGGTGAACTGGACGGCGCCGAACAGCAGCAGCGCGCCGGTCGCTGCGGTGAGGTCGCGATAGGCGAAGGAGAAGCACACGGCATAGGCAAACAGCATGGCCGCCATCGGCCAGCTTCCGCCCGCCGTGGGGCGCTTGCCGCGCAGCATGAGCAGCGCTGCCAGGACCAGCGCGCCGGCGGCGAGGCGGATCGCCGTGAAGCTCGCGGCGTCGATCTCGGTGTCGCGCAGCGCGAGGCGGCAAAACAGCGAATTGCCGGCGAAGGCCAGCATCGCCAGCGTCGTCAGCAGGGCGGTGCGTGCGACGCCGCCCCCTTGGGTCTCGCTCACGCGTTCAGTCGATAGAGCTTCACGGCGTTGTCGCGGACGATCTTGCGACGCACCTCGGCCGGGACGCCGGTCAGCTCCTCGGTCAGGAACTGCTGGCTGTCCGGCCAGATCCCGTCGGGATGCGGGAAGTCCGACCCCCACATGACATTGTCCTCGCCCAGGTGCTTCAGCAGTTCGATGCCCACCGGGTCGGTCTGGTAAGTGGCGTAGAACTGGCGATGCCAGTACTCACTGGGCTTCATCTTGAGGTCGAGGTCCTTGAACTGGTCCTCCCACTCGAGATCCATGTGCTGCAGCACGTAGGGGATCCAGCCGAGACCGGCCTCGCCGATCACGATCTTCAGGTTCGGATAGCGTTCCGGGGCGCCCGAGAAGATCAGCCCCATCAGCATGGTGCTCATGTGCATCTGGAACCCGGTGATGTGCACGGCGAAGATGCGGCGCTGCACATGCGCCGGGAACTTGGTGACGTCGGGCGAGCGGCCGCCGATCGTGTGGAAGTGCAGCGGAATGCCGGTCTCGTGGCCGAACTTCCAGAGCGGCTCCCAATGCTCGTCCCACAGTGGCGTCATGTCGGGCCGGTTGGCGATGTCGAGGCCGCGCACGCCACGCTTGGCGCAGCGCATCGCCTCGGCGACCGACTCCTCCATGTTGTAGTTCGGAAGGTTGGCGAGGCCGACCAGCCGGTCGGGCGCACGGCTGCAGAAGTCATGGAGCCAGTCGTTGTAGATGCGCAGCATCTCCAGCGCGGCCTCGGGATCGTTCAGCCGGCCGCTCGAGCCCAGCACGCCGTACAGAACCTCGGCTTGCACGCCGTCGCGGTCCTGGTCCTTGAGGCGCAGGTCGACCTCGGTGAGGCGGCGGATGCCCTTCTTGCCGTCGTCATAGAGACCGGTCGAGGCCATGCGGTCGGAGCGATGGATGATGCCCGGCACATATTCACGGCCGGCCGAGCCCATGCCATTCACCAGGCCGAACTTGGCACCGTTGCGGCTGGTCCATTCCGGCCCCTTCGGTCCCTCGACCACGTAGGGCATGCGCTCCTTCATCTGGCTTGACGCGTTCGCGGTGAACAGGTCGGTCGGCAGCCAGATCAGGTCGATATGTCCGTCGGCAGAGATGACGTCGTATTGCATGGGCGTGGCCCTCCCGGGTGAAATCATCCTCCCGCTCTGGCCGTCGGGCCAGCCCCTTCGCATCGTTCCGCGAAAAGGCCCGGCACCTGCCGGGGGATTCTTTGGCTAGAGTGCGCCCCATGAAAGAGACCACCCCCTCATCTGCCGTATCCGACTGGCTCGCCCGTTTTGCCGCTGCTCTGAAAAAAGGTGATGCCGCCGGCGCCGCCGCCCTGTTCGCCGACGATGGCTACTGGCGCGACCTCGTTTCCTTCACTTGGAACATCGTCACCCTGGAGGGGCGGGCGGCGATCGCCGACATGCTGACGGCGCGGCTCGGGGACGTGCGGCCCGACGGGTTCGTGGCCGGCGACCGCGAGGGCTGGTTCACCTTCGAGACGGCGCGAGGCCGTGGCACGGGCCATGTCCGCCTGAAGGACGCCAAGGCTTCTACGCTGTTCACCGCCCTGATGGAGTTGAAGGGCTTCGAGGAGCTGAAGGGTGCCACCCGCGAGTCGGGCGTCCAGCACGGCGCCATCCAGAACCGCATCACCTGGACCGATCGGCGCCAGGCCGACGCCAATGAACTGGGCTACGGCCGCCAGCCGTACGTGCTGGTGATCGGCGGCGGGCAGGGCGGCATCGGGCTCGGCGCGCGGCTGAAGCGCCTGGGCGTGCCGGCACTGATCGTCGACCGCAATCCGCGGCCGGGCGATGCCTGGCGCAACCGCTACAAGTCGCTCTGCCTGCACGATCCGGTCTGGTACGACCATCTGCCGTACCTGCCGTTTCCCGATCACTGGCCGATCTACACGCCCAAGGACAAGATGGGCGACTGGCTAGAATCCTATGTGAAGATCATGGAGCTCGACTATTGGAGTTCGACGACGTGCAAGGGCGCGTCGTGGGACGACGCCCGGCAGGAATGGACCGTCGTCGTCGAGCGCGACGGCAAGCCGGTCACGATGACGCCGAAACACATCGTGCTGGCCACCGGCATGTCGGGCTTCCCCGAAATCCCGCGCTTTCCCGGCGCCGATCTTTTCAAGGGCACGCAGCATCATTCCAGCCGCCACACCGGCGGCGATGGCTGGGCTGGCAAGCGCTGCGTCGTCGTGGGCTCGAACAATTCCGCGCACGACATCGCGGCCGATCTCTGGGAACACGGCGCCGACGTGACCCTGCTGCAGCGCTCGCCGACTCTGGTCATGCGGGCGGAGACGCTGGCAAAAAATCGTGCGCTCTATTCGGAGGCAGCGCTGGCGGCCGGTATCACCACCGATATCGCCGATCTCACGACGGCGTCGATGCCCTATGGCGCCCTGCCGCAGGTCATGCGACCGGTGGTCGAGCAGATCCGGCGCGAGGATGCGGATTTCTACGCGCGCCTCACGGCCGCCGGCTTCAAGCTCACCTTCGGTGAGGACGATACCGGCATCGGCCCGATGTATCTCCGCCGCGGCTCGGGCTACTACATCGACGTCGGCGCGTCGGAGCTGATCGCTGACGGCCGCATAAAGCTCAAGTCGGGTGTCGAGGTCGCGCGGCTCACGGCCGACTCCGTCGTGCTGAATGACGGCAGCGAACTGAAAGCCGACCTCGTCGTCTATGCCACCGGCTACGGATCGATGAACCAATGGGCCGGTGAACTGATCTCGCCCGAGGTCGCCGACAAGGTCGGTAGGTGCTGGGGGCTTGGTTCCGACACGGCGAAGGACCCCGGGCCGTGGGAGGGCGAACTGCGCAACATGTGGAAGCCGACGGCGCAGGAGAACCTCTGGTTCCACGGCGGCAACCTCATGCAGTCCCGGCTCTATTCGCGGTTCCTGGCGCTCCAGCTCAAGGCGCGGCTGGAGGGATTGCCGACACCCGTCTACGGGCAAGCGCCGGTCCATCACCGGGCGTGATTTACCCTGGGGACGATCGCTGTGTTGGCAGCGTAGACTGAGGACGATGGTTCGCCGCGCCCTGCTTCTCGGACTTCTGCTCACGGCGAGTGGCTGCTCGTTCTACATGGGCGAGCCCAAGCTGCCCAAGACCGACTTTCAGGCCACGTTGATTGGCGCCAGCGAAGTGCCGCCGACGGCGACCAAGGGCAGCGGCTACTTCACCGCGGTCTATCGGCCCTCGACCAACGTGCTGGAGTATCGCCTGAACCTGGTGGGCCTGAGCGGTCCGGTTACCATCGCCTACCTGCAAGGCCCGGCGGCACCTGGCGAAAATGCCGAGAAGGTCGTGCCCATCGACGTCCCGTTCTACCGCGATCGCTCGCACATTTCGAACGGAGTGACGCTCACCGAGGAACAGGCCGCCCAGGTCCTGGCCGGCCTTTGGTACGTGAATGTGATGACGGAGAAATTCCCCGACGGCGAGATCCGCGGCCAGATCCTGCCGTTGAAGAAGTAGCGTCTAGAACTTCTGCTTCCAGCCGATCCACTCGCAGAGACCGCGGCCCATCACATCTTGCAGGTCGTTTCCCTTTAGCCATGGCAGCTCCTCGGTGAAGAAGGTCACGCACTGGCGGTAACTGCACTGCATGCGGGTGATGTCGGTGCCCCAGAAGAAGCGCTTGGGCCCGAAGGCGTCGAAGATGCGATGCAGCCCGTCCTGGATGTTGCGGAACGGATAGCCCTTGGTCGAGTAGTGCGGCGCGCCCGTCGCCTTCACGGCGACGTTGGGTAATTTGCCGAGTGCCACCAACTTGTCGAGGTGGATGAAGGCTTCTTCGTCCTGGCCGTGGCGGTTTAGCCCGCAATGGTCGACGATCAGCTTCAGGTTGGGATGCCGCTCGGCGATCTCGCGGAACTTGTCGATGAAGATGCCGCCCATGGTGGCGACCGGGATTCCTTCCTTCTCGGCCGCCGGCCACACCCAATCGAGCAGCCCGTCATGCAGCCATTTCTGCTCGGCCGGCTGCAACAGCGCCCAGCGCACGCCCATCATGCCGGGCTGGTTGCGCCAGCCGACGATGCGCTTGCGGCTCTCGGGATCGCCGAGCGGGAACTGACCCATCACCGCGAAACGGTCGGGATAGTTCTTCGCCGCGTCGAGCGCGAGCTGTTGGGAGTTGGGATCCCAGGAGTAGGGCGGATGGATCAGGGCGGCATCGACGCCGGCCTCGTCCATCTCCTTCAGCGCTTCCTCGGCCGTGAATTTCTCGACCTTGCGATGCAGGCCGGACGGCGGCGTCACCGTCTGACCCCAGATGTGGATCTGCGCGTCGACGACCTTCATGGCGATCTCCTCAGTTGGGCGCCTCAGTTCGGTGTGGGCGCGGAGGGGTCGAGCAGCTTCTCGCGCTTAAGCTCGCTCCACAGCTCGACCGGGATCTTGACGCCCATGTACGCCACATTCTCCTTCACCTCTGCCACGCTCAGCGCGCCCGGAATGACGGAGCAGAAGGCTGGATGAAACAGCGGGAACTGCATTGCGGCGGCGCCGAGGGGCACGCCATGGCGTTGGCATATCGCCTCGATCTTCTGCGCCTTCTCGATCAGGTGCGCAGGCGCGGCGACATAGTCGTGCGTGGCGCCGGCCTTCACGTTGCCGGTCAGGATGCCGGAATTGTAGGGCCCACCCAGGATCACCGAGACATGGCGCTTGGTGCATTCCGGCAGGAATTCCTCGAGCGCACCCTGTTCGAGCAGCGTGTAGCGCCCGGCCAGCAGCATGCAGTCGAAGTCGCCGGCCTTGACGAAGCGCGTGCTGGTGTCGCTCTCGTTGATGCCGACGCCGATGGCCCCGATGATGCCGGCCTTGCGCAGCTCGTCGAGCGCACGATAGCCGCCGTCCATCACCGTCTTGAAGCGCTCCTCGAGCACGGCACGGTCCTTGGTGGTCCAGAAATCGACGTCGTGGATCAGCGCGATGTCGATCTTCTGCAGGCCGAGCCTCATGTGCGAGTGTTCGAGCGAGCGCATGACGCCGTCGTAGGTGTAGTCGTAGACCGGTGCGAAACCGGGCAGGCCGTTCTCGCGAAAATCCGCCGGCGGCTTCTCGCCGGGCTTCATCGCATGCATGATCCGGCCGATCTTGGTCGACAGCACGTAGCTGTCCCGGGGCTTTTCGCGCAGCGCCGCGCCCATGCGCAGTTCGCTGCGGCCGTAGCCATAGTAAGGCGAGGTGTCGAAGAATCGGATGCCGGCATCGTAGCCGTCGTCGGTGAGTTTTACCGCCTCGGCATCGGGAATGGTGGCGCGAAAGCCGCCCATCGGCGCGCCGCCCAACCCCAGTTCCGTGACTTCGAGTTTCGTTTTGCCAACCTTGCGTCGCTTGAGCGTCGTCATGTTCGTTTCCTCCGCAGACGCGAGAGAGTACGAATTGCGGCCGGGAAAGACCATGGGTTCGCGCCACAGGAGACGATATGACCGACAACATTGGTGAGGGGCGCCTCGTTCTGCACGGCAGTTTCACCTCGAGCTCGAGCTACAAGCCGATGCTGTTCCTGGCGCTGAGCGGCCTGCCGTTTTCGTTCCGCACGGTCAATCTCAAGAACGGCGTGCAGAAGGAGGCGGCCCACCTCGCCATCAACCGCTACGGCCAGGTGCCGGTGCTGCGCCACCGCGGCCTCACCCTCGTGATGTCGAACGTCGTGCTCGATTATCTCGCGCGCACCACTGGGCACTTCGAGCCCAGGACGGAGCAGCACCGTTGGCAGGCCCGTGAGTGGTTGTCGTGGGAGAATGACGCCATCACCAACGTGGCGCGCGTCCGCCATTTCGCCCGTTTCCGCCCCGACGTGGCGCCCGAGATCGTGAACTTCTTCCGCCCGCAGGCCGAGGCCGCGCTCGACTTCGCCGACAAGTCGCTGGCCGGCCGCGAGTGGCTGGTGGGCGATGCCTGTTCCATCGCCGACATCGGCTGCTGGGGCCGCATGGTGTTCGCGCACGAAGGTGGCCTGTCGATCGATACGCGGCCCAACCTCGCGGCCTGGCGCGACCGCCTGAAGGCGATGCCTGGCTTTGCGCTGCCCTACGACCTGATCCCGAAGAAGGACGCGGAGTTCGACGGGCGTTAGCTCGGCCCGCGCCTAGGCCGCCTGCTGCGCCACCGTCGGCCCGTCACTGCGGGTCGTGGTGCGGCGCATGTCGCGCACAATGTTGAGATCGTCGAAGCGGCGCACGCGGTGCATGGTCTGGCGGTTGTCCCAGATCACCAGGTCATGCTTCGTCCAGCGGTGCACGTAGACGAACTGCGCCTGGGTCGCGTGCTCCATCAGGTCGCGCACGAAGGCCATCGCCTCGGGCCTGGGCCAGCCGACGATCGCGCCGATATGGGCCGACAAATAGAGAGACTTGCGCCCCGTGACGGAATGCGTGCGCACCAGCCGCTGCAGCACCGGCCTCATCGAGACGCGCTCGTCGGGCAGGAACTCGGTGAAACCGAGCTGCTGGCGCGAATAGATCAGCGAGTGTTCGCAGACCAGCTCCTCGACCTCGGCCTTGGTCGCGGCATCGAGGGCATCGTAGGCCGCGCGCATGTCGGCGAACTCGGTGTTGCCGGCGTCGGTCGTCACGATGCGGCCGCTCAGCAGCGAGTAGCGAGCCGGCACGGCGCGGAACGAGGCGTCGGAGTGCCAGAGGCGATTGCCGAGCGATGCCATGCGACGCTTGTTGTCGCGGGCCAGCACGCCGCCTGACTTGTCGAGGTTGGAGACGTCGGCGAAGGCGGGCGCGAGGCGGAGCTCGTTGGCGCGGACGGTCGAGTTGGCACCTTCCTCGAGCGGGCCGAAGTTCCGCGTGAAGGCGAGCTGCTGCTCGTCGTCGATGTCCTGGCGCGGCAGCACGAGCACGGCGTGGCGATCCATGCCGGCTTCGATGGCGGTGACCTCGGCCGGCGTCAGCGGACGGCGCACGTCGATGCCGGTCATCTCGGCACCGATATGGTGATGGAGCGGGCGTGTCTCGATCGCCATGAGGACCTCCCGGAAGAGAACCCCCGCAAGAGAACTCTAGCGCAGGGCCGCCGCGATATTACCACCGTCCACGGTCGTGACAGCGCCTGTCGTCTTGCCCGCTTTGGCCAGCGAAACGAAGGCCTGGGCGACATCGTCGGCCGTCACTTCGAGGCCGAGCAGGTTGCCGCCCATGTAGTCGGCCTCGCTGAGGCCGCGCGCCTTGGAGCGCTGGGCGATCATGTCGTCGGTCAGCAGGCCGGTGCGGATGCGGTCGGCGTTGACGGCGTTGGCGCGGATGCCGTCGCCGCCATGGTCGAGCGCATACTGGCGCATCAGGAACAGGGTCGCGGCCTTTGGCAGTCCATAGGGACCGAAGTCGGGGCCGGGGTTCACCGCCTGCTTAGAAGTGTTGAACAGCAGGCAGCCGCCGAGGTTTTGGCGACGCATCACGCGCACCGCGTTCTGCGCCACGCTCTGGTGGGCCCAGAAGTTGAGCTCGAAGCTCTTGCGCAGGGTGGCGTCGTCGACGTCGCCGATGCGGCCCTGCCAGGCCGCGCCCGCGTTGGAGACCACGATGTCGACGCCGCCATAGGTCGCCGACACCTTGTCGAAGGCTGCGCGTACCGAGGCGGGATCGATGACATCGCAGGCGATGCCGAGGCCCTTCACTTTGGAAACATCGCGATCGAGGACCGCGACCTCGGCGCCTTCGCGTGCGAAGGCTGCCGCTGTGGCCGCACCAATGCCCGAGGCACCGCCGGTGACGACGACGATGCGCCGCGCCAGCGGCTTTTCGGCCGCCGCGCTCAGCTTGGCCTGTTCGAGCGACCAGTATTCGATGTCGAAGATATCGGGCTCGGGAATGCACTCATAGGTGCCCAGCCGCTCGGCGTCGGCGATCACCGCCACCGTCGTCTCGGCGAGGTCGGCCGCGATCTTGGCGTCCTTCGACGTATTGCCGATGCCGAACAGGCCGAGGCCCGGGACCAGTGCCACGCGCGGGATCGGGTCGAGCTCCTTCTTTGCGGTCACGAGCTTGCCATTGTGGCGCGTGAAATAGGCGTGATAGTCGGCCGCGAATTTTTCCAGCGCGGCCTTGGTGTCTTTGGCGAAGGCGTCGAGCTTGCCGGCTTCGGGCGCGGGCGCGATGAACGGCAGGTTCTTGGTGCGGATCGCATGATCGGGTGTCACCGGGCCCTGCTGGCTGTAGCGCGCGATCTCCTTGCCGCCGACGAAGGCCAGGATTTCTGGCCCGGTGCGGAACTCGAAGACGAAGCGCTGCGCTGCCTCGCGGCCGCCGCTTCGCGCAGGAATCGAGAACAGGCCGCGCAGGATGGGCGCGACGTCCGCCGCACTTGCGGGCGCCGCGGGCAGGGCGACGCCCGGGAAGATCTTGCGCGTGGCCTTGGCCAGACGCTTCTCGGCCAGCGTCACCAGGTCGATCATGCGCACATAGGCTTCTTCCGCCGTGGCACCCATCGAGAAGATGCCGTGCTTCAGCAGGATCAGCCCCTCGACGTCAGGATGGGCCTTGCCGACCTCACTGCACTTCTTGGCCAACGCGAAGCCCGGCATGACGTAGGGCACCAGCGCGGCGCGCTTGCCGTAGAGATCGGCGGCCAGCGCCTCGCCGTCGGGCTGGTCGGTCAGCGCCAGCACGGCGTTGGAATGGGTATGGTCGATGAACTTGTGCGGCAGGAAGGCGTGCAGCAGCGTCTCGACCGAGGGGTTGGGCGATTTGGAGTCGAGCAGGTTGCTGCGCTGGACGTTGACCATGTCCTCGTCGCTGAGCGCCTGGAGCCCGTGCAGCTCCTGCAATGGCTGAAGCCGCACCGCCGGCAGGCCGGGGGCTTCGATCGTGCCCATGTCCCAGCCGCTGCCTTTTACGCAGAGTACGTCGATCTCGGCACCGGTGATGTCGGCCATTCGTGTCTTCACCGAGGTGTTGCCGCCGCCGTGCAGCACCAGGCGCGGCTCGCCGCCCAGCAGGCGTGTCGTGTAGACGCGCAGCGCCAGGTCTCCGTTGATGCCCTTGGCGGCGTGGCGCGCGATCGCTGCCTTGGCGTCGCCGTCGGACCACAGGTTTTCCATCGAAGCCTCTCTAAGCGTGCGCGATGACGATCTTGCCGAAATGGTTCTGGCTCTTGAGGTGTCGGTACGCCTCCTTTGCCTCAGCGAAAGGAAACACCTTGTCGATGACGGGCTTGAGGCCGTTCGCCGCGATCGCGCGGTTCATACCCTCGAACATCTGCTTGCTGCCGACGTAGAGTCCCTGCACGAGCAGGTTCCGCCGCAGGATCGGCATCGGGTCGACCTGCGCCATGCCCGAGAGCAGCCCGATGACGGCGATGCGGCCGCCGAGCCGTGTCGCCAGGAAGGAGCGCGGCAGCGTGCCGGCGCCGCCCACTTCCACGGTGATATCGGCGCCGCGGCCGCCGGTCAGTTTTAGCGTCTCCTGGTCCCAGTCGGGCGTGGCCTTGTAGTCGATGACCGCCTCGGCCCCCATCTGCTTCAGCCGTGTGGCCTTGGCGGCCGAGCTCGAGGTCGCGATCACGCGCGCGCCGAACATCTTCGCGAACTGCAGGGCGAAGATCGAGACGCCGCCCGAGCCCTGGATCTGCACGATGTCGCCGGCCTTGATCTTGCCGATCTCGACCAGCGCATGCCATGCCGTCAGGCCGGCGCAGGGCAGAGTAGCCCCTTCCTCGAAGCTCATGCCCGGCGGCAGCTGCACCACGCCGTCCTCTTCCAGCACCGCGAGCTCGGTCAGCATGCCGTCGATCGCGCCGCCCATGGCCGAGGCCTGGGCGGCCTCGTCGATCGTGCCGCCGATCCACTTCTGCATGAAGCAGCCGGCGATCCGGTCGCCGACCTTGACCCGGCTGACGCCAGGGCCGACCGCCACCACGTCGCCTGCGCCATCGGACAGCGGGACCAGGTCGGGCTTGGGCGCGGCGCGCGCGTACTGTGCCTCGATCGTGAGCAGATCGCGGTAGTTGAGCGAGGTGGCGCGCACCCGCACCAGCACCTGGCGCGGCCCGGGCGTCGGGTCGGGACGCTCGGCGAGCGCGAGCGAGTCGATGCCCCTCGGCGAGGGGATGACGTAGCACTTCATCACTGGCTGCCTTTCAGCTCGAGCACGGTCTTGGCCATCACCGCCTCCTGGTCCCAGGGGAACAGGATCCAAGTGTCCTGGCTCACCTCTGTAATATAGCTGTCCACGGTCGGCCGGCCGGCGGGCTTTGCATAGACCGTGGCGAAATGCGCCTGCGGCAGTATCGCCCGCACGGCCCGGGCAGTGACGCCGGTGTCGACCAGATCGTCGACGATCAGCCAGCCCTTGCCCTGTTCCTGCTCGGCCGCCGTGCCCTTCAGGATTTCGACCTTGCCGCCCCGGTCCATGCGCTCGTAGGTCGAGCAGCAGACCGTGTCGATCAGGCGAAGGTTCAACTCGCGGGCAATGATGGCGGCGGGGACCAGCCCGCCCCGGGTGACCGCCACCAGGCCCTTGAACGGCCCGAGATCGGCCAGCCGCCAGGCCAGCGCGCGGGCGTCGCGGTGCAATTCCGTCCACGAGACGGGAAACATCTTGTTGTAACCGGCACTGCTCGCCATGCGGTCTTCTCCCTGGGCTTGTCCGGTTTGGCTTGCCCCCCGACGGAGGCTGCATTAACAGCTTCGAACGACGCAATGAAGATCACGGCGCAGGGATAAACGGGACGGAGATTGCTGAATCATGGGATTTGAGCTTACGCCCGCCTTCTGGAGCGGCCTCACCCAGATCATTCTGGTGAATATCGTCCTATCTGGGGACAATGCGCTGGTCATCGCGTTGGCCTGCCGGAACCTCGAAAAGCGCTACCAGAAGCCGGCCATCCTCGCCGGCAGCGCCGGCGCCATCCTGCTCCGAATCATCTTCGTGCTGATCGTCGACGTGCTGCTTCAGATTCCGTATCTGAAGCTGATCGGTGGCCTCCTTCTTCTGTGGATCGGCGTCAAGCTGGTCCAGGGCGAGGAAGAGCACGGCGATGGGGTGAAGGCGGAGGCGTCCCTGTGGGGCGCCATCCGCACCATCATCATCGCCGACGCGGTGATGAGTCTCGACAATGCCATTGCCATCGCCGCGGCAGCCAAGGGCGATACGACCCTGATCATCCTTGGCCTGCTGATCAGCATCCCGCTCATCATCTTCGGCGCCACCCTGATCATGGCGCTGCTCCAGCGCTTCCCGATCATCGTCATTGCCGGCGGCGGCCTGCTCGGCTGGATCGCGGGCGAGGTACTGGCGACCGATCCGGCCTATGCCAAGCAACTTGCGGCCGCAATCCCCAACGCCCAGCTCGTCTTCGAGATTGGTTGTGCGGTCATCACCGTGGCTCTTGGATACTACCTGCAATACCGCGCCAAGCAGCGCAGGCACGCCGAGCCGGTCGATCTCGCGGCGGACAAGGGGAAGGACTAGTCGCCATGGCCAAGATGAAGGCAATCCTCGTGGCCGTGGACGGCTCGGAAACGTCCGACCGGGCCGTGCGCCATGCGCTCGACCTGCTGTCGGCTGGCCTGTCCGCCGAGCTGCATTTCCTGAACGTGCAGCCCAATCTCGGCGGCGCGGTCTCGACGTTCGTCTCGCGGGAGCAGATCGAGAGCCATCACCGCGAGGAGGGCACCAAGGCGCTGGCCTCTTCGGTCGACCTCGCCAAGAAGTCGTCGGTGCCGGCCAAGGTCCATATCGGCGTCGGCCGGCAGGGCGAGATCGTCGGCGACTACGTCGACAAGCTGGGCGCCGGCATGGTGGTTCTCGGCACCCGCGGCCACACCGGCCTTGCCGGTGTCCTGCTGGGCTCGGTCGCCCAGGATGTGATCGCCCACAGCAAGGTTCCGGTCGTCCTCGTCAAATAGCGTGGGCCGTCGGGGCGGACGGAGGTCGGCGTGGCTGACGAGATGTGGCGAAACCAGGCCCTGGCGCCCTTTGCCACCCTGCCTTGGCAGTCCAGGGGCCGCCTGCACGTCGAGCCGAGTTCGCCCAGCCGCAGCCCGTTCCAGCGCGACCGTGACCGCATCATCCATTCGACGGCATTCCGCCGGCTGAAGCACAAGACCCAGGTCTTCGTCTATCACGAGGGCGATCACTACCGGACGCGGCTGACCCATTCTCTGGAAGTCGCCCAGATCGCCCGCACGATCTGCCGCGTGCTGCGCCTCGACGAGGAGCTGGGCGAGGCGGTGGCGCTGGCCCACGATCTCGGCCACACACCGTTCGGCCATGCCGGCGAGGACGCGCTGCACGCCGCCATGAAGAGCCATGGCGGCTTCGACCACAACGCGCAGACCCTGCGCATCCTCACCAAGCTCGAGGAGCGCTACGCCGAGTTCAACGGCCTCAACCTCACCTGGGAAACGCTGGAAGGCGCGGTCAAGCACAACGGTCCGCTGATCAAGCCGGGCCGCACGCTGTCGCAGCTGCCGGCCGCCATCGTCGAATATTGCCGGGACCACGATCTCGAACTGACCGGCCATGCCGGGCCGGAGGCGCAGGTCGCGGCCTTGAGCGACGACATCGCCTACAACAACCACGACATCGACGACGGCCTCCGCGCCGGCCTGTTCGAGGTTGCCGATCTCATGGAACTGCCGCTGGTCGGCGAGATGTTCTCGATCGTGACCCAGAAGTATCCCGGCATCGACCAGGCGCGGCTGATCCACGAGGCGGTGCGCCGCGTCATCAACGCCATGGTGGAAGACGTGCTGGCCGAAACGCGGCGGCGGCTTGCCGATGCGGCGCCCAAGTCGGTGGCCGACATCCGCGCGCTGGGCCGGCCGGTGGTGGCCTTCTCGGAGCACATGGCCGCGACCGACCGCACGGTGAAGGCGTTCCTCTACAGGCGCATGTACGAGCATTGGAAGCTCAACACTTCGCACTCCAAGGCACGGCGTGTCGTGGCCGACCTCTTTGGATTGCTGTTCGCCGAGCCCAACTGCCTGCCCCCGCCGTGGCGCGAGCGCGCGGAGCAGGCCGAAACCCAGGCCCGCGCCCGCTTGGTCGCCGACTATATCGCCGGCATGACCGACCGCTTCGCCCTCGACGAGCACAGGCGCCTGTTCGACCTCTACGAGTAGGTCCGGCGGCCTGCGGATGACAAAATGCCCTGAATGGGCAATACCCCCGGCCATGAACCCCTACCGTCATTTCATCGGCGTGGTCGTGAGCGCCCTGCAGGCGATGCAGGCATCCGGCGAGCTGCCGCCCTCGCTCGACTTCTCCGCCATCACCGCCGAGCCGCCGCGCGATCCGGCGCACGGCGATATCGCGACCAACGCCGCCATGGTACTGGCCAAGGCCGCGGGCAAGAAGCCGCGCGACATCGCCGAGCCGCTGCTTCAGCGTCTGAAAGCCAATCCCGACGTGGTCGACGGCGCGGTGGCGGGGCCAGGCTTCATCAACCTGAAAATCACCGACGCTTTCTGGCGGGCGCGGCTGGGCGAGTGCCTGGCGGCCGGCATCGCCTATGGCGATTCGCAGGTGGGCGATGGCCGCAAGGTCAATGTTGAATACGTCTCGGCCAATCCGACCGGCCCGTTGCACGTGGCGCATGCGCGGGGCGCCGTGGTGGGCGATGCGCTCGCCAACCTGCTGCACAAGGCGGGTTTCGCCGTCACCAAGGAGTATTACATCAACGACGCCGGCGCCCAGGTCGACAAGCTCGGCCAGTCGACTTACCTCCGCTACAAGGAGGCCTTGGGCGAGGCGATCGGCGCGATTCCCGAGGGCCTCTATCCCGGCGAGTATCTCAAGGATGTCGGCTCAGCGATCGCCAAGCGCGACGGGGCGCGCTGGATCGACAAGCCCGAAGCCGACTGGCTGCCCGAGATGCGGAGCTTCGCCATCGCCACCCTGATGGCCGAGATCCGCACCGATCTCGAGACGCTCGGCGTCCATATCGATGTCTTCTCGTCCGAGCGGGCGCTGGTCGAGAGCGGCGCCGTCGATCGCGCCTTCGAGGCGCTCACCACTCAGGGCCTGATCTACCAGGGCCGGCTCGAGCCTCCCAAGGGCCAGATGCCCGACGACTGGGAGGATCGCGAGCAGACGCTGTTTCGCTCCACGCAGTTCGGCGACGATGTAGATCGGCCGCTCAAGAAGTCGGACGGTAACTGGACCTACTTCGCCAACGACATTGCCTATCACCACGACAAGTTCATGCGTGGCTTTGCCGACATGATCGATATCTGGGGCGCCGACCACGGCGGCTACGTGAAGCGCATGAAGGCGGCGGTGAGCGCCATCACGGGCAAGAAGGGCGAGCTCGACGTCAAGCTCTGCCAGCTCGTGCGCGTGCTGAAGAACGGCGAGTTGGTGCGCATGTCCAAGCGCGCCGGCACCTTCATCACCCTGCGCGACCTGCTCGACGAGGTCGGTCCCGACGTCGTGCGGTTCACGATGCTCACGCGCAAGAACGACGCCGCGTTCGACTTCGACCTGGTCAAGGCCACCGAACAGTCTCGCGACAATCCGGTCTGGTACGTCCAGTACGCCAATGCCCGCACGCATTCGGTGGTGCGCCAGGCGGCGGCGGCCAGGATCGCGCCTGAGGCCCTGTCGGGCGCCGTGCTCGACCGGCTGACCGACGAGGGCGAGCTCGCCTTGATCCGGCTGATCGCGCAATGGCCGCGGCAGGTCGAAGCGGCGGCGGCGGCGCACGAGCCGCACCGCCTCGCCTTCTTCCTCTACGACTTGGCGGCGGCCTTCCATTCCCATTGGACGCGCGGCTCCAAGGAGCCGGAGCTGAAGTTCGTCATCGAGGGCGATGTCGATCTCACCCACGCGCGTCTCGCATTGGTACAAGCCGTCGGTTTTGTGATAGGATCAGGTCTAAAGGTCTTCGGCGTCACACCCGTCGATGAAATGAGATAAGAAATGCACATGCGCCGGTCCCCCTCCGGCGACGGTCCAACGATTTACCGACCCAGCGAGTCGGTTGCCGTACGGCTCGATCCGCCGCCTCGGCCCGTCGCACACGATCCTGATTCCATCCCGCCGCCGCCGCGGGACTCCTTGCTGACTCTGGTCAACCGCCGCCGCGGCCAGATCCTGACCATCATGGTCTCGATCGCCGCCATCGCGAGCTTCGGCTCGGTCGTGTGGTGGGCGCATAACCAGGACGTGAAGGCCGGGGGCCGCGGACTGGAACCTCTGGTCGTCCAGGCGCCGACGACTCCGTCGCGGATGAAGCCTGAGAACGCCGGCGGCCTGGTGCCGCCCAATCAGGACAAAGAAGTTTTCAACCGCATCGCGCCGGGCGCGGTGCCGACCTCGCCGGAGAAGCTGCTGCCGGGGGTGGAGACGCCCAAGCTGCCGGCCGGCGGCCTGCCGGCACCTGCGGCGCCCAAGCAGGAAGCAACTGCTGCCAAGACGCCTACTCCGGTGCAATCGGCCACACCGGGTACGGGGCCGACACCCGCTGCCGGCGCAACGACACCGGGGGCCGCCGCTCAGCCCGCTTCGGCCACTGCCGCTGCCACCAACGCCACGACCCTCGTGCCGACCGAGGCCGGCCCCACCATCGCCAGCTTGATCGAGAACATGTCCGGTCCGACCGGCGGTTGGCGCGTCCAGATCGCTTCCGTGAAGAGCGAGGATGTTGCCAAGTCGACCTGGGCACGCCTGCAAAGCGCGCACGGCGACGTGCTGGCCAACCTCCGCATGCAGGCCGCGCGCGTCGATCTCGGCGACAAGGGCGTGTGGTATCGCGTCCAGGCCGGTCCCCTCGACGAGAAGCAGGCGCAAAGCGTCTGCAGCACCCTGAAGGGGCGCCGCGCCGACTGCGTCACGGTTCCGCCGGCGCGTTGAGACGGGCACGGTGAGTTCCCTCTCATGAGCCGCCCGCGCGCGGCGATCCTGGGCTGCGCCGGGCCCGACCTCACGCCCGACGAACGCGCTTTCTTCCGCGACGCCGATCCACTGGGCTTCATCCTGTTTGCCCGCAACGTCGACACGCCCGAGCGCACCCGCCGGCTGGTCGACGATCTTCGCTCCTGCGTGGCCAGGTCCGATGCGCCGGTGCTGATCGACCAGGAAGGCGGCCGCGTTGCCCGCCTCAGGCTGCCGCATTGGCGCAAGGCCCCGCCAGCCCGCCTGCTGGGCGACCTTTACGCGCGCAATCCCGACCTTGGACTCGAAGCGACGCGGCTGAATTCGAGGCTGCTGGCATCAGACGTGGCGTCGGTCGGCTGCGACGTCGATTGCCTGCCGGTCCTGGACATCACCTTTCCCGAAACCCATGCGGTGATCGGCGACCGCGCCTATGCCGACCGGCCGGAGCCGGTGGCGGCGCTGGGCCGTGCCGCGGCCGAGGGGCTTTTGGCCGAAGGCGTGATGCCGGTGATCAAGCACATCCCCGGACATGGCCGCGCCACGGTCGACAGCCATGAAAAGCTACCCACGGTGAGTGCGCCGCTAGATGTGCTGGAGCGCACCGACTTCCTGCCGTTCAAGCTCCTGGCCGATCTGCCCTGGGCGATGACCGGCCATCTGCTGTTCGAGGCCATCGATCCCGCCGCCTGCATCACCGTTTCGGCACGGGGCGTGCGCGAAGTCATTCGCGGCCATATCGGCTTCGACGGTTTGCTGCTGTCCGACGATCTTTCGATGCAGGCGCTCGGCGGATCGTTGGGCGAGCGGGCGTCGCGGGCGCTCGCGGCCGGATGCGACGTGGCGCTCCACTGCAATGGCCGGATGAACGAAATGACCGAGATCGTGGCCCGGACCGACCCGATGACTGAGGCCGCAGGGCATCGTTTCGATGCCGGGCGGGGCTTTCTGGCCCGTCACCGCGACCCCGCCGGCAAGGCCGGACTGGCCGATGCCGGCCGGCGACTGGAAGCGCTTCTTCCCGAATGGGGATAAGGCCGGGTCAAATCCAGTGGCGGCAGGCGCTCCCACTGGACTAAACCGGACCTGCATGACCGAACAAACCCCTCCGCCTGCCGCCAGCGATGGCGGCCCCGACAGCTTCGCCGCTGCCGGCCCCGACGTCATCGCGCCGGGCGAGGGCGAGCTGATCGTCAACCTCGAGGGTTTCGAAGGTCCGCTCGACCTGTTGCTGAGTCTGGCCCGCGACCAGAAGGTCGACCTGCGCCGCATCTCGATGGTCGCTCTGGTCGATCAGTACCTGGCCCACGTGGCCCAAGCGCGCCGGATCCGGCTGGAACTCGCCGCCGACTATCTCGTCATGGCGGCGTGGCTCGCCTACCTCAAGTCGCGCCTGCTGTTGCCCGAACCGCCGGCCGGCGAGGAGCCGTCGGGCCAGGAGATGGCCGATGCGCTGCAGTGGCAGCTCCGGCGCCTGGAGGCGATGCAGGAGGCGGGCGTCCGCCTGATGGCCCGCCCACAGCTCGGCCGCGACATCTTCGTGCGCGGCCAGCCCGAGGGCGTGGTCGTGGTGCGCCGCGCGATCTGGGACGTGAAGCTCTACGACTTGCTGCATGCCTATGGCGCCCAGGTACGGCCCAAGGATGCCGACACCTATCAGATCGCGCCGATGGAATTCTTCTCGGTCGAGGAAGCAGCCGAGCGCCTGGGCCGCATGCTGGGCATCGCCATCGAATGGCAGTCGCTCGAAGCATTCCTGCCAGCCGGCCTCACCGATCCGGCGCGGCGGCGTTCGGCGCTCGCCTCGACCTTCGTTGCCGGTCTCCAGTTGGCCAAGGACGGCCAGCTCGAACTGCGCCAGGCCGAGCGTTTCGGCCCCATCCATCTTCGCAAACGTACCGAGCAACGGTGACGGTCCCCGACATGTCAGACATCGAAAATGCCACGCCCGCCATCGAAGACCCGGACAAGGTCGCGGTGGCGCTCGCCGACGAGCAGTCGGCCGCTCATGGCCTGGCTGCCGCCAAGGAAAAGTCGGAAGTCGAGAAGGACGACGATAAGGATGATGACGACTCCGATGACGACGATGATTTGGACGACGATGATGACGACGACGACGATGACGACGACGATGATGATGAGGACGAAGAAGAAGACGACGAGGCCGAGAAGCCGGTCGTAGAGGAATCGTCGGCGCCCGTGGCGGTCGTGCCCGTGGTCGCGCCCGCGGTCACAAATGTCGTCTCGCCCGATCACGCCCAGCATCTGCGCCTGCTCGAGGCGCTGGTCTTTGCCGGCACCCAGGCGCTCGACGAGAAGGAGCTGGCCGACCGCCTGCCCAACGACGCCGACGTTAAGCAACTGCTGGCCGATCTCGCCGAACTCTATGCCGGCCGGGGCGTCAACCTGGTGGCGGTGGCGGGTGGCTACGCCTTCCGCACGGCGCCGGACCTGTCGGAGAAGCTCAAAATCGAGCGGCCGGTGACGCGCAAGCTTTCGCGGGCCTCGGTCGAGACGCTGGCCATCATCGCCTATCACCAGCCGGTGACGCGCACCGAGATCGAACAGGTCCGCGGCGTCGGCCTCAGCAAGGGCACGCTCGACCTGCTGTTCGAGCAGAACTGGATCAAGCCGATGGGCCGTCGCCGGGCGCCGGGCAAGCCGGTGACCTGGGGCACGACGGATTTCTTTCTCGAGCATTTCGGCCTGCCCAGCCTCGACGATCTGCCGGGACAGGAAGAATTGAAGGCCGCCGGCCTCTTGGATGCGCGCGCGCAACCACCCATATTCCGTCCAGACGAGCCGGATTTGCCGCTTGAGCCGGCCGATGACGAGGTCGACGAGCCTCTTGCCGCCGAAGATCCGGTTCGCTCAGCCTAGATCCTGCCGCATTCGACAGGTTGCCGGGGCTTCGGCCGGGGTGCCATACTCACCCCTCATGAATTCGATACGCCGATCGAAATCGTTTTTAGGAGCATTTTCACATGGGTAGCTTCAGCGTATGGCACTGGCTCATCGTGCTGGCCGTGGTGCTGCTGCTGTTCGGCGGTCGCGGCAAGATCTCGCAGCTTATGGGCGACTTCGGAAAAGGCCTGAACGCCTTCAAGAAGGGCGTCGGAGCAGGCCCCGAGGAGACGCCGCAGGCCCAGCCGGGCCAGCAGCCGGGCGACACCGCCAAGCCGATCTCGGCGCAGACCACGACCACGCCGCCGGGAACAGTGGCGGGCGGCCAGGTTCACCAGGACAGCGCCGCCAAGGTCTGAGGGCCGGCGGCCGCGTTGTCAGTTAGCGACCGGGTCTGAACACCGATGTTCGGTATCGACAGTCCTGAGCTTCTCGTCATCGCGATTGTGGCGTTGGTCGTCATTGGCCCCAAGGAACTGCCCAACCTGTTGCGCAGCTGGGGCAAGTGGATGACCAAGATGCGCGGCATGGCCTCGGAGTTCCGCGGCCATGTCGACGAAATGGTCCGTCAGTCCGACCTCGACAACGTGAAGAAGCAGCTCGAGGCCGTGCCCGGTCTCGATCTGCAGTCGCTCGACCCGACCAAGCAGATCAAGAGCATGATCCAGGAAGGCGTGACCGAGGGCGAGAAGGCCCTGGCCGACGCCAAGAGCGCGATCGACAATCCCCTGGTCGAGCCCGAGTCCGCCCCGCAGATTGCGGTCGAACCTGCAGCTATTGTGACCGATCCGGCGCCCGATTGGGCGCCCGCGCCAGCCGTCACGGTGGCCGAAGTGCCCCCTCCGGTCGAGCCTGCTGCGTCTCAGCCGGCGGAAGACAAGCCGGCCAAGGCCGCGGTCGCGGGCTAGAGCGCCAATTAGCGCTTTGAATTGAAGCGCAAAGGGCGGCATAACGCGCCAGCCATGCCGCGACGCAAACCTTGACCCAAGCGCACGACGGACCCGAAGACGACAAGCCGATGCCGCTGCTCGATCACCTGATCGAGCTGCGCAAGCGGCTGATCTATGCCCTGGTCGGATTCTTCCTGGTTTTCTTCGTCACGTTCTACTTCGCCAAGCCGATCTTCTCTTTCCTGATCCAGCCGGCGCTGTCCGATGGCTACAAGGTCATCGTCCTCGACATCTTCGAGTTCTTCTTCGTCACGGTAAAGTTGTCGGGTTTCGTGGCGCTGATCGTGGGCTTTCCGCTGATCGCGGTGCAGATCTGGCTGTTCGTGGCGCCCGGCCTCTACCGGCACGAGAAGCGCGCCTTCGTGCCGTTCCTGGTCGCCACGCCGTTCATGTTCTATGCCGGCTGCGCGGTCATGTATTACATCGTGCTGCCGTACGTGATCAATTTCATGCTCACGGTCTACGCGCCGCCCGACATCGAGAAGACGCTGCGCTCCTCGGACTATCTTGAGCGCATCCTGCAACTCGTCTTCGCCTTCGGCTTCGCCTTCGAGGTACCTGTGCTGCTGACGCTGCTGGTCCAGGTCGGCATCGTCACCACCGAGGGCCTGCGCTCCAAGCGCCGCTACGCCATCGTCGTGGCCTTCATCATCGCCGCCGTGCTGACGCCACCCGACGTGGTGAGCCAGCTGGCACTCGCCATCCCGCTGCTCATCTTCTACGAGGTCAGCATCCTGATCGGCCGCGTGATCGAGCGGAAGCGCGATGCCGCGGACAAAAAGACCGAGGCTGAGGAGCTGGCGGCCGAGCAAGCCGAGAAGGCGGAAGAAGAGAAGAGGGCCAAGGACGCAGCGGGCGACGCGCCGAAAGATCCCGCGAGCTAGGCCATGCACGACATACGTTTCATCCGCGAAAGCCCCGAGGCCTTTGACGCCGGCCTGAAGAAGCGCAACCTGGCGCCGCTGTCGGCCGAGCTGCTGGAGATCGACAAACGCCGCCGCGCCGCCATCTCCGAGAGCGAGGGGCTGCAGGCAAGACGCAAGGCGCTCAGCCAGCAGGTCGGCATCGCCAAGCGCAAGGGTGAGCCCGCGGAAGCCCTGATGGCCGAGGTCGCGTCGCTGGAGGAAGGCCTCAAGAGGGGCGAGGCCGACGCGGCGCGCCTCGATGAGGAGCTGACGCACCGCCTCGAAGTGCTGCCCAACCTGCCGTTTGACGATGTGCCCGAGGGCGCCGACGAGCACGGCAACGTCGAGCTCCGCCGCCAGGGCAACCAGCGCAACTTCAGCTTTGCACCCAAGGACCATGTGGCGCTGGGCGAGGCGACCGGCGAGATGGATTTCGCCCAGGCGGTGAAGATCTCGGGCTCGCGCTTCGTGTTCCTGAAGGCTCACCTGGCCCGGCTGGAGCGCGCGCTTGCCCAGCTCATGCTCGACCTGCATACGGTCGAGGGCGGCTACACCGAGGTCGCCCCGCCGCTGCTGGTGCGCGACAACGCCGCCTACGGCGTCGGCCAGCTGCCGAAGTTCGCTGAGGACATGTTCCACACCGACAACGGCTACTGGCTGGTGCCGACCGCCGAGGTGCCGCTCACCAATCTGGCGAACGACGTGGTGCTGGATGAGGCCGTTCTGCCGTGGCGCTTCACCGCCTTCACTCCCTGCTTCCGCTCGGAGGCGGGGGCCGCCGGCAAGGACACGCGAGGCCTGATCCGCCTCCACCAGTTCCCCAAGGTCGAACTGGTCAGCATCACGACGCCCGAGCAGTCCGCGGCCGAGCACGACCGCATGACGGGTTGCGCCGAGGAAGTGCTGAAGCGGCTGGGTCTTGCCTTCCGCACCATCGTGCTGTGCGGCGGCGACATGGGGCCGGCCTCGCGCAAGACCTACGACATCGAGGTCTGGCTGCCCGGCCAGAACGCCTATCGCGAGATTTCGAGCTGTTCCAACTGCGGCGACTACCAGGCCCGCCGCATGGGCGCGCGCTACCGGCCCCAGGGCGTGAAGGGAACGCGCTTCCTGCACACGCTGAATGGCTCGGCGCTGGCCGTCGGCCGCACCCTGGTCGCCATCCTGGAGAACTACCAGAACGAGGATGGCTCGATCGCCATCCCCGATGCGCTGCGCTCCTATATGGGCGGGCTGGCCGTGATCCCGGGGCCCGTGAAATGACGCCCGAGGAACTCGCCAAGGCGCGCATCCTCGTCACCAACGACGACGGCATCAACGCGCCGGGCCTCGACGCCATGATCGACATCGCGAGCCAGCTCGCGCAGGACGTCTGGATCGTGGCACCGGAGTACAACCAGAGCGGCGCTGGTCATTCCCTCTCGCTGACCCATCCCGTGCGGGCCCGCCAACTCTCCGAGACCAAGTTCGCGCTGGAAGGCACGCCAACCGACTGCGTGCTGTTTGCGGTCAAACACCTGCTGAAGGACCGCAAGCCGACCATCGTGCTATCGGGCGTCAACCGCGGCAGCAACATGGCCGACGACGTGACCTATTCCGGCACCATCGCCGGCGCCATGGAGGGCTGCCTGCTCGGCATCCCCTCGATCGCCTTCAGCCAGACTTATACGCATCCGCATCCGGTGAAGTGGGACACGGCCACGCAGTTTGGCGCCGACGTGGCGCGGCGCGTGTTGGCCGGCGGCATTCCGCGCAACGTGCTGGTCAACGTGAATTTTCCCGACGTCGCCGCCGGTGCGGTCAAGGGCACGCGCGTAACGCGTCAGGGCGTGCGCGCCTTCGGCGGCGGCATCGTCGAGCGCACCGACCCGCGCGGCGGTACCTACTACTGGATCGCCTACGCGCCGGGCGAGCACGACCGCGACGAGGAGAGCGACATCACTGCCGTGCGCGCCGGCTACGTCTCGGTCACGCCGCTGCATCTCGACCTGACGCACGAGGCCACGCGCCGCAAGTTCGGCTCGTTGTTCGCGGCGGGCTGACACCGGGCGGGCGCCGTGAACGTCGCGGCCATGCAGCGCCTGATCGCCGAGTTGCGCAATTCGGGCATCGTCGACGAGAACGTGCTGGCGGCCATCGCCGCGGTCGACCGCGAGCGCTTTGTGTCGACGCCCTTCGTCGAGCGCGCCTGGGAGAATACTGCGCTCCCCATCGCTTTCGGCCAGACCATCAGCCAGCCGCTGGTCGTGGCCGCCATGACCGAGGCGCTGCGCGTCGGCCCGCGCATGAAGGTGCTCGAGGTCGGCACTGGCTCGGGCTACCAGGCGGCGGTGCTGGCCAAGCTGGCGCGCCGCGTCTACTCGATCGAGCGCTACAAGCCCCTGTCGAAGGAAGCCGAGCGCCTGCTGCTCGACCTCCGCATCCACAATGTCGTGTTCGACATCGGCGACGGCAGCAAGGGCTGGCCGGGCCAGGCGCCGTTCGACCGCATCATCGTGACCGCTGCCGCCGACGAGCGCCCCCAGGCCCTGATCGACCAGCTCGCCATGGGCGGCATCCTGATCGTGCCGGTCGGCCGTGACCCCACCGCCCAAGTCGTCGAGCGCATCGTCAAGAGCGAGAGCGGGCTCCAGCGCGATACGCTGATGCCGGTCCGCTTCGTGCCCCTGGTCACCGGGCCCCTGCCGATTTTGGGGCAGGGATAAGACCCGATAAATCGACATGAGCCCGATTCCCGCCGGATTCATGATGCAGTAGAATAGTCTTATGAAAAGAGCCCCTCGCTTCCCCTCGCGATGGGCCGGCCGGTTGCGCACGCTGGGTACAATAGCGGTGCTTTCGGTCGTGCTCGGCGCCTGCAACTCCGTCATGGGTGCCCGCGAAGGCACCATGGAATATCCCGGCTCCGGCGCCGGACCCAACGCCGTGCCGGTCTATGTCGTGAAGGACAAGGACACGGTCGAAGCCCTGTCGTTCAAGTACGGTGTGCCGATCCAGACCATCGCCGAGCGCAACAAGCTGCAATCGCCCTACAAGCTCCGCGCCGGCCAGAGCCTCGACATGCCGGGCGCCAAGTACGTCCCGGATTCCATCCCCGGCGAGACCACGCCCGCCACCGCCACCAGCCCCGGCCCGGTCAAGCGCGAAGGCCTGGCGCCCCCGCCGTCCCAGGGAGAGGCGCCGCGCTCCGCCGCGCCGGCCGGCCAGCCGACCCCACTCAGCCCCGCCGCCGAAAGCGTCACCGTGCCGGCCACGCCGCCGCCGCGCTTCGCTTGGCCGATCAACGGCAAGGTGGTGGGCAACTACGGCACGGCGGGCGGCCAGAAGAACGACGGCATCGACATCCAGGCCGAGAAGGGTGCCACCGTGAAGGCTGCCGATTCAGGCACCGTCGTCTATGCCGGCAACGAAGTGCGCGGCATGGGCAATCTCGTGCTGGTGAGCCATCCCGGCGGCTGGATCACTGCCTACGCCAACAACGAGTCGCTGCTGGTCAAGAAGGGCGAGGCCGTGAAGAAGGGCCAGCCCGTCGCCAAGTCCGACACGCGCGTCCACTTCGAAGTCCGCCGCGCCAACAAGACCCTCGACCCGATGACGGTCCTGCCGGCGCAATAGCGCCGGATCAGACGACCTTGCCGTCCAGCTTATAGGCGCCCTTGCGGTCCTCGATCTCGAGGACCCAGAGGTCGGGGTCGCGGGCGACCTGGCGGGCGATGTAGGCGTCGGCCTCGGCCTCGGGCACGGGCTTGGGGCCCGTGCCACGGCTCCACGCCGGCCCGTCGTCCATCGTGCTGGCCTGGGTGAAGACGGTGACGCCGTCCTCGAAGCGGTTGATTTTCACCAGCACCGTGCCGGCATCGGCATCGCCGCGCCGCACCACCGTGGCCGGAATGAAGGCGCGATCGCACAGACGCACCTGTGCGCTTACCCATAGTCCGGTCGTAAGACCCATCACCATCTGAACAACTTACGCCAATGCGTCGTCGAGGCCATCGAAGATGGCGCGCGCCCCGCGCCAGCGGAAGCCGACGCAGGCGAAGGGCAATGCCTGCAGCGTGGCATCGTCGCGGGCCACCAGCGCCGCGGGCGCGATCAGGATCGGCCGGACATCGCTGCCGCCGCGGGCCTGGGCCAGCGACAGCGAGCCCACGGCCAGCGCCAGTTCCTCCGGCCGGCCGTCGGCCACCAGGGCGAACAGCGGCTGCGGACGATCGCCGCGCAACGAAAAGAGATCGGCTTGGCCACCGAAAAGCCCGCGCTTGACCAGCTCCTCGTGCAGCGCGCCGTCGACCAGGCGCCGGTCGCAGGCGGCGGTGGCCGAATCGACCGGCCCCGGCTCAACGCAAAGACCAGTGCGTGCGACCGGCGCGTCGCCTGCCTTGTAGCGGCGCACCGTGTCGACGAACTGGCCGAGCAGCCGGGTGAGGCGTGGGCTGTCGAGCGGCGCCACGATCAACGCCTCGGACTCCTCGCCGTCGGGCCAGACGAGGGGCCGCCACACGCCGTCGTTGAGGAAGTCGCGGAAGCCCGCCTTGCGCTGGCCCGGCCGGGCGCCGCCCATGCGGCCGGAATGGGCGAGATAGAGCGCGCCCTCGGCGTCGGCGGCGATGATGCCGGCCACTTTGCGGTCGGCGCCGCCCAACGGCAGGTTGATCTCGCAGGTGATGCTCTCGCGTCGGGTCGGCGGATGGGCGGCATGGCCCAGCAGCAGGGCATGGCGAGCACAGGTCGATTTGCCGGCAGGGCGTGGTTCGAAGGCCCACCAGAAGTGATCGTCGCGCGCCCAGCGGATGGTGGTGAGGAGTTCGCCGCCGCGCCAGGTCAGGCGCACGCCGCGCGCAGGCACACCCTTCAGCGCGCCCTGCAGGCGCCTGATGGCTCGGTCGATCCGCCTCGGTTCCGCCACGGCCCGCAGCATGCGTGATCCTACCGCTCCCCGCGGCGCTTGCCCATCTGGACAGCTTCAGTCATGACACCGGCCCCATAGAATTCAGGACCGATGGCCGACCCGCCCCTTCTCGCGCTCAGCGACATCCGCTTTCACCTCGGCGACCAGACCATCCTGGACGGCGTCGAGCTCTCGATCGCGCCCGGCGAGCGCCTGTCGCTGGTCGGCCGCAACGGTGCCGGCAAGTCGACCCTGCTGCGCATCCTGGCGGGCGAGCCCATTGCCGATGGCGGCACCCGCTTTGCCCAGCCTGGCGCCACCATCGCCACCCTGCCACAGGAGCCCAATTTCGCGGGCCACGCCAGCGTCGGCGCCTACGTGGCCTCGGCACTCACCGACTCGCTGGGCCCGGACGATTATCGCGTCACGGCACTTCTCGACGAGATGAAGCTCGACGCGGCCCGCGAGCCCGCGAACCTCTCCGGCGGCGAGACACGGCGCGCCGCACTCGCCCGCGCGCTGGTGGCCGAGCCCGACGTCATGCTGCTCGACGAGCCCACCAACCATCTCGACCTGCCGACCATCGAGTGGCTGGAGGACAAGCTTTCCAACTGGCGTGGCGCCTATGTGCTGGTGAGCCACGATCGCCGCTTCCTCGCCAACCTGACGCGGGCCGTGCTGTGGCTCGACCGTGGCATCGTGCGCCGCCTCGACAAGGGCTATGCCGAGTTCGACGCCTGGTCGGCCGACATCCAGGAGCGCGAGGCCACCGAGCGGCACAAGCTCGACCGGCTGATCGAGCGCGAGACCGAATGGGCGGGCAAGAGCATCCGCGCCCGGCGCACCCGCAACGAGGGCCGGCTGCGGGCTCTGGGTGACTTGCGCAAGCAGCGCCGCGAGCAGATCGGTCCGGTCGGGCGCGCCACCATAGAAGTCGGCGCGGCGGAATCCTCCGGGGCACTCGCCATCACCGTGCGCAACATCACCAAGCGCTGGGGCGAGCGCGTGATCGTGGAGGATTTCTCCACGCGCATCTTCCGCAAGGACCGTATCGGCCTGATCGGCCCCAATGGTGCGGGCAAGACGACCTTGCTGAAGATGATGATCGGCGAACTCGAACCCGATAGCGGCACGGTGAAGCTCGGCACCAACCTGTTGCCCGTGATCATCGACCAGCGCCGCCTCGGCCTCGATCCCGACAAGACGCCGTGGGAGACGCTGGCCGACCGCAACGACCATGTGCTGGTGCGCGGCCACCCCACGCATGTGATGACCTACCTGCGCGAATATCTCTTCCGCGACGAGCAGGCGCGCCAGCCGGTGCGCACCTTGTCAGGTGGTGAACGCAACCGCCTGCTGCTGGCGAAGGCGCTGGCCGCGCCCTCGAACCTGCTGGTGCTCGACGAGCCGACCAACGATCTCGATGCCGACACGCTCGACCTCCTGCAGGAGGCGTTGACCGACTACGACGGCACCGTGCTGCTGGTGAGCCACGACCGTGACTTCCTCGACCGGCTCGTGACCTCGACGGTGGCCCTGGAGGGCGACGGCACCGCCACCGAATATGCCGGCGGCTACACCGACTATCTCACCCAGCGCGGTCCCCGCGAGATGCCGACCACCGTCAGCCTCACGCCGCGCAAGGCGAAGGCCGCGGCGCGGGAGCCGGCGTCGGCCAAGCGCCTGGGATTCAAGCGCGAGCGGGCCCTGGTCGAACTGCCCAAGACCATCGCCGCCCTTCAGGCCGAAATGGCCGCCATCCATGCGGCAATGGCCGATCCCGCCCTCTACAGCCGCGACCCCAAGGGCTTTGCCGCCAAGAGCGCCCGCCTCGGCACTGCCCAGGCTGAGCTGGAAGCCGCCGAAACCGCGTGGCTGGAACTCGAGATGCTGCGCGAGGAATTGAGCGGTTAGGCCCACCGTCGTCTCGACCGGAGCGAAGCGGAGTGGAGAGACCTCCTCTCCGCAATTTGCCGGCATTTAGCAGAGAGAAGCCCTCTCGACTGCGCTTCGCTCCGCTCGAGGCGACGGGGCGTTACTTCCTCTTCCGCTCATAGTGCGCCGCGATCAGCCGCGCCGTGGCCGCCGTCACGCGCTTTCCCGTCGGGATGTGCAGGAATTCGTTGGGCCCGTGGGCATTGGAGTGGGGCCCGAGCACGCCGGTGATGACGAACTGCGTGTTCGGGAACTTGTCGCCGAGCATGCCCATGAACGGGATCGTGCCGCCTTCGCCCATGTAGGCGACCGGCTTGCCGAACGCTTCCTGCGAGGCTTCCGTCACCGCCTTCTCCAGCCACGGCGCGAGCGGCGGCGCGTGCCAGCCGCTCTGGCCGCCTTCGCCGGCATCGAACTCGACGGTCGCGCCATAGGGTGGATCGGCCTCCAGCGCCTTCTTGATCGCTTTCACGGCCTCCTTGGCGTCGAGCGTCGGCGGTGTGCGGATGCTGAGCTTGGCCTCGGTGTACGGCAGCAGCACGTTGCCGGCATCGATCGGCTCGGGATAGCCCGCCATGCCGACGGTCGCGAGCTGCGGCCGCCAGGTCCGGTTCAGCACCATCTGGCCCAGATCCTCGACCATCGGCTTGGTCGTGCCGGCAAAGGGGAACTTCCGGTAGACCTCCTTGCCCAGCACGCGCGCGGCCTCCTCGGCCTGCTGCTGTCGCTGCGGCGGGATCTGCACGAAAAGGTCGGGCAGCTTCATCTCGCCGGTCGCTTCATCTTCCAGCCGCGTCAGCAGGCTGCGCACGATGCGGAAGGAGGAGGGCACGATCCCCGACGCGTCGCCCGAATGCACGCCCTCGTTCAGCACGCGCACCTTCAAGGTGCCGGCCGCGATGCCGCGCAGCGAGGTGGTGAGCCACAGCCGGTCCCAGTCGCCGCAGCCGGAATCGAGGCAGACCACCAGCGACGGATCGCCGATACGCTCGATCAGATGGTCGACGTAGAAGGGCAGGTCGTAGCTGCCGGATTCCTCGCAGCCCTCGATCATGATCACGCAGCGGGCGCGCGGGATGTTCTGTTGCTGCAACCCCAGGAGTGCGGCGAAACAGGCATACATCGCGTAGCCGTCGTCGGCGCCGCCGCGGCCATAGAGCTTGTCGTCCTTGCGGATGGGGATCCAGGGCCCCGTGCCCTCGGTCCAGCCCACCATCTCGGGCTGCTTGTCGAGATGGCCGTAGAGCAGCACCGTGTCGTCCCCTTCGCCGGGGATATCTATGAAGATCAACGGCGTGCGCCCGGGCAGGCGGACCACGTCCAGCGTGGCGCCCACGAAGGCCGCCAGGTGTGGCCGCGCCCAGTCCACCATCAGCGTGACCGCATCTTCCATGTAGCCGTGCTCTTCCCATTTCGGGTCGAAGGCCGGCGACTTGTTGGGAATGCGGATGTACTCGGTGAGGGAGGGGAGGATCTGGTCGTCCCAGAAGGTGCCGATGAAGGTCTTGAGCTGATCGCTGTTCATGGCGCCAGTTTAGCCCTGCGACTGGCGCCTGTAAGCCCGAGTTGACGCCGCTAGGCCCCTCCGCTACGCCCTCGCCACCCCCGAAGGTTCATCAAAAAAGTGCCTGATTCAGCCGTTGTTCCCGAGCAAGACGCCCGCCTCGCCGGCCACCCCGCCGGCCTCAGGCGGACGTTTGCCATCATTTCCCATCCCGACGCCGGCAAGACGACGCTGACCGAGAAGCTGCTGCTGTTCGGCGGCGCCATCCATGTCGCAGGCGCGGTCAAGGCGCGCGGCGACGCCCGGCGTGCCCGCTCGGACTGGATGAAGATCGAGCAGCAGCGCGGCATCTCGGTCACGACATCCGTGATGCATTTCGAGTACGGCGGCGCGGTCTTCAACCTGCTCGACACACCGGGCCACGAGGACTTCAGCGAGGACACCTACCGCACGCTCACGGCCGTTGATTCCGCCGTCATGGTGATCGACGCCGCCAAGGGCATCGAGGCGCGCACCCGCAAGCTGTTCGAGATCTGCCGCCTGCGCGACGTGCCGATCATCACCTTCATCAACAAGATGGACCGCGAGTCCAAGGACCCGATCGAGCTTTTAGACGAGATCGCCTCGACGCTCGCGCTCGACGTGACGCCGATGAGCTGGCCTCAGGGCTCGGGCCAGAATTTCAAGGGCGCCTACGATCTCGCCAACAACCGCATGCTGGTGTTCGACACCGCCGACCGCAGCCGCATCGGCCAGTTGATCGAGAATTACGAGATCACCGATCCCAGGCTCGCCGAGGATGTCGAACTGGTGCGCGCGGGCTATCCCGAGTTCGACATCGACTCCTACCGCGCCGGTCATCTGTCGCCGGTGTTCTTCGGCAGCGCCTACAATAATTTCGGCGTCCGCGAGCTTCTCGACGCGCTGGCCCAATGGGCGCCGCCGCCCCGGCCGCAACCGGCCGAGCCGCGCCCGATCGAGCCCACCGAGCCCAAGGTCGCGGGCTTCGTGTTCAAGGTCCAGGCCAACATGGATCCCAATCATCGCGACCGCATCGCGTTCCTGCGGCTGTGCAGCGGCAAGTTCAAGCGCGGCATGAAGCTGGTGCAGATGGGCACCGGCAAGGTGCTGTCGGTCAATTCGCCGATATTGTTCTTCGCCCGCGAGCGCGAGATCGTCGACGAGGCCTGGCCCGGCGACATCATCGGCATTCCCAACCACGGCGTGCTCCGCGTCGGCGACACGCTGACCGAGGGTGAGCAGATAAAGATCGTCGGCATCCCCAACTTCGCCCCGGAAATCCTGCGCCGTGTGCGGCTGGAGGACCCGATGAAGTCCAAGCAGCTGAAGCGTGCGCTTGAGGATCTTGCCGAGGAGGGCGTGACCCAGGTGTTCCGCCGCGTCATCGGCGGCGACCATATCGTGGGTGTGGTTGGCGAACTGCAGTTCGACGTGCTGAAGACCCGCGTCGACACCGAATACCAGGTCAAGATCGACCTGGAACCGGCGCCGTTCGAGACGGCGCGCTGGATCTCGGCCGAGACCAAGGCCGACCTCGAGGAGTTCATGTCGGCCAATCGTGGCGGCATGTCAGAGGACCGCGACGGTTCGCCGGTGTTCCTGGCGCGCAACACCTGGGAACTGGGTTACGTCGCCGAGAAGAGCCCGAAGATAAAGTTCTCGGATATCCGGGAGCGGTCATAATTTTCCGGACCGCGAGCGTCCCGCTCGCTCATGAGGCG
>CAMARK010000047.1 GCA_945860205.1 Reyranella massiliensis 521 | reverse complement strand
TGCGGACGACCTTCGCGCAGGATGCGGTCGAAGCGGGCGATCTGGTCGGGCCCGGTCAGGAGATAGCCGTAGCGGTTTAAGAAATCGTTCTCGTCCGAATTGCGGAAGGTCGCGTTCTGCCAGCTGTCGCGCGCGAACTTGGCCACGTCGTTCGGGCTCACCGTGTTGGCGGCCTCGAGCCGGCGCATGTGGCCGGAGCTGGTGAGCGGCGGGAAGGCCGTGAAGTAGCGGAACACGTCGTTGGCCGGCGTTTCTAGGCCGATGCGCTCCTCGGCCTGGCGCCGCAGCACCTCCGGCTCCGGCCAGTCCGGACTCTCGCGCAAAAACCGCCAGGTCGTGGCGAAGTCGGCCTCGTTCTTTGGCGCGGTGCGCAGGACGCTCCAGTCGACGATGCGGGTGAGCGCCGGATTGCGGAAGTTCCCCACCATCGCGCGGGCATCGGCCCAGCGGCTCTCATCCACGGCTTTTAGCGCCGAGGCGAGAGCGGCCGCCTCCGCCGCGTCGAGCGGCTTCGAGGAGACGATCGCCTGGGCCACCTCGCTGGGCGGGGCTGCCGGCACCATGCCGCCCGGCGAGGCGGCAATCGGTGCGGTGGGGACAGGCGCCTGCGTGGGGCGCGGGGCCGCGTTGCGGTCGGTCGGCACGCGCCGGACGCCGGTATCGGGCGTGGTGGGCGCCGGTTGATCGCTACCTTGGCCCCGCAAAATCGTGACGCCGCCCTGCTGGGCAAAGGCAGGCAAGCCCAGGCTCACGGCGAGGATCAGCATCAAGGGGGCAAGATGTGTTTTCACGCTACGAATCGTAGGCAGGGACTTGCGGCATCACAATGGCAGTTTCTTGGGGGCAAGTTGCCCGCCTTGCAGGGGCAGGGGGCGGGGCCTAGACTGAATTTCGAAGAAAAATCGGAGGAAATTCCATGTTCACCGGATCGCTCGTGGCGCTGATCACCCCGTTCAAGAACGGCGCGGTGGACGAAAAGGGATTCGAGAAGTTCGTGGCCTGGCAGATCAAGGAAGGCACCGACGGGCTGGTGCCCTGCGGCACCACCGGCGAATCGCCGACGCTCTCCATGGAGGAGCACAAGCGCGTCATCGACATCTGCATTGCCGCGGCCAAAGGCTCGGGCGTGCCGGTGATCGCCGGCACCGGCTCGAACTCGACCGCGGAGGCGATCGAACTCACCCAGCACGCCAAGAAGGCCGGCGCCGACGCCGCCATGCTGGTCGTGCCCTACTACAACAAGCCAACCCAGGAAGGCCTGTTCCAGCATTTCAAGGCGGTGGCCGAGGCCGTCGACATCCCGATCCTGCTCTACAACGTGCCGCCCCGCACCGGCGGCGACATGCAGGTCGAGACGGTCATTCGTCTCTCGCAGGTCAAGAACATCGTCGGCATCAAGGACGCGAGCTACGACATGGCGCGTCCGACGCTCACGCGTCTGAAGGCAAAGAAGGGCTTCATCCAGCTCTCGGGCGAGGATGCGAGCGCGCTGGGCTTCCTGGCCCAGGGCGGCGACGGCTGCATTTCCGTGACCGCCAACGTGGCGCCGCGTCTCTGCGGCGACATGCATGACGCCTGGAAGAAGCGCGACCTCGACAAGGCCTTCGAGCTGCAGGACCGGCTGATGCCGCTGCACAAGGCGATGTTCTGCGAGACCAGCCCCGGCCCGGTGAAGTTCGGCGCCGAGCTGATCGGCCAGGCGAGTGCGGAGATGCGCCTGCCGATGGTGCCGATCGCCGAGAGCAGCAAGAAGGCGGTGCGTGAGGCCATGATTCACGCCGGCCTGATCAACTAATGACTGGAATGCTACGGTCCGCTAATGAGCATGAAGCGCGCAGGATGCGCGCGGTCCGGAAGACTCATGACTCTTCCGGACCGCGCGCCTCCGGCGCGCTCATCGTTTCGTATTCTTATCTACTGGCCGAGTAGAAATTGGCCAAGAAACCCGAGCCTGGGCAGACCGTCGTCGCCCAGAACCGCAAGGCGCGGCACAACTACTTCATCGAGGAAACCTTCGAGGCCGGCCTCTCGCTGACGGGCACCGAGGTCAAGTCGCTGCGCGGCGGCCGCAGCACGATCGCGGAGTCCTATGTCACGGCGATCGAGGGCGAGGCCTGGCTGGTCAACGCCACCATCCCCGAATATTCCAGCGGCAACCGCAACAACCACGAGCCGCGCCGGCCGCGCAAGCTCCTGCTGCACCGCAGCCAGGTCAACAAGCTGATCGGCGCCATCCAGCGCCAGGGCCGCACCGTCGTGCCGCTGCAAGTCTATTTCAACGAAAAGGGCCGGGCCAAGCTCGAGATCGCGCTGGCGCTCGGCAAGAAGGCGCACGACAAGCGCGCCACGATCAAGGAGCGCGACTGGCAGCGTCAGCGCAGCCGGCTGCTGAACAGGACTTAGACGGGGAAAACCTCATCCTGAGGAGCGCCCGCAGGGCGCGTCTCGAAGGATGGACAGCAGGCGCGGTGCTCGTTCCCATCCTTCGAGACGCCGCGTCGGCGCATTCACATGCGCCTTTTGCGCGGCTCCTCAGGATGAGGCTGTTGGGTGAGACAAACCTGAACGCATCCCGCTTCAGCCATCCCCTGAACGCCCGTTCATATTTTCTTTTCAGGAAAAGTTGCAAGTTCAGCAGGAATAGGCTAAGAAAAAGCCTACTCTGGCGGATCGCGTATCCGCCCGTCCAGCCCGCCCGGAATCCCCTCCGCGGCGGGCTTTTTCGTGTCTTTTCCGGAGATCTCGCCATGACCAGACCGGTCCGCAGTCCTGCGCCCGATCCCGCGCCGCCCCTCGACCGAGAGCCGCCGCAACGTGGCCTCAGCGAGCTGGTGCTGAAGAACTTCCTGCACTTTCTCGCCCGCAGCGGCTCGGTGACCTTCGCCGCCACGCGCGCCAGCCTGGAGCGCCGCACGCTCTACCGCCGCAGGGCGAGCGACGAGGCTTTCGCCGCGCAATGGGACGAGGCGCTGCAGCTCGGCATCGACCGCCTGCAGGACGACGCCATGCAGCGCGCCCTGCACGGCACCGAACGGCCGCTCTACCGCAACGGCAAGCACGTCGGCTCGACGCAGCAGTACGACAACAAGCTGCTGCAGTTCCTGCTGCGCGCCCACCGGCCCGAGGTCTACGGCGCCAGGCAGCCGTCGGCAGCACCACCCTTGCCCTTCGATCTCGCCCAGCGCCTCGCCGCCTCGGCGCCGCGCGCCGATGCGTACGACGAGGCCAAACGAGCCGCGAACGCCCCGACGGAGAAGCGAAATGCCAAAAGCAAAAAGCAAGGAGGCTGATCTCCAGCGCGAGCGCCTGATCCGTGTCGAACGCTACCGCCGCGATCCGCTGGGCTTCGTCACCTGGGCCTTTCCCTGGGGCGAGCCAGGCCCGCTCTGCGATCATGCCGGCCCGGAGCCGTGGCAGGCCGACGTGCTGCGCGAGATCGCCCGCCAGCTCGAAGCGGGCGCCAATGGAGCCGGGGGCCCCGTCCGCATCGCCGTTGCGTCGGGCCACGGTGTCGGCAAGTCGGCGCTGGTGGCGTGGCTGCTGCTGTGGGCCTCGGCCACGATGCCTTCTACACGCGGGGTCGTCACCGCAAACACCGAGACCCAGTTGAAAACCAAGACCTGGGTCGAGCTGGGCAAGTGGCACGGCCTCGTCACCACCCACGACTTCAACGAGCTGGGCGCGACCTCGCTCGCCTCGCGCCTGCCCGTGCCCGAAGGTGCCGGCCGCATCGACCTCGTGCCGTGGGCCGCGCACAACGCCGAAGCCTTCGCCGGCCTTCACAACAAGGGCAGCCGCATCCTTGTCGTGTTCGACGAGGCATCCGCCATCGCCGATTCGATCTGGGAAACGGCGGAAGGCGCGATGACCGATGCGGACACCGAAATCATCTGGATCGCCTTCGGCAATCCGACCCGCACCTCGGGCCGCTTCTTCGAGTGCTTCAATCGCTTTCGCGAGAATTGGCACACGAGCCAGGTCGATTCGCGCACCGTCTCGCTCACCGACAAGCAGCAACTCGCGCGCTGGGTGGCCGACTATGGCGAGGACTCCGACTTCGTGCGCGTCCGCGTGCGCGGCCAGTTCCCCCGCGCCGGCACCATGCAGTTCATCGACGGCGAGCGGGTCGTGGGCGCCATGACGCGCCTCCTCGATCCCGCCACCGATACAGGCCTGCCGCTGCTCATGGGCGTCGACGTGGCGCGCTTCGGCGACGACCGCAGCGTGATCTTCCTGCGCCGGGGGCGGGATGCCAGATCCTGGCCGATCGAGAAGCACCAGGGTCTCGACCTGATGACCCTGGCCGGCCGCGTCGCCGAGCGGGCGGCGGCCGAGGGCGTGCGCGCCGTGTTCGTCGACGAGGGCGGCGTCGGTGCGGGCGTCGTCGATCGCCTGCGCCAGCTGGGCGTGCCTTTCGTCTTTGGCGTCAATTTCGGCGGCGCCGCGGAGCGCTGGGATTCCGATGGGGCGAAGCCGCTCTACGCCAACAAGCGCGCCGAGATGTGGGGCAACATGAAGGATTGGCTGGCGCAAGGCATCGTGCCGCCCGATGCCGAGTTGCGCGCCGACCTCTGCGGCGTCGAATACGGCTTCAACGGCAAGAACGAGATCCAGCTCGAAAAGAAGGACGACATGAAAAAGCGCGGCCTCGCGTCGCCCGACCTCGCCGATGCGCTCGCGCTCACCTTCGCCCATCCCGTGACCGGCGGCTCCTGGGACCTGCCGCCGACGCAGCAATTCTACAAAACCGACTACGACCCCTTCGCCAAGCTCGACGAGGACTATTGGTGGGGTGACTCCTAGCCCGTCGTCTCGACCGAGGGCCAACGGCCCGAGCGGAGAGACCTTGCCGCAACACATACCCGATGCGGAGTATTCGCGCCTCCGTGCGCTATTACGTCAGGGCAAACGGTCTCGATGCGATCACTGCGGCACGGCTAAAGAGGATGCAGGCGATTCGGCGCAAGCTGCGTCGAATCTCCGTGAAGCTTCACAAACTTCAGGATCTCGGCGGCTGTCGAGTAATATTGGCGACCATTGCTGAAACACGTTTGTTGGTCGAGGTTCTCAAGGAGAGGCTTCCCAGCACGGTCATCAAGGAGAACGATTACATCTCCGAACCGAAGGCTGATGGTTATGTGCGATCCGGTATCCATGATCACGGGCGGTACGGCGCTGCTGTCGACCGCCATGGGCATTGCCCAGCAAGCCATCGGCGTCACCCAGCAGCTGCAGCGCGCCGCCGGCCAACGCAACGACTTCGACTTCCTCGCCGCCCAGCAGCGCAACGCGGCGGCGGTCGACGAGGTGAGGGCGCAGCAGGCCGAGCAGGCGGGGGCGGCCGACGCCGACACCGCCCGGCAGAAGGCGGGTCAGCGGCTCGGCCAGCTTCAGGCGCGGCTGGCGGCGCAGGGCACCGATCTCTCGGGCACGCCGCTCGATCTCCTGGGCGACGTCGCGGCGGCAGGAGCGGGCGACGCGCTCTCGCTCCGCTACGACGGGCTGCGCAACGCCTGGGAGAACCGGGTGAGGGGCGCCGGGCGGCAGGCCCAGGCCCGCACCTACGAGACGGCGGCGGGCAACGTCGATCCGACGCTCGGGATCGTGAAGACGCTCCTGTCCTGAGGACCAGCTTCTGACTCCTAGCTGAGATCGCCGATCCCCCGATCAGTTCAACGATCGGCGCTTTGAATCTTTGACCATGCCCCGCCCGGCGCGCCCGCCGGGTACGATCCCTGGAGGATGAGGGGCCGTCCCACGGCCTTGCCCAGTACCAGGTACTGAGCCGTGAGTAGCAAGCACAAGGCTGCCCCCGCCGAGGACCGTCCGGCAGGTGGGGTGGACCGAGGCGCGAAAAACGCGTCCGAGTGTTGATTCGACGGTCTTCTGTGGCTGCCCGAGGTGGGGCCGCAGGGGCAGATTCCCGCGAGGGCACAGGTGGGCGATTGGCCTGTGTCACAACATTTGTCTCAACTTGGTGTGACACCTTGGGGTGTGACACTGCCGGTCGGGACACCGGGCGGGCGGCGTTCCGCCGCTCGCCCGTTTCCCGTTTCCTCAATCCCCATTCCCCCAATTCCTGTTCCCACGCCTGGCCGCTCCCCTTAAAGGGACAGGACGAAAGGACATCCCATGAGCACCGTTCTGATCACCGGCGCCGCGCGCGGCCTCGGCCTCGACTTCGTGAAGCAATATGCCGCCCGGGGCTGGAAGGTGCATGCCTGTGCCCGCAAGGTCGAGGCGCTAAGGGGCCTCGAGGGCGACATCCACGCCCATGGGCTCGAAGTGACCGACTACGAGGCGGTCAAGTCGCTCGCCAGGAAACTCGCGGGTGAGGCGATCGACGTGCTGATCTGCAATGCCGGCATCTCGGGCAAGGAAGCGACCATCCTGGGTTCAATCGATCCCGCGACCTGGCGGGAAACCTTCGAAGTGAACACGCTGGCGCCGCTGGTGATGGCCGAGGCCTTCGTCGATCACGTCGCGCGGTCGAAGGATCGCAAGCTGATCGCGATTTCGAGCCGGCTGGGCAGCATCGCGCTGGCCGACAATGGCCGCTACGCCTACCGCGCCAGCAAGGCCGCGCTCAACATGGAATGGAAGGGACTGTCGGTCGATACGGCGGACAAGAATCTGATCTGTGTCGTGCTGCATCCCGGATGGGTGCAGACCGACATGGGCGGGGCCGCGGCCACGCTCACCATCGACCAGAGCGTGCCCGCCATGGTGAAGGTGATCGACGGGCTGAAGGCGGCCGACAACGGCCGCTTCATTAACTACGACGGCAGCGAGATTCCCTGGTAGGGCGGACAAGACGATGATCCTCGGCGAAGAACAGATCCTGATCCGCGACACCGCCCGCGCCTTTGCGCGCGAGCAGGTGCTGCCCCATGTCCGCGCCTGGGAGGCGGCGGGCGAGATCCCGCGGCCGCTGCTGGCCGAGATGGGGCGCATGGGCTTCATGGGCATGTGCGTGCCGGCCGAATGGGGCGGCGCCGGCGCCGACATTATCTCCTACGTGCTGGCGCTGGAGGAAATCGCCGCGGCCGACGGCGGGCTCTCGACGGTGATGAGCGTCAACAATTCGCCCGATTGCGCGGCGCTGCTGGCCTACGGCTCGCCGGAGCAGAAGGAGAAGTGGCTAAAGCCGCTGGCCCGCGGCGAGGTGCTGGGCGCCTTCTGCCTCACCGAGCCGCACGCCGGTTCCGATGCTTCTAACCTCAAGACCCGCGCCGAGCGGCGCGGCAACGGCTGGGTGCTGAACGGGGTGAAGCAGTTCATCACCTCGGGCCGCACCGCCGACATGGCGCTGGTGTTCGCCGTGACCGATCCGGCCTCGCCCAAGCGCGGCATCTCCTGCTTCATCGTGCCGACCGGGACGGCGGGCTACCGGGTCGCTTCGGTCGAGAAGAAGCTCGGGCAGAAATCGTCCGACACCTGCCAGATCGCCTTCGAGGACTGCGCCGTGGGCGCCGATGCGATGCTGGGCGGGGAGGGCGAGGGCTACCGCGTGGCGCTGGCCAACCTGTCGGTCGGCCGCATCGGGATCGCGGCCCAGTCGGTTGGCATGGCCCGGGCGGCGTTCGAGGCCGCGCGGGCCTATGCCGGCGAGCGCGAGGCGTTCGGGACCAGGATCATCAACCACCAGGCCGTGCAGTTCCGCCTGGCCGACATGGCGACCAAGATCGCGGTCGCCCGGCAGATGGTGTGGCATGCCGCCACCCTGCGCGATGCCGATCGCCAATGCCTCACGGAGGCCGCAATGGCCAAGCTATATGCCTCCGAGATGGCCGAGGAAGTGTGCTCGGCAGCGATACAGATCCACGGCGGCTACGGGTACGTTTCCGACTACCTGGTGGAGAAGATCTGGCGCGATGTTCGCGTCTGCCAGATCTACGAAGGCACCAGCGACGTCCAGCGGATCCTGATCGGCCGTGGACTGGCAGCCTTGTAGGGCCCGCCTTTCGCTTGTTCCTTGCCCATCCGCATGCGAAACTCAGCGGGTGTGAAGAAGGCCGCATAAGCGGCCGGGGGAACAGGGGGAGCCGGGCGACGGATGGTCGGTCGTGCGCCGTAAGGTCTCGAAAATTCTCGCCATCGCCGCAGCGATTCTCGCGGCGTCGAATGTCGCCTTCGCCCAGGATAAGACCAAGACCGCCGACATCGGGCCGCCGCCGGCGCGCATCCTGAAGATGCAGACTGCCTTCAATCCGGCGCTTCCAGGCTCCGGTGAAGGGGTTCGACTTTTCACCAAGACGGTCAAGCAGATGTCGGGCGGCACCCTCGCGATCAAGATCGTCGAGCCGGGTCGGATCGTTCCGACGGCCGACATGCTCGACGCCGTCATCGCGGGCGACCTCGAAGCTGCCTTCACCTGGTCGGGCTATGCCGCCGCCAAGGCCCCGGTGTTCGGCGTGTTCGCCACCGTCCCGTTCGGCCCCGGCCCCGAGGACATGACCTCGTGGATGCTCGAGGGCGACGGCGGCCGCATCCACCGCGACGCCTACGAGAAGCTCGGCGTCACCGGCATTCCCTGCGGCATGCAGGGCGGCAAGGGCGGCGGCTGGTTTCGCGGCGACCTCAACACCGTCGCCGATTTCAAGGGACAGAGGCTGCGCTTCGGCAAGTTCGCGGCCGAAGTCGTGGCCCGGCTCGGCGCCACCGTGGTGCCGCTGCCCCCCGGCGAATTCTTCTATCAATTGCAGCAGGGCAAGGTCGACGGCGGCGAGATGTCGACGCCCGCCATCGACGCCTCGCTCGGCTTCGACAAGCTCGGCCTGCCCTACTACATGCCGGGCTGGCAGCAGCCTTCGGCGGTGCTCGACTTCCTGATGCGCAAGGACAAGTGGGAGCAGCTGTCTCCCGCGCAGCGTGCGCAGATCGAAACCGCCTGCCGGGCCAACATCGTGTGGATGCTGAGCCGGTCGCCCAATGTGCAGGGACTGGCGCTCGAGAAGTTGCGCGCTTCGGGAGTCGTCATAAAGCAGTGGTCGCCGGAGTTGCTCGCGGCCTTTCGCATGCACGCCAGCACGGTGCTGAGGGAGCAGGCCGAGCGCGATCCGGATTTTGCCGCGGCGCTTGCAAACCAGCGCGCCTTCGTCGCGCAGGGCGCCAACTGGCGCAGGCTCTCGCAGCTGCCCTGATCTTTCCGTCGCTGGCCGTCGCTGGCCGTCGCTGGCCGTCACTGGCCTCCCGTCACTGGCCTTGCACGCGAGGCCCGGTACGGGCAGTTTTGCCCGGCCATGACAATCCTCACCTCCGAAGTCGATACCCGCTCCGACACCTTCAAGCGCAATGCCGAGGCGATGCGCGCCCAGGTCGAGGATCTTCGCCGCCGCACCGAACAGGTCCGCCTCGGCGGCGGCGAGGCGTCGCGCCAGCGCCATGTCTCGCGCGGCAAGCTGCTGCCGCGGGAGCGGGTGCGGGCCCTGCTCGATCCCGGCTCGCCGTTCCTCGAACTGTCGCCGCTGGCGGCCATGGACATGTACGACAACGAGGCGCCGGGCTCGGGGGTGATCACCGGCATCGGCCGGGTGAGCGGCGTCGAATGCGCGATCGTGTGCAACGACGCCACCGTGAAGGGCGGCACCTACTATCCGATGACGGTGAAGAAGCACCTCCGCGCCCAGGAAGTGGCGATGGAGAACCGGCTTCCCTGCATCTACATGGTCGATTCGGGCGGTGCCAACCTGCCGCAATGGCCGGAAGTGTTTCCCGACAAAAACCACTTCGGCCGCATCTTCTACAACCAGGCCAATATGTCGGCGCAGGGCATCCCGCAGATCGCCGTCGTAATGGGCTCGTGCACGGCGGGCGGCGCCTATGTGCCGGCGATGAGCGACGAGACGGTGATCGTGCGCAAGCAGGGCACGATCTTCCTCGCCGGCCCGCCGCTGGTGAAGGCCGCGATCGGCGAGATCGTGAGCGCCGAGGAGCTGGGTGGCGCCGACGTCCATGCACGCACGTCGGGCGTTGCCGACCACTATGCGCAGAACGACGGCCACGCCATCGGCCTCACGCGGCGCATCGTTGCCAACCTCAACTGGAAGAAATCCCCCTCGGTGTCGCTGTTGGCGCCGCGCGAGCCCAAGTATGCCGCCGACGAGCTCTACGGCGTGGTGCCGATGGACACGCGCACGCCCTACGACATCCGCGAGATCATCGCGCGCTTGGTCGACGGCAGCGAACTCGACGAGTTCAAGCACCTCTACGGCACCACGATCGTGACCGGCTTTGCCCGCATCTGGGGCTATCCCATCGGCATCGTCGGCAACAACGGCATCCTGTTCAACGAATCGGCGCTGAAGGCCGCGCACTTCATCGAACTGTGCGGCCAGCGCGGCATTCCGCTGCTGTTCCTGCAGAACATCACCGGCTTCATGGTCGGCAAGAAATACGAGGCCGGCGGCATCGCCCGTGACGGCGCCAAGATGGTGACGGCGGTCTCGACCGTGAATGTGCCGAAGTTCACGGTGATCGTCGGCGGCAGCTACGGCGCCGGTAATTACGGCATGTGCGGCCGCGCCTACAGCCCGCGTTTCCTGTGGATGTGGCCCTCGGCCCGTATCTCGGTGATGGGCGGCGAGCAGGCGGCCAGCGTGCTGGCCACGGTCCGGCGCGACAATATAGAAGCCAAGGGCGGGACGTGGTCGATGGAGGACGAGGAAGCCTTCAAGCAGCCGGTCCGGGAGCAATACGAGCGCGAAGGCCATCCCTATTATGCCACGGCGCGGCTGTGGGACGATGGCATCCTCGATCCTGTCGATACGCGCATGGCGCTGGGGTTGGCACTCTCGGCGTCGATGAACCAGCCGATCGGCCCGACCAAGTTCGGTGTCTTCCGGATGTAATCGGAGAATGACTTCTTTCATCATGACGCCAACCGTGAAGACTGGGGTCGAGGCGGGCGTGGCGACGCTCACCCTCAACCGGCCGAAGGAGATGAACTCCCTCGACGCCGACACCGCGCGCGCCATCGTCGATGCGGTCGAGGGCTTCGCCGCCGACACCGCCGTGCGAGTGCTGGTGGTCGCGGGCGAGGGGCCCGTCTTCTCGGCCGGCGGTGATTTCAACTGGGTGCTGACCTGGCCCACCCTCGACGCCATCACGCGCCGCGTCGGCTCCGACGCGCTGATGGGCGCGGTGCAGGCGATCTACGACTTCCCCAAGCCGTCGATTGCCCGTGTTCATGGAGCCGCGGTCGGCGGCGGCGTCGGCCTGATGCTGGCCTGCGATTTTTCCATCGCCGCATCGAGCGTCCGCTTCGGCCTCACCTCGGCCCGCAACGGTCTGCTGGCGGGCATCGCCATTCCCGTGCTGATCCAGGCGGTGGGCCCCCGGGTGGCGCGCCAGCTCCTGATGCATGGCGGCCTGTTCGATTCGGCGACTGCGCTCCGTGTCGGCCTGGTCGATCAGGTGGTCGAGGCCGAGGCGCTCGACGAGACGGTGGCGACGCTGGCCTCCGAGTTGATGCGCGGCGCGCCCTCGGTGCAGGCCCTGGTCAAGAAGCTGATCACCGAGGTCGATGCGTTGACGCACGATTCGCAGGCGGCGGATCTCCTGGGCGAGCATGTCGCCCATCAATGCGTCACCGAGGAGGCGCTGGAAGGCATGAGCGCGTTCCTGGAAAAGCGCCGGCCGAAGTGGGCGCCGTGATGCGGTTCCTGCTCGCCTTGTCGCTTCTCTTCGCCACGCCGTGCTGGGCGCAGCCGGAGGAGAAGCTGTTCACGGCCGGCAAGGTTCTGGAGATGGTGGGGCCGGCGATGGCGCAGGCCACGATCGCCGTCGAGCTTTGCGGTGCCGGCGATGTCGCCACCTGGAAGAAGGTCGCGACGGCGATCGATCGTCGCCATGCCCGCTGCATCGCCGAGGACGCGGGCTGGAAGCAGATCACGGAAAAGCCCGACGCGCTGGCCGGCACCTTCGCCTACGACGCCTTCCTGGGCACCCGCGCCGCCGAGGCGCGCGCCCAGGGCGCCGCTGCCTATTGCGCTCGCGTGCCGTGGAAGATGGTGCTCGTTCCGGGCGCCGCCACGGAAGAGGCGAAGGCCGCGTTCCTGCGCGAACGGCCGGATGTCCCGCGCGAGGCGCTGGACGATTTCATCTTCTGGATGGGCTGGGTGCGGGCGCTGGGCGACGACACGCGCTGGATCGAGACGCCGTGCACGGACTTCTGGCCGGCGATGAAAAAATAGGGTGCCAATGTTTTCCAAGATCCTGATCGCCAACCGTGGCGAGATCGCCTGCCGCGTCATCAAGACGGCGCGGCGGCTCGGCATCAAGACGGTGGCGGTCTATTCCGACGCCGACCGCGGCGCGCGCCATGTCGCGATGGCCGACGAGGCCGTCCATATCGGCCCGTCGCCAGCCCGCGAAAGCTACCTGCTGGCCGACCGCATAATCGACGCGGCCAGGCGCACCGGCGCCGAGGCGATTCACCCGGGCTACGGATTCCTCTCCGAGAACGCCGGCTTCGCCGAGGCCTGCGCCAAGGCGGGACTGGTCTTCATCGGCCCGCCGCCTGCTGCCATCCGCGCCATGGGCTCCAAGAGTGAAGCCAAGAAGATCATGGAAAAGGCCAAGGTGCCGCTGGTGCCGGGCTATCACGGCGACGACCAGTCGCCCGACCTGCTGGCGAAGGAAGCCGCCCGTATTGGCTTTCCCGTGCTGATCAAGGCGTCGGCCGGCGGCGGCGGCAAGGGCATGCGCGTGGTCGAGGCTGCCGACAAATTCGCCGACGCTTTGGCCGGCGCCAAGCGCGAAGCCAAGGCCGCCTTCGCCGACGACCACGTGCTGGTCGAGAAGTATCTCACGCGGCCGCGCCACATCGAAATCCAGGTCTTCGCCGATGGACATGGCTCGTGCCTCTACCTGTTCGAGCGCGACTGTTCGATCCAGCGCCGCCATCAGAAGGTGATCGAGGAGGCGCCGGCCCCCGACATGGACCCGGCGCGACGCAAGGCGATGGGCGAGGCGGCGGTCGCGGCGGCCAAGGCCATCGGCTACGAGGGCGCGGGCACGGTGGAGTTCATCGCCGACCAGGACGGCACGTTCTTCTTCATGGAGATGAACACAAGGCTTCAGGTCGAGCATCCCGTGACCGAAGCCATCACCGGCCAGGATCTTGTCGAATGGCAATTGGTTGTCGCGGCGGGTGGGCGGATGCCGCTGACGCAGGACCAGCTCCGCATCTTCGGCCACGCGGTCGAAGTCCGGCTCTACGCCGAGGATCCGGCGCGGAATTTCCTGCCCTCGACCGGCACGCTCGTTCATCTGAAGCTGCCACAGGAGAATCAGCACGTCCGCGTCGATACCGGCGTGCGCCAGGGCGATACGGTGACGCCCTTCTACGATCCGATGATCGCCAAGGTGATCGTGCACGACCGCGACCGCGCCTCGGCGATGCGGCGCATGGCGGTGCTGATGGGCGAGACCGAGGTGGTGGGCGTGGCCACCAATGCCGCGCTCCTGAAGGCGCTGTGCTCGCATCCGGCCTTCGTCGGCGGTGAAATCGATACCGGTTTCATCGAGCGCCATCGCGACACGCTGTTTCCCGCCCCGGCACTGGCCGACGACCGCACCTTTGCCATCGCCACGCTGGCGCGGCTGGTCGAGTGGCAGGACCGGGAGCCGACGGCGGGCGATCCCCATTCGCCCTGGAACCAGCAGAACGGTTTCAGGCTGCTCGACGAAGGCCATGACGAGGTGCGCTGGAAGGATGGCGACCGCGACGTGACCGTGATCGCTCGGCGGCTGCGCGGCGGTGGCCTCAGCCTCGAACTGCCCGGCGGTACGCAGGCGGCGCGCGTACAGCGCACCGACGACGGCCGGCTGGCGATCGATCTTGGCGGCGAGACGTTCGTGGCGACGGCAGTACGGCGTATCGCGACCGACGGCGGCGTCGATTACACGCTGTTCTCGGATGGCCGCAGCCGGCGCCTCAGGCTGGTCGATCCGTTCGACCTCTCGATGTACGAGGTGGCCGGTGCCGCCGAGGCGACGGTGCGGGCGCCGCTGCCCGGCAAGATCATCGACCTGCGCGTGAAGGCCGGCGACACGGTGAGCAAGGGCCAGCCCCTGCTGGTGCTGGAAGCCATGAAGATGGAGCACACGCTGGCGGCTCCTGCCGACGGTACGATCAAGAGCGTGCGCTATGCCGTCGGCGAGCAGGTGCCCGAGGGCGCCGAACTGGTGGAGTTCGAGGCCTCCTGAGCTAGCGCCGCCCCATTCCCAGCACCGCGTTGAGGATGATCGCGCCGAAGGTTGCGGTGCCGATGCCGCCCATGGCGAAGTCACCGAACTTCAGCGTGAAGTCGCCAGTGCCGATCACCAGCGTGATGGCGGCCACGATCAGGTTGCGGCTGTCGGTGAAGTCGACCTTGTTGTCGACCCAGATCTTGGCGCCGGCGATGGCGATCAGGCCGAACACCACGATGCTGACTCCGCCCATCACGGGGAGCGGAATGGTGTGGATCAACGCGCCGAACTTGGGCGAGAAGCCCAGCAGGATGGCGAACAGGCCGGCCACCACGAACAGCGCCGTCGAATAGATGCGCGTGGCCGCCATCACGCCGATATTCTCGGCATAGGTGGTGACGCCGGTGCCGCCGACGCCGCCCGCGACCATGGTGGCCACGCCATCGCCCAGAAACGCCCGGCCGATGTAGCGCTCCATACCCTGGCCGGTCATGGCGCCGACCGCCTTCAGGTGTCCGAGGTTCTCGGCGACCAGGATCAGCGCGACAGGCGCGATCAACACGATCGCCCTGGCGTCGAACACCGGGGTCACGAAGGCGGGGGCGCCGAACCAGGCGGCGCCGGCGATCAGGGCGCCGCTCATCGGCTTGCCCCAACCCAGCCCGTTGGTCAGTGCGGCATAGGCGATCGTGGCCAGGATCAATCCGACCAGGACGAGCAGCCGGCGGGTCATGCCCCTCGTGAAGACGGCGACCAGCGCGATGGCGGTGAAAGTGACCGCCTGCATCCAAGAGTCGAACGAGGTCGGCGCCATGTTCTTGATCGGAACGGCCGCGAGGTTGAGCCCGATCACCGCCACGACGGCGCCGGTCACCACGGGAGGCATCAGCCGCTCGACCCAGCCGGCGCCGGTGGCCATCACGGCGAGCCCGATCAGCGCATAGAGCGCGCCGCAGATCACGATGCCGCCCAGCGCCATCGCGATGTTGGCGTTCGCGCCCTGGCCGGCATAGCCGGTGGCGGCGACCACCACCGAGATGAAGGCGAAGGAGGAGCCGAGGTAGCTCGGCACCTTGCCGCCGACCGCTGCGAAGAAGATCAGCGTGCCGACGCCACTCATCAGCACGGCGACGTTGGGATCGAAGCCCATCAGCAGCGGCCCCAGCACGGTGGCGCCGAACATCGCCACCACATGCTGGATGCCGAGTGCCACGGTCTGCGGCCACGGCAGCCGCTCGTTCGGCGCAACGACGATGCCGTCGACCGGCTGTTTCACGGTCCAGCTCAACATCTTTCCCCCCAAATCATCGCGGGTTGTTCCCGCGATGATACTGTCTTGTTTCTTTAGTGCACCACAACCTTGCGATAGAGATGCCACGTCGCGTGGCCCAGCACAGGCAGCACGACGGCGAGGCCGACCAGCAACGGGATCGCGCCCAAGAGCAACGAGCCCGCAATGATCAGCCCCCACATCGCCATCGGGCCGGGATTGGTGCGCACGGCCTGGACCGAGGTGGCGATGGCGGTGCCGACGCCGACGTTGCGGTCGAGCAGCAACGGGAACGCGACAACGCTGATGATCAGCACCACCAGCGCGAACAGGAAGCCCACGCCGATGCCGACGCCGATCATCGTCCAGCCCTCGGGGGTCGTCAGGGCATCGCGGGCGAAAGCGGTGGCCGATACCGGCAGGTCAGGGCCGAGTGTCATCGTGTAGATGAGATTGGCGGCGAACAGCCACACGCAGAAGAGGGCCAGCAGTAACAGACCCATCACCAGGATCGCGCCAATCGCGGGCGCACGCACGACGCTGAAGGCATCCATCCAGCCCGTCTCGAGGCCGAGTTCACGCCGTCGGCTCATCTCGTAGAGGCCGACGCCGAACAGCGGCGCGATGAGCGCGAAGCCCGCCACCAGGGGGAAGATCAACGCCACCATCCCGTAGTCGAAGGCCATGCGGGAGATAATCAGGCCGGCGATGGGATAGATCAGGCAAAGGAAGATGACGTCGGTCCGGCAGGCGCCGAAATCCTTGAAGCCTCGGGCCAGCGCGTCGCCGATGTCCGAGGCGTCGATGCGGCGGACCCTGGGCGGCGCCGCGTCGCGGTCCTCCCAACTGCCCTCCATCGTATGGGCCGTCGCCTCCACGGCGTGGCCCGTCTGCTTGAGATGATCCCAAGCCCATTCCAAGGGGTTCCGGACGTGGTCCTGCATGGCCATGACTGCCTCCTCCTGAACGAAACGTTCGAAGGTCGCGAGCCGGTCGTAAACGCGACGTCGCCGCGATCTACCACACCGCGGAGTCTACGCCTGTTGCAGGCGGGGCGCTACTGCAGGAACTTGAGGTACTGGGCCACGAAATCGCAGCCGACATCCTTGGAATAGGCGTCGATCAGCCGCTTGGTGATGGGGCCGGGCGTCTTGCCGTCGCCGACCTGGGCGCCATTGAAATTCTTCACCGGCAGGATGCAGAGGCTGGTCGAGGTCAGGAACATCTCCTCGGCGTTGGCGGCGTCGAACATGTCGATGTCACCCTGCGTGCAGGTGACGCCGATGCGCTTGGCCATGTCCATCGTCATCTGCCGGCTGACGCCCGGCAGCACGTAGCGCTCGGACGGCGTGAACAGCGCGCCCTCGCGGACGATGAAGATGTTGCTGCCCATGCCCTCGGCCAGGTTGCCGTTCTCGTCGAGCAGCAGGGCCCAGGCATCGGGGTTGAGCGCCTTCACCGGCTTCTCGGCCATGATCATGTTGAGATAGTTGTGCGTCTTGGCGCGCGGCGACAGCATCGACGGTGCGATGCGACGCGCCGTCGTGGTCATGACCTCGGCGCCGTCGCGATACTGTTTGGCGCGCTTGGCGAACGGCAGCGGCGTCATCTCGATCACCACGTTGGGTCCGGTGTGTTCCCAGCCCTCGTCGCCCACGGCATCGACGCCGCGGCTGACGCGCTGGCCCAGCCACCAGTCGCCGACCTCGGCGCGCAGGTGCTCGTTGCGGGCCACGACTTCCTCGCTGTGGGCGACCATTTCCTTGGGCGAGAGACCGGGATCGATCTCGAGGTAGCGCAGCGAGCGGTAGAAGCGGTCGATATGCTCCTTCAGGCGGAACGGCTGGCCGTTGAAGGTGCGCGTCATGTCGAAGGCTCCGTCGCCGTACTTCCAGCTGCGGTCGCGGAACGGGATCACGACATCGCCTTCGGGCACGAACTTGCCGTTGAACCAGGCGATGCGTTGATTGCTGAGTTGCTGCGCCATGACGTATCTCCCGTACGAACAGGCGCCGATTGTAGCCTATCGGGCGGCCGTGGAAATCCCGCCGAGATGCCCGACCAGGCGCTGGGCGTGGGCGGGCAGAGACCTGAGGTCGCGGACGCAGATCCGGAGATGGCGGCGCGCCCAGGGATCGCTGAGCGAGACGGGACGGATCGCCATAGACTTGCGGCACCGCTCGGCGGCAGCTTTCGAGACCACGGCGACCCCGATGCCGCTTTCGACGACCCGGCAGACCGCGTCGAAGCCGGGCAACCGGACGCGAAGTTTCAGCCGCCCGCCGGCACGGGCGGCGTGGCCATCGACATGGTCCTGGAGCGCGCTGCCGGCGGTGAGGCCGACGAAGTCGCAGGCCACCGCCTCGCGGAATGCGATCTGGCGGCGTTTGGCGAGCGGATGCCGATGCGGCACGACCAGGACCAGCCGGTCCTCGACATAGGGAAACGTCTGCAGCTCGGCCGCGGCATCGACGGCATCTGCCACGATCCCGATGTCGGCGCGGCCACCCGCCACTGCGCGCACGATCTCGGTGCTCGGGCGCTCCTCGAGGTCGACGTCGACGTTGGGATGTGCCGCCAGGAAGGTGCCCAGGGTGCGCGGCAGGAATTCGAGCGTCGCGGCGGTGTTGGAATAGACGCGTATGCGGCCGCGCAGGCCCTTGGCGTACTGGTCGAGATCGCCGCGCATCAATTCGATCTGGCGGGTGACGGCGCGGGCATGATGGACGAGGGCGGTGCCCGCCGGGGTGAGGCTGACGCCGCGCCGCTTGCGCTCGAACAGCGCCGCTCCCAGCGTTTCCTCCATGGCGCGGATGCGCTCGCTGGCCGAGGCCAGCGCCATGCCCGCCCGCGCGGCGCCATGGGTGATGCTGGCGGCGTCGGCGACGTGCAGGACCAGGCGAAGGTCGATGAGATCGAAGCGCATGACTCTCCATAGAGTGCCGGCAGCCTTCGGCCAGGCCTGAGGCTGACACCGGGCCTTCCGCATTGTCGCTCCCGTGCACCGCACCCCAGGGTCGGTGCATGGAATTCGCGGCACCTGTCTGGATCTTCGCCGGTCTCACCTTTGTGGTCGCGGGCTTAACCAAAGGCGTGATCGGCATGGGCTTGCCGACCATCGCCATGGGGTTGCTCTCGCTCGTGCTTGCGCCGGCGCAGGCGGCGGCGGTGCTGGTCGTGCCGTCATTGGTAACGAATGTTTGGCAGCTCTTTGCCGGGGCCAGTCCAGCCGCCTTGTTCCGGCGGCTCTGCAGCATGATGGCGGGCGTCGTCGCGGGCACTCTTGCCGGGGCCGGCATCCTGGCCGGCGACAATGCCGGTCTCGCAGTGGTCGCTTTAGGCGTCGCCCTGGTGCTTTACGCCCTGATTGGGTTGGCTGGCGTAAAACTTGTGGTCGCGCACCGGCATGAGATCTGGCTGGGGCCGCTGGTGGGCGCAACGACGGGACTGTTCACGGGCGCTACCGGCGTGTTCGTGCTGCCGGCCGTGCCCTACCTGCAGGCGATCGGCCTCGCCAAGGGCGAGCTGGTGCAGGCGCTGGGCCTCTCCTTCACCGTCTCGACGCTGGCGCTGGCGGCAGGCCTGCTGCGGATGGAGGCTTTCTCATCGATATCGGCGGGCCTCTCGCTGCTGGCGCTCGCACCGGCACTGTTCGGCATGTGGCTGGGGCAGGGGCTGCGACAGCGGTTGGACGCAGCTACATTCCGCAGGGTGTTCTTTGCCGGCCTGTTTCTGCTCGGCCTGTATCTCGTGCTCCGAGGAATCGCGTAGGATCGCGCGAAGTCCGGGAGGCGACGATGAATTATCCCAAGCGGGTGCGACTGGTCGAAGTGGGCCCGCGCGACGGCCTGCAGAACGAGGCCAGGCCCGTGCCGGTCGAGGCCAAGGTCGCGCTGATCGACGCCCTGTCGGCTGCCGGCCATTCCGCCGTCGAAGCGGGCAGCTTCGTGTCGCCCAAGTGGGTGCCGCAGATGGCCAGCACCGACGAGGTGATGGCCCGTATCAAGCGCAAGCCGGGTGTCAGCTATCCCGTGCTGGTGCCCAACAAGCAGGGCATGAACGGTGCGGTCGAGGCCAAATGCGAGGAGATCGCGATCTTCACGGCGGCCTCGGAAGCCTTCTGCCGCAAGAACACCAATTGCTCGATCGACGAGAGCTTCGAGCGCTTTGCCCCGGTCATGGAGGCGGCGCAAAAGCACGGCATGAAGGTACGCGGCTACGTCTCGACCGTGATCGCCTGTCCCTACGACGGCAAGGTGGCGCCCGCGAAAGTCGCCGAGGTGTCGGAGCGGCTGTTCAAGATGGGCTGCTACGAGGTCTCACTCGGCGACACGATCGGCGTCGGCACGCCCGCCGACTGCGTCGCCATGATCGATGCCGTGGCAGCAAGAATGCCGCGGGAAAAGATCGCGGCGCATTTCCACGACACCTACGGCCAGTCGCTGGCCAACATCATGGCGGTGATGGAACGCGGCATCACCGTGTTCGACACCGCCGTGGCCGGTCTCGGCGGTTGCCCCTACGCCAAAGGCGCATCGGGCAATGTCGGCACCGAGGACGTGCTCTACCTGATGAACGGACTCGGCATCGCCCACGGTGTCGATCTCGACGCCATCGCCAAAGCCGGCCGCGAGATCTGCCTGGCGCTGGGGCGTGAGCCGGCGTCGAAAGTGGCGCAGGCCCTCAAGGCAAAAGCCGCCTAGGCCTGCTTCACTTCGTGGCCTTGTCGAACGCGAGGCCGAAGCCCAGGAGCGGCACGTCGATCGTGATCGCGCGCTTGTTGGCGTCGAAGACGATGACCTTGAGCAGTGTGCCCGTGCGCATGGACGCCAGCAGCGGGTCTTTTAGCGGAATGCTGAGCAGGCAGCCGGCGGTGGTGCAGGTCTGCACCGGAAAGCGTTCCTCCTTGCCGGCGTCGACCTTGAGCTGGATCGGCTCGGCGAGGTTGATGCCGAGGGGAAGCTGCAGGCCGAGCACCGGCGCCTTGTCCGGGCCGAGCCGCGCGGTGAGTTGGATGACGAGCTGCTTGTTCTCCTGGGCGACCAGCTGCTGCACGGCGCGGCAATCGATCGTCTTGCCGTCGCCCGAGCATTCGACCCGCCAGGCGTTCGGCGCGACTTCCTGCGCCCGTACCGGAAGGCCGAACGCGATTGCCGTCGCAAAAATAAGAACGAGGCTCTTTGACGCCATTGCTGGAAGGCTCCTGTCCCGGCCGGTAGGCGGCCACGCCCATAAATCAGGACTTCGGCCCGCCTGACAAGGGCATAGATGATCAGCGCCGTTCGACGATGCGCACCGTCACCGAGGTCGAGCGGCCGGCCTCGTCGACGACGGCCACGCGCGCCTGGCCGGGGCCGTCGGGCACCCATTTGGCGCTGTCGAGCGGGCGGCCGTCGACCAGCCAGCGCAGGCGGCCTTCGCCGCCCAGGGCGTGCAGCGGCACGGCCTCGCGGGCGCCCAGTTCGATGCGGGCATCGGCCGGCGGATAGGCGATGCGCGGCCCGCCCCGGTTTTCGCTTGGGCCTTCGACTGCCGGCGCGAGCGAGCGCATGCGCGGCGGCAGCTCGCGGTGGGAGGCGACGCGCAGCACGTCGGGCGGCGGCGGGGTGGCGCGATTGTCCTCGGCGGGCAGTCGGCTGAAAGCTTTCAGGGCGACCGGCAGCGCCGCGAGGCGGCCGAGCTGGCCGGGACGCGGCGTGCCATCGGCATGGCCGACCCAGACGACGACCGTCCAGTTGGCGCTGTAGGTCGCTGCCCAGGCGTCGCGGAAGCCGGCGGAGGTGCCGGTCTTGTAGGCGATGCGACGGTCGCGCAGTGCCACGGGCAGCGACGCGAAGCCTTCGGGCAGCGGCGCATCGGCCAGCACCTCGGCGACATACCAGGCGGCGGTCGGGCCGATCAGCCGGACCGGCGCGGGCACCGGCCGGTCGCGACGCACGATGGGCGGGGCGAAGCTGCCGCCATTGGCGAGGCCGGCGTAGAGCCCGGCCATTTCCAGCGGCGAGATCGTTGCGCTGCCGAGCGCGATACCCAGCGAGTTGCCGGCATCGCCCGGCGGCAGGCCGGGCGCGACGCCTGCCGTGCGCAAGGTCGAGAGGAAGCGCTGCGGGCCGACCTTTTCCATTGCCAGCACCGCCGGCACGTTCAGCGATTGCTGCAGCGCGCGGCGCACGGTGACCGCGCCCTGATGGTCGCGGTCGAAGTTGCGCGGCAGCCAGTCGCGGAAACGCACCGGCACATCCTCGACCAGCGTGTCGGGGTGCAAGGTGCGATCGTCGAAGGCCATGGCGTAGATCAGCGGTTTCAGCGCCGAGCCCGGCGAGCGATGCGCACGCACCAGATCGACCTGGCCGGTGCGGCCGAAGAAATCGGAGCCACCCAGCCAGGCCACGACCCCGCCGGTGCGGTTGTCGAGCACGATCATGGCGATCTCGGCCTTGTCCGCGAACTGGCCGCGCTCCTCGGCCGCGAGCTGGGCCAGTGCGGTCTGGAGCTCGAAGCGCAGCGTCGTCGGCACCACCGTGCCTGGCGACTGGCCGGCAAGCCACGCCGACAGATGCGGCGCCTGCATTGGCAGGGCAAGCCGGCGCGCCGGCGCCGGCCGGCTGATCGCCCTGTCGTAGGCGGCCTGATCGACGACGCCGTGCTCCAGGCCGCGCACCAGGACGCGGTCCCGTGCCGCCTGGGCCCTGTCGGCGGCGCGGTCGGGCCGGCGGCGCTCCGGCGATTGCGGAATGGCGACCAGCAGGGCCGCTTCCGCCGCACTGAGTTGCTTCGGCTCCTTGCCGAAATAGGCGAAGGAGGCCGCACGCACGCCTTCGAGATTGCCGCCCATCGGCGCCAGCGTGAGATAGATCGCCAGCACTTCGCGCTTGGAGTAGCGCCACTCGAGCTGCAGCGCGCGGGCCGACTGGATCGTCTTGGTGAACAGGCTGCGTGCCCCTGCTTGGAACCGGTGCGGTTCGAGCAGGCGGGCGGCCTGCATCGAGAGGGTCGACGCGCCCGAGACGATGCGGCCGCGCCCGATCCATTGGCCAGCCGCACGCGCCGCCGCCAGCGGGTCGACGCCCATGTGCTGGTCGAAGCGGCGATCCTCGTAGGCTTTGAGCAGCGACAGATAGAGCGGATCGACATCGTCGGCAGTCGTCTTGAGCCGCCATTTGCCGTCGGCCGTGGTGAAGGCGCGCAGCAAGCGGCCGTTGGCGTCGACGATCTCGGTCGATCGTTCCTGGTAGCGCCCGAGGTTGGGCGGGAACAGCCGGTCGAGTGCCAGAAACCCCGCCGCCAGGCTAGCGGCGGCGAGGGCAACTCCGACGAAGAGGCGCCGACCGATCATGGGATCAGCGCGGCGCGACCGTGACGCGGCCCATGGCGCTGCGGGCATAGACGCGCGGGGCGTACATGTCGGAGACGTTCACCGCCGGCAGCGCGAAGGTACCAGGGGTGACGGCACGGACGATGTAGGCCACGTGGTAGGAGTTGCCGAAGCGGTTTTCGCTGTCCCACCAGGATCGGTAGGTCCGGTCGCCCAGGTTGAAGGACGCGAAGAAGCGGTCGTCGCGACCTTCGGCGATCCTGGGCACGGTGAGCTTGGACAGGAACGGGAAGGACTTCGCCGTCTCCTCGTTCAGCACCGATTCGATCTCGAAGCCGGCCGGCAGCAGGTCGAGCAGCGCCACTTCGTGGTAGCCACCCTCGAGGTTGCGGCCGCTCACCGACACGATCAGGCGGTCGTTCTGGCGGACCTTGGAGAGATCGGCCGGTTCGCCGGTGAACGTCAGGTGGCGCCGGGTGACGCTGAGGCCGTTGGCGCCGGCCGGCTGTGGATCGCGCGGCACGCCGCGTGCCGTCACCTGCATCCAGACGGCCTTGTCGCCGTCGTTCCTGACGCGGAGCCCGCGGTTGATCGTGGCCTGGTCAGGATTGATCACGACTGGTTCGGTGGCCGACTTGGCGCTAACGCCGTCGACCGCGTAGGCGAAGTCGCCGCCACCGGCCAACGCGCGCGCAGCCAGCACCAGCCACGCCTGTTCCTGCGTGGTGGTGTCCTCGATCCGGGCGGTCAGGCGCTCACGCACCGAGGCCATGACCAGGGTCACGCCCTCGCGGCCGCCGGCTTCCGAGGCGAGCGCGAGAAGCGCGGCACGGTTGCGCAGCGGCGAGCCGTAGTAATCGTTGGGATCACGCTCGTCGATGTTCCGGCGGGCGAGCTCGAAAGCCAGGCGCGCCCGGCCGGGTTCGCCGACCTGGTTCAGTGCCGCGGCGAGCTGGGCCCAGGCGAGGCCGCCCCGGATCTCGGCTCCCTTCGTGTCCTGGAAGTAGCGGACCCGGCCGGGATCGGCGAGGCCGGCCTTGGCCAGCACGAACCAGGCATAGGCCTGGGCGTTGGGCGACAGGCGGTCGGCGGTGCGGTTGAGCCAGGTGAGGCCGCGCTGCAGCGACGCCGCCGGCACTGCCATCTGCTGGTCGCGGGCGCGCAGCAGGAAGTCGAGGACGTAGCTCTGCAGCCACTCGGCGGCGGCATTGCCGAACGGCCCCCACATGCCGAACGAGCCGTCGTAGAGCTGCATGTCGACGATGCGATAGACCACATCCTGGACACGATCGCCGATGCGGGGATCGGCCGGCCCGTACCCCAGCAGAGCCACGTCGTTGTAGTAGAGCAGCGGCAGGGCGCGGCTGGTGGTCTGCTCGATGCAGCCATAGGGATACTTGTCGAGCGCGCGCAGCAGGGCCGGCACATCGATGCCGGGCGTGCGCGACAGTGCCACGCTCGCCACCGCTGTGCCCGGGGCGAAGGGCGCCGTCACGTTGCGGTCGAGCGTGAGTTCGCGGCCCGGCTCAAGCTGGGCCACGGTGTCGATGGCGCTCGGCGTCTGCGCCGCCCGCACCTGGATGTCCCAGTCGCGCTTGACCGCGAAGTTGCCCGGTCCCGCCACCGAGACCGTGACCTTGCCGAAGCCGGGATCGCCGGCGCGGAGTGTCCAGGTCAGCAGATCGCGCTGGTTGGCGGCGAGCCGTCGCGTCTCGGCCAAAGGGCGTTCAAGCGCTACGGCGCCGGTGGCTTCCATCGTCACCCGGTAGTCGCCGCCCTGGCCTTCGACATTGTGCAGCGACAGCGCCACGCGGCCGTTGTCTCCCGGTGCCAGGAAGCGCGGCAGCACGACGTCGGCGGTGACGGCATCGCGCACGAACAGGCGATGCTCGGACGAGCCGACACGGGTCTTGCCGTATGCGACTGCCATCAGCCGGAGCTGGCCGATGAAGTCGGGGATATCGAGCGCGATCCTGGCCTCACCCTTGTCGTCGAGCTTCACCGGGCCGCTGAACAGCGCAACGGTGCGGGTCGGCACGATATCGAGGCCGCCGATGTCGCCGGAATCGCCGCCGGTCCGGATACGGCCGAGATCGTCGGCGCGTCCGTCGAGCAGGCGGCCGTAGTCGTCGCGCATGGCGATGCCGAGCTGGCGCTTGCCGAAGTAGAACTCGGCCGGATTAGGCGTGCGGAACCGCGTGAGCTGCAGGATGCCCTCGTCGACCGCCGCCAGGGTGATGAAGGCTTCCTCACCCTTGAGGTTGGCGACGCGCACCGGCACCTCGATGCGCTGGCGCGGCGTCACCTTTTCGGGCGCGCCGATCTGGACCCCGAGGGTACGCAGCGCCGGATCGAGGGCGAGCCAGACGGCGCCGATGGCGCGCGTCGGCGTGCGGTCGGCTGGCGCCGACAGCGGCCGCCACGCCGTCACCAGCGCGTAGGCGCCGGCGCCCCATTCGGCCTTCATCGGCACGTCGATCGTGGTGCCGCCGGCGGGAACCTGGACGGCGTAGGTCGCGACGATGCGGTCGGTGGCGATGGCGATCAGCGCCTCGCCGGCAAACGGCGCTTCGATGCGCAGCCGCGCGGTGTCGCCCGGGGCGTAGTTTTGCTTGTCGCTCGCCACGCGGAGCGTGTCGGGCGTCTCCTCGGCAGTGCCGCCGCCATACCAGCCGACGTAGAACGTCGTGCTGCTGGACGTGTCTTTTTCCTTGTCGGTGATGGTGAGGCGATGCGGGCCCCAGGTGAGGCGGCGTGCGAGGCGCACCGGCGCGTCGGCCTGGAGGGCGATCGTGTCGGCAATCAGCAGGCGCTCGTTGGGGATCGCCTGCCAACGCCAGCGGCCGTCGACCTGGTACCACTGGTAGGCATATTCGATCCGGTCGATGCGATATTCGACGTTCGGCCGGGCGATCTGCGCGCCAGCGGCATCGACGGCCACGATGTCGAATTCGGTATCGATGCCTTCGCGCGAGTAGCGGCCCTCGAACGCGGGCTTGATCCCGAGATAGGCGTCGCGGCTGCGCATCGGCACGATCTTGTCGGCCTTGGTGGCGCGGCCGCCGCCGGGCTCGAACACGCGCGCCGTGAGCTGCGCCTTGAGCGGCAGGACCGTGTCCTTCACCTGATCGCCACCCCATTCGAGGCGCGACTTGCCGGCGTCGTCGGTTTCCGGCGCCGTCAGTGTGATGAACGGCGGCTCAAACTTCTCGCGCTCCGACTCCGGCCCGAACCGGTACTTGGCGAAGGCGGGGAAGGGCTGCTCGTCGACGGTGACGCGCATGTCGGCCTCGACCGAGAGGCCTGACGCCGGCGCGCCATAGAGGAAGTCGGCCGACACGGCAAAGCCGTTGGCCTGGCCGAGGCGCAGGATCGCCTGGTCGGAGGTGAGCTCGACCTTGAGCTTCTCAGGGACGAAATCCTCGACCGAGAAATCGACGCGGCCGACCGGCGCGGCCCGGGGGTCGATGTGGGCGGCCACCGACCAGCGGCCGCGGCGCGACGATTTCGGCAGCGCGATCGCCTGGTGCACGGCGCCCGCCGCCTGCAGCGCATGGGTGAAGCGCGTGAACTCGGTGCCGTCGGGCCGCTTCACGATCAGGGTCACGGGTATGTCGGCGAGCGCCGTGGCCCCTTGGTCGCGCAACAGCGCCATGAGCCGCACTGTCTCGCCGGGCCGGTAGATGCCGCGTTCAGTATAAAGAAACGCGTCGACCGGCCCGGGCTGGGCGCGCCCATCGATGCCGCGATCCGAGAGATCGAACGCGGCCTTGCTGAGCTCGATGCGGGAGAATTCCTGCTTGGCCGCGTCCGAGGCCATCACGGCGGCGGGCTCCGCCGCGCCCCGGCCCTTCATCAGGCCGGCGGCAAAGTTCACCCGGCCATCGGCCGCGGTGACGGCCTTGGCGATGGGCTCGTTGCCGCGCGACAGCAGGACGACCTCGAGGCCGGCCAGCGGCTGGGCGCTCTGCAGCGAGCGGGCGAAAACGTTGAGGCCGTCGTCGCCGCTGAAGGTGGTGAGCGCGATGTCGGTGTCGATCACCCAGAGGCCCGAAGCGCTGGAACTGGATTGATCCTCGTCATCGTCGTCGTTCTGTGACGGCGGGCGTGCCGAGTTCCAGGCCACGACGAAGTACGCGCCGGGCTTCCAGTCCTTGATCGTCTCGCGGATCGGGAAGGCGGTGATCACCGGCTGGTTGGGAACGTTGCGCACCTCCATGGTGCCGCGCCACAGCCGGACGCCGTTGGAGCCGTTCAGCCACGAGCGCAGCGACCACGACTCGGTGATCGGCTCCGAGCCGGGGAAGGTGGCGTCGTAGCGGTCGCCGGCGAAGCGCTCGATGGCGCGTTCGTTGACGCGATAGACGGCGAAGCCGACCTTGGAGACGTTGATGGTGGTAACGGGAAGACCGGCGGCGGAGCCGCGCGGCAGGATGAAACCCTTGCCGGGCAGCGTCACGACGGCCGGGCGCGCGCCCATCGCGACATCCACCGTCCGTTCGGTCTCGAGCTTGGCGCCGTCGCGGCCGGGGAAGCCCTGGAGCAGCTTGACCTTGTAGTCCTGGCCATAGGCGAGGCCGCCGACGCACAGGCGGTCGTCGACCACGCGCAATGCCGACTTCACCTCCGGCTCGATACGGACGTAGTCGGCGTATTTCACGTCGCCGGTGGCCAGCGGCTTGTTGAAGGCGAGGCAGGCTTCGCCATCGGCGCGCGAACTGTCGATGCCGAGGCGGCGGTAGGCGAAGGGCTCGTTGGGAGCGGCGGCTGGCTGGGCGATCGGCGTTGGCGCCAGGCTGCCTGAAGCCGGGGCGGCAGGTGCGGCCGGTACGGTGGGCGCAACCGGGGTGGATGTGATCGTCGAGGCGGTGCGGGGTGGCAGCGAAGCGCGGTCTAGGTGCTCGCTCGGCGTTCCGATGAGGTAGCCCGCGATGCCCGATCCCAGCATCAGAGCCACGATCAAAGCAGTCAGCGTCGACTTATTCATGAGAACCCCCACAGCGAGCGAACACAGTCTAAGCCGCCGATTGTGAAGACACTGTGGAGACTGCCGGGGGCATTGTGAATGTTTCCGGGCTGTGGCGCTGCCGACACGCTGTGGATAGGCCCCGCTTGAGTGACTTCGCATTGCGTTCTATCGCAAGCGATGGTGTTGCATCTCATCAAGCTCGCTGTCGGCGTGGACGACATCGCCCATATGAAGGTGGTCCAGTCGGCGCGCCGCAAGCAGCGCCGGCAAAGCCCGCGCTCTCCCCACTGGGTCTACACAAGGAATACGCCCAAACGCTCCGAGGAGTTGCTCGCGGGTGGCTCGCTCTACTGGGTGGTGCGCGGGGTCATCCGCTGCCGCCAGGAACTGGTCGGCTTCGAGCAGGATTTCGACCGCGAGGAGGCCCGGAAATACTGTCGGATCAAGGTCCGGCGGACCCTGGTGCCGACGACGCCCCAGGCCTGCAAGGCCTTCCAGGGCTGGCGCTACCTCGATCCCAAAGGCGCGCCGCCCGACCTGTCGCACGGCGACACCAGCGACATGCCGGCGGAAATGGCAGCCGAACTGAAACGACTTGGGTTGCTTTAGCGATTCGTGAGCTTCAGCTCGATGCGCCGGTTGCGGGCGGTGTCGATGGTCGACAGCGGCTGGTACTGGCCGTAGCCGGCGGCCACCAGGCGATCGTTCGGGATGCCTTCCTTGTGCAGGAACTTCACCACCGCGATCGCCCGGGCGGCGGACAGCTCCCAGTTGGACGGAAAGATCGCGTTGCTGATCGGTGTGCTGTCGGTGTGCCCGTCGACCTGCAGCACCCAATTGATGTTCTTGGGGATGCGGGAAGAAATATCGACCAGTCGCTGGGCGACGCTGGCGAGTTGCTTCTCGCCGCCGGGCTGCAGGACCGCCGATCCCGAGGTAAACAGCACTTCCGACTGGAAGACGAAGCGGTCGCCCACGATCTGGACATCGCGCTGGCCGGCCAGCGCCTCGCGCAGTTTGCCGAAGAATTCGGAGCGATAGCGCGCCAGCTCTTCGACCCTGGCGGCGAGCGCCCGGTTGAGTTTCTGGCCGAGGTCGACGATCTGGACCTGCTGGTCCTTGGCCTTCGTGTCGGCGGCATCGAGCGCGACGTTGAGGCGGGCGAGTTCATCCTTGAGTCCGGACAATTCAGCGGTGAGTCGCACGACGGCGGCCTTCTGCTCCGCCGAAAGCTTCTGCTCCTCGGTGAGATCGGTGAAGAACTTGCCCTTCTCGTCGTTCGCGGCGGCAAGCGAGGCCGCCAGGCGCGTGAGCTCGAGCCTCTGGCGTTCGATTTCCTTCTGCAGGTAGGCGCTCTTGGCCTCTGCGTCGCTGGTGCTCTGTTTCAGGGCGTCGGCAAGCCGCTCGTGCTCGGCGAGCATCGAGGTCAGGCGTTCGGTGAGCTGGTCGCGCTCGATCTTAAGCCCGTCGGCTGTCCGGCGTTCGGTGGCGAGGTCCACGCTCAGCCGGTCGCGTTCGCTGCTCGACTGACGAAGTTGCAGGGTGAGCTTCTCGATATCCTGTTGAAGCCCTTGGCTTGCCGTCTTCTCGATCGACAACTGGCTTGCCAGGTCGCCGATCTGCTTGTTGAGGGAGGCGATGGAGCTGTCGCGATTGTTCAGGGTGTCCGACAGGGTGAACTGCGCGACGCTGAACAGAGACAGCAGGAAGATCAGCACCATCAACAGCGTCGTGAGCGCGTCGACGTAACCGGGCCAAGTATAGTCGGCGGCTCCGGCACGGCGGCGAGACGAGGCGCCGGCCATATCCGGCTAGCCTTCGCCCGGAGGCAGGCTTTGACCGCGGGTCGAGGCAATGGTCCGGGCAAGCAGGCGGAACTCGCCACGTAGTTCGTCAGCCAGGGCGGTGCGGCTGCGCACGCTTTCCTCGACGAGGCGGACGAGGTTCGCCTCGATGTTGCGCTGATGGATCTGCAGCGTTTCGCGGTCGCCTTCCGGCGAACGCTCGGACAGGCGGTTGACCGTGCCGCGAAGTTCGATCGAATGCTCGGCCAGGCGGGCAAGCAGGGTTTGCTGGGCGCGCATGGTCTCGGCCAGGGCGGCAAGACGCTCCACCAAGGTGGCGCTGGCGTTGGCTGTTGCCTCGCGGCTCTCCTCGCTGCGCCGGAGCGTGCGGGTGAGATCGTCGAGCCCATCGGCGGTGCGTTCGAGCAGCGCCTCGACATAGGCCGACACGCCCTGTTCGCCCTCGCCGTGCAGGCTGCTGCTGGAGAGGTGGGTAGCGCCGGCCAGCCACTCCTCGAGTTCGATATGGAAGCGACCCTGCGCCTGGCTCGCCTGCAGTTCGAGGAAGCCCAGGACCAGCGAGCCGGAGAGGCCGAACAGCGAGGCGCCGAATGCCGTCGCCATGCCCTTCAGCGGGCCATCGATGCTGGCCTTGAGCTTGGCGAACATCTGCACGGCATCGCCGCCTGTGACCTGCAGGCCGTTGATGGCGTCGGCAACCGCGCCGATGGTCTCCAGCAGACCCCAGAAGGTGCCGAGCAGGCCGAGGAAGATCAGCAGTCCGATCAGGTAGCGTGTGAGTTCGCGACGCTCGTCGAGGCGGGTGGCGATGCCGTCGAGCATGGCGCGCGTGGCCGTCGGCGAAAGCCGGAAATTGTCCTGCCGCTCGCCCAGCATGGCAGCCATCGGCGCCAGCAGGTTGATCGTATGGGTCTCGAGCAGGGGCGCGCCCTGCTCACGGTGCTGGAAGCGGCGCAGCCACCGCACCTCGGGCCACAGCGAGATGACCTGGCGCATGACGAAGAAGATGCCGATCACGAGCACGCCCACGATGACGCCGTTCAGTATCGGCGTGTTCAGGAACACGCGCAGCAGGTCCTCGTGCAGGACGTAGGCGAGAACGCCGACGGCTACCAGGAACAGCAGCATCCGGATCAGATAGGGCAGGGGATTGCTCATGTGTTCAGCTACGACCGTGGTGTGGCTGAAGATCGATCACGAGTTGGGCACCAGTATGTCCACCCGGTCGCTGCTGCCGCCCCTGCTGTCGCCGCCGTAGGCTCCAACCTCGATGCGGGTCTTCACGCCCTTGTCGATCAGGTAGCTGCGGACGACCAGAGCGCGGGCAAGTGAGATCTTGCGGCTGTCCGGATCGGCGCCGCCGGCATAGGCGCGGATCTCGATCTGGCGCAGGCTGCGATCGCCGAGGTTCTTGGCCAGGCGATCAAGATCGGTCCTGGCCGCGTCGTTCAGTTCCGCCGACTGGCCGGTAAAGGCGATGGTCGCGGCGACGGTGCCCCTGGGCGGCTGAACTGCGGGCTCGGGCGGCAGAGGTGGGGCGGCGGCTGCCGTGGCGCGTGCCGGCGGCGGTGGCGCTGGTGCCGGGGCAGCGACCGTGGGGGCGGGCGTCGCCACGACGGGGGCGGCAACAGGCGCTGGAGTGGCCGCGGGCGGCGGCACCACGCGCACCGCCACAGGCATCGGCGTGGGCGTCGGCTCGGGACGGGCCGCCACGGGCGGAGCGACGGGCGGCGGGGGCGGCGTGTACGTCGGCACCGGCGTGTAGCTCTCGCGCCGCGATGGCGCGTTGCCCAACTCGGGAATCGCCACCATGCGGCTCTCGATCGGACCGGGCGGCGGGGCCGGCAAGTAGGCGCTGGGGTTGTAGGCGTAATTGGGCGCGGGCACGCCGGCCGCTACCGCGCTGGTGGAGACGACACCAGCAGAAACGACACCGGCAGCAATCGGATAGGCCGCGCCGACATTGGCGCCGGGCTGCCAGGGATTGAAGGCCGGCCCACCGGCCGTCGGGCCGACGGTGTCGACGATCGGATAGGCCGCCTGCGAACCATATTGCGGCACCGGCCCGCCCGGCAGGCCGATGCCGGAGTAGGGGTTGAAGGCGGTGACGTTCGATCCCTGCGCGAAGGCGGCCGATGCAGCACCAAAGCTCAAAACCGCAAGAGCGAGACTGCGCACGGCGACCGAAGACGTTGGCATAACCGATTGCCTTTCAAAGATTTTGGCGAGTCGAGACAGTCTGCAGCAAGGGCGCGCGCTGACGGGCGGAGAATAGCCAATGGAGCCCTCCTGCTCAACCGGCTGGCGGTGGGGACATAACGTCTTCGGTTGACGAAATCCGCTTGGAGCGACGTCTAGAGTGACTCGGTTGGCCGGCTGCCTGTGAGGATCTCGATCATCGGATCGCGCAAGCCGGCATTGCTGGCCAGGATCGAGGGGCCGCCCAGGACGTAGGGCTGGCCCGAAATGTCGCCCACGAAGCCGCCGGCTTCGCGCACCAGCAGAAGACCGGCGGCGACGTCCCAGGATGCCAGGCCAAATTCGAAGAACGCGTCGAAGCGTCCGGCCGCCACGAAGGCGAGGTCGAGCGCCGCCGCGCCCCAGCGGCGGACGCCGGCGGTGCGCTCGGTCACGGAAGCGAGCTTGGCGTGATAGTCGGCGTGACCGCCCTTGCCGATGTGCGGGATGCCGGTGCCGACCAGGGCGCGCGCCGGATCCTTGCGACCGGAGACGCGCAGCCGCCGCGAACGGGCGGCCGGCGTGTCGATGTAGGCGCCGCTGCCCTTCTCGGCCCAGAACAGCTCGTCGGAGATCGGCTGGTAGACGACGGCCGCGAACATCTCGCCGTCACGCTCCAGGCCGATCGAAATGGCGAAGTGCGGCACGCCGTGGAGGAAGTTGGTGGTGCCATCGAGCGGGTCGACGATCCAGCGGTTGCGGCCGTCGCCCTTGGTCTCGCGGCTTTCCTCGCCGAGGAAGCCGTATTCCGGCCGCGTCTTCAACAGCTCGGCGCGGAGCACGCGCTCGGCCTTGATGTCGGCGTGGCTGACGAAATCGCCCGGCCCCTTTTCCGAGACCTGCAGGTTCTCTACCTCGCCGAAGTCGCGCTTCAGGTTCTTGGCCGCCGCGAAAGCGGCACGGATCATCACGGTGATGGTGGCCGAGCGCGGTGCCAGAGAACGACGTTCGGGCGGACCCGAGCGCTCGCGGCCCGGCGCCATCGGGGCACGGCCGATGCGCGCAACGGGACGATCGCCGAGGGGGCGGTCTCTGGGGGGGCGATCGGTGGGAAGGGCCACGGTGCAGTTAATCCTTGGCACGTTCCATGTAGCTGCCATCCTCTGTGTTGATGACGAGGCGCGTGCCGACGCCGATATGCGGCGGCACCATCACGCGGATGCCGCCCTCGACGACCGCGGGCTTGTACGACGAGGAAGCCGATTGGCCCTTGACCACGGCATCGGCCTCGATGACGGAGAGCGTCACGGTCTTGGGCAGTTCGATACCGACCGGCGTGCCTTCGTAGAGCGAGACGGAGACTTCCATGCCGTCTTGGAGGAAGCGGGCGAGATCGGCGTCAAGGACGTCGGAGCCGACCGCCAGCTGCTCGAAGTTTTCCTTGTCCATGAAGGTGTAGCCGTTCTCGTCTTTGAACAAGAAGGTGCACTCGCGGTCGTCGATATGGACGTGTTCGATCGTTTCGCCGGAGCGGAAGCGTTCCTGCAGCTTATTGCCCTCGCGCAGCGCCTTGGCCTCGATAGCCACGAAGGCGCCGCCCTTGCCGGGGCTGATATGCTCGACTTTGGACGCGACCCAGAGCTTGCCGTTGTATTCGATGACGTTGCCGGCGCGAATGGAATTGACGGGAACTTTCATGGGCTTACCGGGGTCTCGTCGTAGGTTTGGATGAATGGAATTCGGCCTCGTCCGCGGGGCGCGGGCCGAGGCCGACGGGCGGCCTTCTATCAAAGGCGGCGGGGCCCCGCAACCGGGCCTAGAGCCTCAGTTCGGCCTGTTTCTTCTTCGGCAGGGCGGCGGCGATCACGGCATGGGCCCGCTTGATGTAGGCCCTGGTCTCGGCCGGCGTCAGGATCCTTGGGTCGTCGAGTGCCACCCATTTGGCGCGTGCCAGATAGGGTGCCGGGCGGAAACCTTCGGAGCGGCTGAGCGCCTCGTAGTGCTCGGGTGGGCATTTGAAGCAGACCCGGCCAACCGAATGGTCGGGCGGCGCGATCAGGCAGAACATCTTGCTGCCGACCTTGAAGACGATGACGCCCTCCCATTGCACGGTGCGGGTTGCAGCCGGCAGCTTGCTGCAGAAAGCGTCAATCTGCCTGGGAGTCATGGAGGGTGCCATCGCGGCCGCACCCTACACGGCGCCCACGCCGCATGCGATGGTCCGGCATGACCGAGTGGCGACCCGATAAGCTCAGCCGACGCCTGCCGCATCTGGCGGCCCGCGCCCGCTTGCAGGCGGCGATGCGGCAGTGGTTCGCGACCGAGAGCTTCGTCGAGGTCGAGACGCCGATCCTGCAGGTGGCGCCGGGCGCCGAAGTGCATCTCTCCGGTTTCGCCACGGAATGGGAACTGCCCGACGGCGAGGAACGCGAACGCTGGCTGCACAGCTCGCCCGAGTTTGCGATGAAGAAGCTGTTGGCCGGCGGCATCCCAAAACTCTTCCAGTTCGCGCGCGTGTTCCGCAACGCCGAGGGCTCCGCTCTCCATCATCCGGAATTCACCATGCTGGAATGGTATCGCGCCGGGGTGGGCTACGAGACGATCATGGCCGATTGCGCGGCGCTGCTGGCGTTCACTGGCGTCGAGGAGTTGCGCTGGCGGGATCATCGCTGCGATCCCCGGGCCGAGCCCGAGCGCCTGACCGTGGCCGAGGCTTTCCAGCGCCACGCCGGCGTCGACCTGTTCGCAACGGTCGGCAGTGCCGAGAAACTCTCCCATGTCTCCGGGGTAGCGATGCATGCGGGCGATAGCTGGGACGATGTCTTCTTCCGCGTCATGTTCGAGAAGATCGAGAAGCGGCTCGGCATGGGGCGACCGACCATCCTCTGCGAATATCCGATCGCGATGGCGGCGCTCGCACGCGCCAAGCCAGGCGATCCGCGCGTGGCCGAGCGCTTCGAGCTCTATGCCTGCGGTGTCGAACTCGCCAACGCCTTCGGCGAGCTCACCGATCCCGCGATTCAGAGGACACGGCTGGCCGCCGACATGGACGAGAAGGAAAGGCTCTATGGCCTGCGCTGGCCGGTCGACGGCGATTTCCTGGCGGCCCTCGATCACGGCCTGCCTGACTGCGCCGGCATCGCGCTCGGGTTCGACCGGCTGGTGATGCTGGCGACGGGAGCTTCGCACATAGAAGACGTGCTGTGGCTACCGGTCCGCTGAAAAGATCTCGTTGAAGGCGCGGACGGCCGCCTCGGGCCCGTCCTTGTGGTTCCAGACGCCGCCGGCAACTGCCAGGAAGTCGGCGCCGGCCGCGATCACCGGGCGGCAGTTCTCGACCGTGATGCCGCCGATCGCCACGCACGGGATCTCGAACAGCTCGCTCCACCACTCGATGATCTCGAGCGAGGCGGGCGTGGTGATGGCCTTGGTGTTCGAGGGAAAGAAGGCGCCGAAGGCCACGTAATCGGCGCCGGCCTCGCCCACCGTCATGGCGAGGTCGCGGGAGGCCTTGCAGGTGACGCCGATCTGCCGCTGGGGCCCCACGATGCGCCTCGCCTCGGCATAGGGCATGTCTTCCTGGCCGACATGCACGCCGTCGCAATCGAGCTTCGCCGCGAGGTCGGGCCGGTCGTTCAGGATGAAGGCCACGTCGCGCTGCTGGCAGATCGGCCGCAGCGTGTCGGCGGCGCGCGCGATCGCGTCGTCGGCCACGTCCTTCAGGCGAAGCTGGAAGGCGGCGACATCGCCGCCATTCAACGCCGCCCGCAGATCGTCTGCGAAGATCGTGGGATGCTCGATGCGCTCGGGGGATATCAGGTAGAGGCGGGTCATTTTATTCGGCATGGTTTATTCGGTCTCCGCCGTGCCGTCGAGTCGGCCCATGTCCTCGGCCCCGCCCGTCAGAAACTTGTCGTTGTCCCACCCTGCGGGATGGGCTAATGGCGCCCATCCATCGAGCGAGTGACTGTGAAAAAAGCCAAGCCAATGAAGACGGTCTTGCTGGTGTTGGTATCAACGATCGCAAGCTTGCTCCTGGGAATCGAAATCGGCGCCTATCTGACCGTCCCGGGGATCGCCATGTCGTCCGAGGGCGATGCGCTGGTGATCTACGACACCGAAATCGGCGCGATCCCCAATCCCAGCTCCCACAACAGGCGCATCTATCCCGCGATCAAGGACCGCAAGGCCTTCGCCTTCGACGTCTACACCAACGATCGCGGCGCCCGCGTCGACGGTCGCGGCGAACGAAGCCCGGCCCGCGTCGATATCCTCACGGTCGGCGATTCGTTCACCTGGGGTTATGCGCTGGAAAATCCCCAGACCTATGCTGCCACGGTCGGACGGGAACTCAAGGCGAGCGTCTCGAACCTCGCCATGGCGAGCTACGGCACCACGCAGGCGCTGCAGATCCTGCGGCGAAACCGCGATCTCGCGCCCAGGCTGGTCGTCTACGGCATGATCGCCCATCATTTCGAGCGCAACGTCATGCCGTGCGCGCCGTCCTACTATCCGTTCTGCCTCGACGTGTCCCATGTTGCATGGGACGAGCAGGACAGGCCCCGGCTCGCCGCACCCTGGAGCAACGGCGTCCGGCGCTTGCAGCAGCAGCTCACGGGCAACAATTACAATCCGGTCCGCTGGCTGACCCATGGTCTCGACGTGATCCAGGGCCGGATCGAATATGCACGGGCCACGTTCGACGAGGCCGACGAGGCCAGGAAAGACCGCGCCATGTCGTTCCTTCTGCGCGAGATGGAACGCACTGCGGCTGAGATGGGCACTCAGCTGCTCGTCGTCTACCTGCCCACGAACTATTGGGGACCGCCCAACGGCCTGGCCCGCGTCATCGGCAACATCCGGCTGCTCGACCTGACCGAGAGCTTCCATCGCAACAGGGAAGCGGGCGGGCCCAATCCCTACATCGTCGGCGACGGCCATACGAGTGCCGCCGGCAATGCGCTGATCGCCGGCGAGATCTCGAAGTACGTCCGCCGCGAGGGACTGCTCAAGTAACCGCGGGCCTGCGCCCGCGGCTTCCGTCCGTTCGTTACATCTTGCCCTGTGATGGAATGCCTGTCCGTGGTCATCCACCGACGTACGGGGAGTCCCGATTTCATTGGTCTATCCTTCCGCCTCTGTCCGCATGTGTCCGCCCACAGTTGGTGGGAAAGGTTACCCAAGTGTTACCCAAATTTTTGAATTAGAGTGACGTCATGTCTCTCACGGACACCCGACTTCGCACTCTCAAGCCAAAGGGCCG
>CAMARK010000046.1 GCA_945860205.1 Reyranella massiliensis 521 | reverse complement strand
AGGCTCGCGGTCCGGGAGAATTCTAAGCCGAAACCACCGCCAGCCCCGCCGCGCGGCGGGCGGCCTGGAGCGTGTTGAACATCAGGCACGCCACCGTCATCGGGCCGACGCCGCCCGGCACCGGCGTGAGATGGCCCGCCACCGGCAGGATCTCGGCGAAGGCCGCATCGCCCACCAGCTTCGACTTGCCGTCGGCCGTCGGGATGCGATTGATGCCGACGTCGATCACCGCCGCACCGGGCTTGATCCAGTCGCCGCGCACGAACTCCTGCTTGCCGATCGCGACGACGACGATATCGGCTTGGCGGCAGAGGCCCGGCAGGTCGCGTGTGCGCGAATGCGTAATGGTGACGGTGCAGTCGGCGCGCAGGAGAAGCTGCGCCACCGGACGGCCGACCAGGTTCGAGCGGCCAATGACGACGGCATGCAGGCCCGACAGCGACTTCAGCGCATCCTGCAGCAGCATCGACACACCGAGAGGCGTGCACGGCACCGGGAAGTCGAGCGGCGCGCCCGCGGCGATCGAGCCCAACCGGCCGACATTGATGGGATGGAAGCCGTCGACGTCCTTGGCGGGATCGACCGCCAGCAGCACATGCGATGTATCGATGTGCCTAGGCAGCGGAAGCTGCACCAGGATGCCGTTGATGGCGGGATCGACATTGAGCGTCGCGATCAGCGCCAGCAGCTGCGCCTCGGTGGTCTCGGCCGGCAGCCGATGATCGAAGCTCGTCATGCCGAGTTCGGCGGCGAGCTTACCCTTGTTGCGGACATAGACCTGGCTCGCCGGATCGGCGCCGACGAGCACTGTCGCCAGACCTGGTTTGGGCGAGCCTGAAGCCACCAGTTCAGCCACGCCCACGCCCACGCGCTGACGCAGGCCAAGGGCAAAGGCCTTTCCGTCTATTAGTTTCGCATGAGGTAGCTTGGCATCAGCCATGTTCGCGGGCGGCAGACTACTGGATCAGCGCCGGCCAGACGTATTCCCACAGCAGGCTGCGGACGAAGAACAGGCCGAGCAACAGGATGACGGGCGAGATGTCGACGCCGCCGAGGTTGGGCAGGATGCGGCGGATCGGGCGCAGCACCGGTTCGGTCAGTCGATAGAGCACATCGACGACCATGCGGATGAACTTGTTGCTGATGTTGACCACGCCGAACGCCACCAGCCAGCTCATGATCGCTCCCGCAATCACGATCCAGGTGTAGATGTCGATCACCTTGTCGATCAGCACCGCCAGCGACAGCATCGCGTCCTCGCCTAAAAATGCCGGCAGGTTGCCGGCTGCGCGCACCCTACTCGGCGGGGAATGCCGATCACAAGCCTATTTGAGGTTTGCCCTGTTTCAGGTGCGCGACAGGGCGAGGTCGACGCTTCCGAGCCGGATCGCACGCGCCCCGCTGATATCCCTGGGCCCGTGCTCGGGCAGCAGGCGGGCGCCGTCGATGAAGGTGCCGCCGGGGCTGCCCAGGTCCTCGAGCCCCAGCCGGGTGCCGGCCGTCAGCAGCCGGGCGTGGGGTTGGCCGACCGAGGGGTCGGGCACCGACAGGTCGGAGGCCTGCGCCGAGGGCGCGCCGGTGAGCACGTAGGTCCCCGACGTGCCGTCGATAGCCAGCGCCACGACGCCGCCACTGGCGAGCGCGCCGGTGAGCTGCCAGCCACGCCGGTCGGCCAACGCCATCGCAGGCGCCGCCAAAGCGGCAGGGGTTGGCGGATTGGGCCCACCGGCTGGCCGGCCGGCCGGCGCAAAGCCGGGAGTTGCCGCGCCGGCAGGGGCCTCGTCGCGCGGCCAGCGCATGAAGGCGAACACCCACAGCAGGACCAGCGGCACGATCGAACCGATGCCCGTCAGCGTCAGCAGGATCGCGCCGAGACCTGTCCAGCCCGGCAGGCCCGCCTTCTCCACGATGCGCCAGGCCATCCACGCCGCCAGCACGGTGCCGACGAGGGCAAAGGCGCCGGTGAGGCCGAAGAAGCCCATCAGCGCCGCGATCTCCGCGCCCATCATGAGCGCCGCCCCGGCGAGGCTTCGCCGTTGGGCCAGGTACTAAAGGCAAGCATGGCCATGACGATGAACGAGCCGATCAACGGCACGAGATGGAACAGCGACAGGGCGCCGGAGAAGCCCGCCCGTGTACAGATGCGCCAGGTCGGGATGATCAGCACGAGCGCCAGCAACAGGTGCGCGATCAAAAACGCGAAGGCGACGAGCGAGCCGAGCCCGAGGATCCAGGTCACGGGATTGTCCACGGGCTAGACGAGCGCCACGACTTCGATCTCGACCATCACGTCGCGCGGCAGGCGCGCCACTTCCACCGTCGAGCGGGCGGGCGGGTTGGCGCCGAAATATTCCGGCCGGCCGTAGACCTCGTTCATGGCCGTGAAGCTGTCCATGCTCTTCAGGAACACGGTGGTCTTGACCGACCGGTCGAGGTCGCTGCCGGCCGCCTTCAGCACGGCGCGCAGGTTCTTGAGAACCTGGTGGGTCTGCTCGGCAATGCCGCCCTCGATGAGGTTGCCGGACGCCGGATCGAGAGGAATTTGCCCGGCGCAGAAGACCATTCCGTTGGCCACGATCGCCTGCGAGTAAGGTCCGAGCGCCTTGGGGGCCGCGTCGGTCTGAACCGCCTTCTTGTCGTTTGCCACTGGATACTCTCCTTCGAAAAAGCCCGTGGGACGCTAACATAGACCGGTTTGCTTGACAGGTGCCCCGGCAACCATTATCCGCGCGGTTCTCCGGGTCGGAGGGGGCTGTAGCTCAGCTGGGAGAGCGCCTCGTTCGCAATGAGGAGGTCAGGGGTTCGATCCCCCTCAGCTCCACCAACCACCCCGACCCGCTTCACGATCTGCTCCTCTGGCAGCTTCCTTGGCCGCATTCACTGGCATGCCGCGCGCCGTCGCGGCACACTTGCAGTCAATGCGCAGCCGCAAACAACCCAGCCCAGGCGACCTCGGTCTCTCGACCGACGAGGGCCGCGTTCTCGCCGCGTTGCGCACGCCGCAGCGCGTGCAGGAGTTCGTCGCGGGCCTGCGCGCCAACTTCGAGCAGGACGGCGATACCCTGCGATCGGTCCGCGGCGTGCTGCGCCACCGCAAGGCGCATTGCATCGAAGCGGCCTTCGTCGCCGCCTGCGCGCTCTGGCTGCACGGCGAGCCGCCGCTGCTGATGGATCTGACGGCCGCCAAGGGCGATTCCGACCATGTCGTCGCCCTCTTCCGCCGCGACGGCTGTTGGGGCGCGATCTCCAAGAGCAATCATGCCTGGCTGCGCTGGCGCGATCCCGTCTATCGCAGCCTCCGCGAACTCGCGATGTCGTACTTCCACGAATACTTCAACAACGGCCGCAAGACGCTGCGCACCTATTCGGCGTCGTTCGACCTCCGCCGCTTCCCGTCCGGCATGTGGATCACCAACGAGGAGAACTGCTGGGATGTCGGCGCCGCCGTCGACGACGCGCGTCACTACCGGCTGATCACACCGGGCCAGATGCGCTGGCTGATGCCGCCTGATGCCACCGTGATGCGTGCCGACAACCTGCTTCAATACGAAAGCCGCGATCGCAAGACGGCCGGCAAATATTAGGGAGCACCGCGATGAAACGAGCGATCTCGATCCTGTTGCTGGTTCTGCTGGGCGGAGCACCTGCCGCCGCGCAGATTCCCGCCGAATGGCAATCCGCCGCTCAGGCCGTGGTCGGCGAACTCGAACGCGACACGCCTCAGGCCGCCAAACAGTGGTCGGGCGCGGAACTCACGCAGGGCTGGAACCTCGCGCGCGCCTGGCGCAAGCACAACAACGGCAACATCGAGATCATCCTCGCCGAATACCTGATGTTCGTCGCGCTCTGCCGCCGCGGCTGCGCCAACAGCACGATCGAAGGGCAGGGCTATATCGGCGTGGCCGAACAGGCCAAGGCACTGCGCAATCAGAACGGCGGCGCCTATGCCATGACCTCCGCCGCGCACGCCTGGCTCGCGGGCCTGCCCGATCCCAGCGGTGCGGCGCAGAAGAACGCTGCCCTGTGGGGCAAGGACCTCGACATGGCGTCGGCCGACTTCGCCACCAGCAACATCTATGCGCTGGCCTGGCTGCTTGCGCGCAACCGGCCGACACCCGCCGAGCAGGCCGACACCTTCGCGCGGTTCGCGATCTTCGTGCAGGGCAAGGCCTGGCTCGGCGCGCGCTGCATCGACATCACGAAAGTGGCGACAGTACTCGACGCCCCGCCGCGGATCGATACCTGTAAATAAAAAGGGGGCGCCAAGCGCCCCCTTTCCAATCTCGTTAGAGCGGCGGCTATTCGGCGGCGATCGCGTCCTGCACGAACTTCTTCTTGTCGAAGTCGTCGGCGACCTTGAGGTCGTTGCCGATCAGTTCGTTGATGTCGATCTTGGCGTATTCCATCACGCCCATGTCGCCCAGTGCCTTCTGCACCTTGGGTCCGAACAGGCCGATCTCCTTGAGGATCGGCACGATGCGGGTGAAGAGCCTGCTGCGGAACGACTGCATGGCGCCGGAGTTGTAGGCATACTCCATCAGCTTATCGACCGGCAGGCCCGATCGCATCCAAACCTCGGCCTGGTTGAAGCGGTCGCGCATGAAGTAGAGCGCCTCGACGACGAATTCCTCACGCTCGGCGCGCTCGGCGTCGCTCAGATGCGGGTAGTATTCGCGCAGCGCCATGCGGCCGAACGTGACGTGGCGCGCCTCGTCCTGCATGACGTAGGCGTTGACCGCGCCGGCGAGGTTGTTCTTGGCGGTGTCGCGGATGCGCTGGAAGGCGGCCAGCGCCAGGCCTTCGATCAGCACCTGCATGCCGAGGTAGGTCATGTCCCAGCGGCGGTCGGTCAGCGTCTGCTCGAGGAGCTGTTTTAGCGACGGCGTGATCGGGTAGGCGCACTTGAACTTTTCGTGGATCAGCCGCTTATAACTCTCGACATGGCGGGCCTCGTCCATCACCTGGGTGGCGGCATAGAACTTGGCGTTCATGTCCGGCACGGTGTTGACGATCTTGGCCGTCGCGATCAGCGCGCCCTGCTCGCCGTGCATGAACTGGCAGATGGAATGGCACTGCAGGTTGAAGCGCAGCCAGTCCTTCTCCTTGTCGGTCATTTTCTCCCAGAAGGGCGAGCCGTAGATCGGGATCGACTCGTCGGCCATGCCCATGGGGTTGCCTTCGAACAGCTCCTGCGTCCAGTCGATGCGGGTGGACGTGTCCCACTGCTGCTGCTTGCCTTTTTCGTAGAGGTTCAGCAGGTCGGACGAGCCCTCGTCGTATTCCCAGTTGAAGGAAATTTCGGTGGCGCCATCGAATTTCCAGCCCGTCGTTTCGACCGGCAGCGCGTAGATCTTCTGTGTGCTCATGTGTCTCTTGCCTCCTGACGCTGAAAGCAGTCCCATCCCGAGGGACGGAGCGACGAACATGACGCTCCGTTCATTTTTCTGGGCGGAAACTATCACAGTCTGATAGAGAGTCCCACCTCGGAAATCGCACGGTCAATGAACGCGGATTTACCTATGTCTTATCATCAGTTGCGCATCGCCAAGATCATCCAGGAAACGCCGGATGCGCGCTCCTTCGTGCTCGAGGTCCCCGGCGATCTGGCCGCGAAATTCCAGTACCGGGCGGGCCAGTTCCTGACCTTCCGGGTGCCGTACGCCGATGGCGCCTTCAACCGCTGCTATTCGCTTTCGAGCGCACCCGGGATCGACAGCCTGCCCAAGGTGACGGTGAAGCGTGTCGGCGGGGGCAAAGGCTCCAACTGGTTCCACGACGCGCTGAAGGAAGGCGGCACGCTCGACGTGCTGCCGCCGGCCGGCCGCTTCGTGCTGGATGCCGGCGACGCGCCGGTGTTGCTGTTCGGTGGCGGCAGCGGCATCACGCCGATGATGTCGCTGATCAAGAGCGCTCTCAAAGAGGGCCAGCGTCATTTGCGGCTCTTCTACGCCAACCGCGACAAGCCCTCGATCATCTTCGATGCCGAGTTCGAAGCGCTGATGAAGGCCAATCCGGGCCGCCTGGAAATCATCCATCATCTCGACGCCACGCAGGGCCTGACCAAGCCCGAGGAAATCCTGGCCGCGCTCAAAGGCTTTGAAGTCGCCGAGGCCTATCTCTGCGGGCCGGGTCCCTTCATGGCGCTGGTGGAGAGCACCCTGATCGCCGCCGGCATGCCGCGCGAGCGTGTGCACATCGAGCGCTTCGAGGCTTCAGGCAACGACGCGGTGCCAGTCGAACCGACGGAAGGTGAGGTGATCCCGAGTGAGATCACGATCCATTTCGAGGGCAAGACGCACAAGGTGCCCTACCAGAAGGGGCAAACCATCCTGGTCGCGGCGCGGGCGGCGGGACTCAATCCGCTGTCGTCGTGCGAGGAAGGCTTCTGCGCCTCGTGTGCCGCCAAGAGTATCAAGGGCAAGGTCGTACTGGCCAACAACGACATCTACACGGCCGACGATCTCGCTAATAACTGGATCCTCACCTGCCAGGGCCATTGCTTCGGTCCCGAGGTCGAGATCACCTACGACGTGGTGTAGCCGAACTATTTCTGCCTGGTCGACGCGCCGGCCGCCAGTTCCCGCCCCCTGGCTTCGAACGCGGTAAAGCGCTGTGTGAGGACCTTCAATTCGGCGGCTTTCTCGGCCTCGGAGAGGAACGAGTAGCGGATGCTGTTGAAGACCGTTTCCTTCAGCCCATCGTAGCTGGGCTTGTAGCGGCTGGTGTAGAGCACGTACTCAGCCGACAGGTTGTTGCGCGAGACGCCGGGGTCGTCGGTGGAGATCACGAAGGGTACGCCCTGCTGGCGATAGACCTGCACCGGATGCGCCTCGTTCTTGACCCCCAGGATGAAGGCGTTGCTGGTGAGGTTGATTTCGACCGCGACCCCGCGCTCGCGCATGGTGCGCAGCAGACCAACAGCGTCGCGCTCGTAAACGATGTCCGCGCCATGGCCGATGCGGTCGGCGCCGGCGACCTCGACGGCCTCGCGGATATGGCTTTGCAGCCCCTCCGGCGGCACCATGCCGAGGGTGAGTTCGCCGGCATGCAAGGAAAGCCGCACGTCGGGATGCTTGTGTTTCAGAAAGGCGAACATGCGCATGTGCAGACTGTAGTCGCGCATCGACACGATCCCGTCCTCGGGGCCGACGATGTTCACCGCCACCACGCGGCGGCGGGCGTTGACCGCGGCGAATGCCGAGTACAGGCCGGCGAACACCTTGGCCGGCTGCTCGCTGCGGACCACATAGGCCTGAAAGCGCATCCTGAAATCGCCGGCATCGACGCTGCCCAGATAGTCGGCAACGCCCTTGGCCGTGGCCTCGTCCCTGGTCAGAAATTCGTACAAGGGGGCGAGGGCGGCTTCTATCCGGGCCGGGCTCGCGTCGGCCGGCAAATCATTGACTGCCCTGGAGAGCGCCGGGTTGTCGGGCGCGGGCGCGCTGCGCAACATGGTCTCGATGTACTGCACGTTTTCCGCGACCGCGCGGACTTTCAACTGGCGCAGTCCCTGATTGTAGTCGTCGTCGGAGAATGAGCCGAAGTAGCCGAAGGTGTCGAAGAAGTGCTGGTCGGGCGCGACCTGCTGATGGAAGTGGTTTTTGTAATCCTTGTCGGACCAGCGCGACAGCAGCTCTCGATAGAAGACTTCGTCGGACGGGTCGCGCACCTGGTCGACATCGAGGCACAGGGCGCGCGCCGCAGGGCTCAGCCCGCCCGGCTTCGTCTCGACGCGGAACCTGATGGCCTTGAGCTCGGAATTGTCGGCGCGATAGATGCAATAGGCCTTCTGCTTGATCCAATCGAGAAAGGTTTCGACGTAGATCGCGCCAGCATAGTGATGATGCAGGTCGCCGCCCTTGGGCATCATCGTCATCAGCAGAGTGAGGGCCGCGAGGTTGGGGCTCGGACCGGCGATCAGACTGTCATAGTACTGCCGGGTTGCCTGGTAGTCGGTCTTGGCAGGCGTCCCCCGCGCCGGCGCCGGTGCGCTGAAGGCAAGTGCCGCCATGACCGCGTACAGCAGGACGGATGCGATCGACTTTTTCATATTTTGCCCCGTCCGGTCTTGTACGAGGCAAGGCAGCTATTCGGCCGCGATCGCCTTCTCGACAAACATCTTCTTGTCGAACTCCTCGGCCACCTTGCCATCGTTGGCAAGCTGTTCGGTGACGTTGATCTTGGCGTATTCCATCACGCCCATCTCGGCGAAAGCCTTCTGCACCCGCGGCCCCCACAGGCCGATATCCTTCACCGTCGGTACGACGCGGCTGAACAGCCGGCCGCGGAAGGATTGCATCTGCTTGGAGTTGTAGTGGATGTCGTCGAGCATCTTGGCCGGCAGCCCGAGCCGCTCCCACACTTCCGACTGGTTGAAGCGGTCGCGCATGAAATAGAGCGCCTCGACCACGAACTCCTCGCGCTCGTCGCGCTCGGCGTCGGAGAGCTGCGGGTAGTATTCGCGCAACGCCAGCCGGCCGAAGGAAACATGGCGCGCCTCGTCCTGCATGACGTAGGCGTTGACGGCGCCGGCCAGCGTGTTGCCCGCCTTGTCGCGGATCGACTGGAAGGCGGCCAGCGCGAGGCCTTCGATCAGCACCTGCATGCCGAGATAGGTCATGTCCCAGCGGCGGTCGGTCAGCGTCTGCTCGAGCAGCGTCTGCAGCGCCTTGTTGATCGGATAGGCGACCTTGAACTTCTCGTGCAGCAGCCGCTTATAAGCTTCGACGTGGCGCGCCTCGTCCATCACCTGCGTGGCGGCATAGAACTTGGCATTCATGTCGGGCACGGTGCCGACGATCTTGGCGGTGGCGATCAGCGCACCCTGCTCGCCGTGCATGAACTGCGAGATCGAGTTGGCCTGGAGATGGAGGCGCAACCAGCTCCGCTCCTTCTCGGTCATCTTGTTCCAGTAGTCGGTGCCCCAGATCGAGATCGCCTCGTCCTTGAGCTCCATGGGATTGTCGGGATTGAGCTCGAGCGACCAGTCGAGCCGCGTGCTGGCGTCCCACTGCTGCTGCTTGCCCTTCTCGTAGAGTTCGAGCAGCGGCGCGGAGCCGTCGTCGTACTCCCAATTGAACTGGAGGTCGGTCGCGCCATCGAACTTCCACTCGGTGAGTTCGACGGGCAGGGCGTAGATGCGCTGCGTGCTCATGGCGGAGCCCTCCCGGGGCCATCGTCTGTCAGGTTGGCAAAAAGATGACGCACCGGTCACCTTCTGGCAAGTCGATTACGGCTGCAGGCGATAGCCGCCCCGATCGGTGATCAGGATGGCCGCATTGGCCGGATCCTTCTCGATCTTCTGGCGCAGGCGGTAGATGTGGGTTTCCAGCGTGTGGGTGGTGACCCCGGCGTTGTAGCCCCAGACCTCGTTCAGCAGGATGTCGCGCGCCACAGGGCGGTCGCCGGCCCGGAACAGGTATTTCAGGATCGAGGCTTCCTTGTCGGTGAGCCGGACCTTCTTCTTGCCGCCCTTCTCCATCAGCATCTTGGCCGCCGGATGGAATTCGTAGGGGCCGATGGTCATGATTGCGTCCTCGCTGCGCTCATGCTGGCGCAGGTGGGCGCGCAGTCGGGCGAGCAGGACGTTGATGCGGAACGGCTTGGTGACGTAGTCGTTGGCCCCCGATTCGAGGCCCAGGATGGTGTCGGCATCGCTGTCGGCGGCCGTCAGCATGATGACGGGCGAGCGCACGCCCTGGCGCCGCATCAGCTTGCAGAGTTCGCGGCCGTCCATGTCGGGCAGCCCGATGTCGAGCAGGATGGCGTCGTAATGCGCGAGCTTGGCCTTCTCCAGCCCCTCGGCCGCGGTGCCGACCTGGATGGTGGTGAAGCCGTCATAGAGATCGAGCTGCTCGGCCAGCACGGTGCGCAGCGCCTGGTCGTCGTCGACCAGCAGGATTTTCTTGCCACGATTGTTCACTGACATGCTGATGCTACCTGCGCGTCGCCGTCCCACATTATCTGGGCCACTCTATCTGGTACGATGCAGGCGAAAAAGCGGTTCACTTCGGCAAATGCCCACCCCGCAAGTGCCCACCCATGGTAAAGGAAAGCATGATCCCGGGTCAGGTTCATTCCCGCACAGCATCGGCGCTCGCCGCCGTCGAACGCGCCATGGCCGAGCTGCGCCGGGGCGGCATCGTCGTGATACGTGATGACAATGGCCATGGCGGCTTGGCGATTGCCGCCGAATCCTGCGGCCCGCGGGCGCTTCAGCGCCTCCAGGGTCTTGCCCAGGCGGCGCCCGTGCTGGTCACCACGCGCCGCCGCGCCGAGGCGATCGGCATGGAAATCCCGCCTCATATCGCCGGCGGCATGGGTGAAACCAACAAGCCGATCACCCTCGACCTGCCCGAAGGGGTGCCGGTCGACGTCATCCTGCAACCACATGAGAGCGTGCCGCCCGATCACAAGGGCACGGCGGCCCGCCACGTCGCGCTCCGCCACCTGTCGCGGCCGGTGGCAAGCCACGCGCCGCTGATCGCCCAGACCGCGATCGAGCTCGCCAAGCTCGCCCGCCTGCTGCCCGCCGTCGTGCTAGGACCACTCAGCCGCGACCCCAACAACAAGCGGCGTGACTGGGCGCGCGATCAGGACCTGATCTATGTCGAGGCCACCGACATTCTGGCCTACGAGGATACCGCCTCGCGCACCCTGCAGCAGGTGGCGCAGGCGCATGTGCCGCTCGAAGGCGCCGAGAATGCGCGCATCCTCGCCTGGCGTCCGAGCGACGGCGGCAAGGAGCATCTCGCCATCGTGGTCGGCGAGATCGACCCGACCGAGCCGGTTCTGATCCGGCTCCATTCCGAGTGCTTCACCGGGGATCTCCTGGGCTCGCTGCGCTGCGACTGCGGCGTCCAGCTGCGCGGCGCCATCGCCGAGCTCGCCAAGCAGGGCTCGGGCGTGCTGCTCTATCTCGCACAGGAAGGCCGCGGCATCGGCCTGGTCAACAAGCTGCGGGCCTACGAACTCCAGGACGACGGCTTCGACACGATCGACGCCAACGAGCAGTTGGGCTTCGACGCCGACGAGCGCATCTATGCGCCGGCGGCGACCATGCTGGCCCGCATGGGCATCCAACGGGTGCGCGTGATGACCAACAATCCGGAGAAGATCCGCGGGCTGGAGCGCTACGGCATCGCGGTCGCCGAGCGCGTGGCGCATTCTTTCCCGGCCAACGGCCACAACGAGAACTACCTGCGCACCAAGGCTGAACGCGCGGGCCACCTGCTCTAATACCTGCGAGGTAGTTGCCCGCACCGGGCGCTGCTCCAAAGTGCGGCGATGAAGGAATCCACCGGCGTCCTGATCGCTGTGCTGTCAAGCGCGCTGGGCGGCGGTGCAGCGGTCGCCACACGCTTCCTGATCGGCAGCCATGACCCACTCACGATCGCGATGATCCGCTTCGGCGGCGGCGCACTTTGCCTGTTGCCCGTCGCGCTGCTGCTCAGGCCGAAACTGCCGCCGCGCGCCGACTGGCCAGCGGTCGCCGGTCTCGGCTTCCTGTTCTTCGCCGTGTTCTTCGTCATCTACAATCTGGCGCTCTCCTACACGACGGTGGCGCGCGGGACGCTGGCGCTCTCGACCCTGCCGCTGATGACCATGGTGGTGGGCGCCGTGCTCGGGCTCGAGGCACTCTCGGTCCGTAAGACATCCGGCGTGCTGCTGGCGATGGGCGGCGTAGCGACCGCCCTGTCGGCGAGCCTCGGCACCGCCCCCGCCGGCGCCTGGCGCGGCGACCTCATCATGGCGGGCGCCACGATCTGCATGGCGCTCTACAACGCCTATTCCCGGCCCTACACCCAGCGATCGAGCGCCCTCGGGTTCCTGACCTTCGGCATGGTCGTGGGCGGCGGCGCGATGATCCTGTTCGGCCTCGTTACCGGCCGCGCGGCGACGCTTCTATCCTTTGATCCGACAGAGGCCTTCGTCAGCCTCTATCTCGCGGCCGGTGGCGGGGCCTTCGGCTTCTTCCTGTGGGTGCTGGCGCTCAAGTATGCGAGCCCGACCCGCGTGGCGAACACGATCACCATCAACCCCATGATCGCCATGGCGTTCGGAACGATGCTGCTGGGCAAGCCCATTACCATCATCCTCGTATTGGGTCTCGCCACGGTCTGTGCTGGCGTCTGGGTGGCGACGACGTAGCACTTTTAGCCGTTCATTCTCCCGTTGCGCGAAATCCTGGAAATGATTTCCTCGCCGGGGGCAGCCGCCGCAGAATATAAAAAACCCTGACGTGTCCGGCGTGCCAAGATGGGACGCTGGGGATGAGGGGGATTCTGCATGACATTACCCGTGCCAACGCTCGATCACGTCGTCATCAACGCGCGCGACGACATGGATCACGCCGCCGATGTCTACTGCCGGCTGGGCTTCACGCTCACCGAGCGCGGCTATCATTCGCTGGGTTCGATGAACCACCTGGCGATGTTCGGCACCGACTACCTCGAGCTGATCGCCATTCCCAAGAGCGCCTCCTCAGGCCGCCTCGACCTCCTCACCTATTCCGCCGGCCTGAACGGCCTGGTGTTCGGCTCCGAGGACTCGGCCGTCACCTACGCCGCCCTCGTCAAGGCCAACCTGCCGTTCGATGCCCCCGTCGAATTCACGCGACCGGTGAAATACGAAGGAGGTCAGGGCGACGCCCGCTTCCGCACCGTGCGCATGAAAGGCGGCGTCGTGCCCTATGGCCGGATCTATTACTGCCATCACTTCACGCGCGAGCTGGTGTGGCGCGATGAGTGGCGCCACCACGCCAACGGCACCGTGGCCGTGGTCCGCGCCCTGATCGTCGAGCCCGATCCGTCGGCCGCCGCCAAGCTCTATGCCGACATGTTCGGCACCGACAGCGTGCGTGATATCACGGGCGGCAAGACGGTGATCGTCGGCAACTCGCGCTTCGACATCGTCACCGAGCCGACGCTCAAGGCCGAGTTCGGCGCCTCTGTCCCCGAAGCCGAGGGGCGCAAGGCTTACATGGCCGGCCTCAGCTTCCGCACGACTTCGCTCGCCAAGGCGGCCCGCGCCTTGCACGCGGGCAAGATCGAGGGCGTGGTGCAGGACAAGAACCGCGTCGTCGTTCCGGCCAAGCAGGCGCTGAACGCCGTGCTGGAGTTCGTAGAGTAGGCATGATGGCGGCGATCAAATACGACAACCAAGGCGATGCCATCTCGCGCGATGTGCCGGGCGAGGCGCTGGCGCTGATCGACGCCGGCGGCAACGGCAGCGACCGGGCCTACAGCTATGCCGACATCCAGCGGCTGAGCGGCGCAGTGGCCCGCGGCCTCTTGAAGCGCGGCCTGAAGCGCGGCGATCGCGTCGCCATCCTGTCCGCCAATCGCGCCGAATTCCTGCTGACCTTCCTCGGCACCATGCAGGCGGGCCTCGTCTCGGTGCCTGTGAACTACAAGCTGCCGGCCGAGACGGTGGCCTACATCGTGGGCGACTGCGACGCCAAGCTGGTGATCGGAGACGATGCGCGCCTGCCGCTGGCCCCCGACAGCGTACCCAAGATTTCCTTCGACAGCGGTTTTACCGCATTGCTGGACGAGGGTCCGTTCACGCCGCTCAAGATGCAGCCCGGGGAACCGGCGCTGTTCCTCTACACCTCGGGCTCGACCGGACGGCCCAAGGGCGTGGTGCTGTCGCACTATTCCCACCTCTGGGCGATCAGCCAGAGGACACGGCGAGCAGTACCGCTTGGCCAACGCGCGCTGATCGCCGCGCCGCTCTATCACATGAACGGTCTTGCCATGTGCCAGACCACATTCTCGCACGGGGATACCGTCGTGCTGCTGCCGCAGTTCACGACCAAGGGCTATGTCGAGGCCGCCGCCAAGCATCGCGTGGCCTTCCTCACTTCGGTGCCGACCATGATCGCCATGCTGCTGCGCGAGCGCGAGCTGCTGGCCAGCCACGACCTGTCGGCAGTTGAGGCCGTGCGCATGGGCTCGGCGCCGATCACCCAGGCGCTGATCGACCAGGTGCGTGCGGCATTCCCCAAGGCGATGATCAGCAACGGCTACGGCACGACCGAGGCCGGGCCCGTCGTGTTTGGACCGCACCCCAAGGGCATCGCGCAGCCCGAACTCTCGACCGGCTATCCGCATCCCGACGTGGAGCTCCGCCTGATTCGCGACGGCCGGGAAGTACAGGACGAAGGCGAGCTGCAAATGAAGTGCGGCGCGCTGATGACGCACTATCACAAGCTGCCCGAGGTCACGGCCAAGGCGATGACGCTGGATGGCTACTACCGCACCAGTGACGTATTCCGCCGCGACGAGAGTGGCTTCTTCTATTTCGTCGGCCGCGTCGACGATATGTTCGTGTGCGGTGGCGAGAACATCTATCCCGGCGAGGTCGAGAAGATGCTGGAGCGCCATCCCGGCATCCACCAAGCCGCCGTCATCGCCGTCCCGGACGAGCTGAAGGGCCACAAGCCGGTGGCCTTCGTGGTGCGGACGGACGTAACCGACCTCGACGAACAGGCCATAAAGACCTATGTGCTGGCCAATGCGCCCGCCTATCAACACCCGCGCCGCGTCTTCTTCGTCGACGAGATGCCGCTTGCCGGCACCAACAAGATCGACAAGCGCGTGCTGGCCCGACAGATCCCCACCGGAGACGTGTGACAATGAAAGCAGCTGTCGTCCGTGAGCATGGCGCGCCGGACCGCCTGAACTTCGAGACCGACTTTCCCGATCCCAGGCCCGGCCCGGGCGACGTGATCGTGGCAGTGAAGGCCTCCTCGCTCAACTATCACGACGTCTTCACCCGCCGCGGCATGCCCGGCATCAAGGTGCCGATGCCCGCCATCATGGGGCTCGACGTCGCCGGCGAAATCGCCGAGGTCGGCCCTGGCGTCACCGGTTGGAGCAAGGGCGACCGCGTCCTGGTCGATCCCATCAACCGTATCGAAGGCGGCCTGATGGGCGAGACCGTCCACGGCGGCCTGGCCGAGCTTTGCCGCGCCAAGGCCCACCAGCTCGTAAAAATTCCCGAGGGCGTGTCGTTCTCCGACGCCGCCGCGCTGCCCGTCGCCTACGGCACGGCGCTGCGCATGATGCGCACCAACGGCCGTGTCGCCGCGGGCGAGAAGGTGCTGATTCTGGGCGCCTCGGGCGGCGTCGGCGTGTGCTGCGTGCAGCTCGCCAAGATCGCCGGCGCCGAGGTCATCGCCTGCGCCGGCACCGACGCCAAGGCCAAGCGGCTGGCCGACCTCGGCGCCGACAAGACCATCAACTACATCGAGAAGGACTTCATGAAGGAAGTCTTCGCGATGTACGGCAAGCCGACACGGCGCGGCGCGGGCACCGACCAGGGCGTCGACGTGGTGGTGAACTACACCGGCGGCGACACCTGGGTGAAGTCGATGAAGGTCCTGAAGGTCGGCGGCCGCCTGCTCACCTGCGGCGCCACCGCGGGCTACGACCCGCAGGAGGACATCCGCTTCATCTGGACTTTCGAGCTGAAGGTGCTGGGCTCCAACGGCTGGGCGCGCAGCGACATCGTCACGCTTCTGGAGATGGTCCAGCAGGGCAAGCTCAAGGTGCTGGTCGACAAGATTTATAAGCTCGAGGAGGCGCGCGAGGCCTTGCGGGTGATCGAAGACCGCGAAGTGTTCGGCAAGATCGTGGTCGCGCCATGAGCGACGCCCCAAAACCCCTGACCGGGGACGAGCTGCAGGCGATGCTCGACCGCTCGCCGTTCATCGCCTTCCTTGGCCTCAAAATCACCGAGGCCGACCCGGCCAAGGAGTTGGTCACCATGACCTGCGCCATGCGGCCGGAGTTCGAACGGGGCGCCGGCACGGGTCAGTGGCACGGCGGCCCGATCGCGGCGATCATTGACACGGTTGGCGACTATGCGCTGATCATGGCGCTGCGCCGCGGCCTGCCAACCATCAACTTCCGCGTCGATTATCTGCGGCCCGCGATCAAGACGTCGCTCACCTCGACGGCCCGCGTGCGCCGCGCCGGCAAGAGCGTCGGTCTGGTCGATGTCGACGTGTTCAACGACCAGAAGGCGCTGGTCGCCGTCGGCCGTGCGGCCTACTCGACGTTGGCCGGCTGACCAAAGGTTCGGCTATGATCCGGCCCATGCTGACGCGTCTTGCCTCGTTCGCCCTCGCCGCCGTCCTGTTGCCGGCCGGGATCGCCACCGCCCAGACCATGGACTTTGCCTGCCCCGAGCCGGGCACGGGCTTCACCTACGACAGCGGCGTAAAGGTCATCTCGCGCGGCCGGGACGGCCTCGACTGCACCATGGACCGCGTCGGCGGCAAGCCGTTCAAGCTGCGCGCCCTGCTGTTCGACAATCCCTCGCCCGACGGCGCCGACATGTCGGCCTATATTGCGGCCCTCCGTCCAGAGCGCCTGTGGCCGCTCGAGGTCGGCAAGAAGATCGAGGCGCGCTACAGCGTGGCCGGCGGCACCTGGACCTATACGCTGTCGGTGCCGCGCACCGAGAAGCGCACCGGACCCGGCGACAAGATGATCGACACGTTCGTGATCGAGATGAAAGAGCACGGCGACAAGGGCCAGCGCTCGATCTCGCGCTGGTGGATCTCGCCCGCCGACAAGTTCGCCATCCGCTACGATTTCAGCGACGGCGCCGGCAAGGCCAACCGCGCCGTGGTGACCGAGGTCACGCGCTAGGGTCACACGTTGACGCTGGCCCAACGCGCGAAAATTGGCCCAAATCGACGACAAGATTTTCGGCCCTCCGCACGCCGGAAAGCCAGCAAATCCAATCTTTTCGCCCGCGCCTCAGGCCCACCTGAATGGGCCGAATGTTGTGCCCCAAGTTGGGCCAGACTTCGAGATAAGCCTTATTCCATAAGCTTTTAAGAGACTCCCGGATTTCTTCATGATCACAAGCCCCGGCGCGCCTGTGCCCAGGCGTCGTTCAAGTGTCTGTTCGCACGTCGTTATTTGGCGTGTCGTGGAGACGGGGTCGTTCTTCGGACTATCCACGGGTCAGGACCCGCGGCGGCTGCACCCGAGGCTCAGAGCCTGTCCCGCGGGCGTGCCGCGAGGGGTCGTGCCGAAAGTAGAAAAGGCCGGCGCGGTCCTCGCGTCAGCCTATAGAAAATATAGGCATATTTCTGCTGAACTTGCAACTCCTGCCCGATCATATTCCCTGGAGCAGATGCTGGCATTGACTGCAAATACGTTCAATGAATGTGGCTGCCGCCGTTCACATCGATGGTTGCGCCAGTCACATAGGCTGAAAGGTCGGATGCCAGGAACAGGCAGGCGCCTGCAACGTCGCGTGGCTTGCCCGCGCGCCGCATCGGAATGGCCGCCACGATTTCCCGGAACCTTTCCTCGGTCAGTTCATCGAGCATGCCGGTTTCAGTCATAGACGGGCATACCGCGTTGGCCCTTACACCTTGAGGGCCGTACTCGCGGGCAATCGACTTCGTCAGACTGATGACACCCCCCTTGGACGCAGCGTAGTGCGCGCCGCCCACGAGGCCGCCGCCGCGCTGGGCTGCCACCGAGGCCACATTGACGATGTTGCCGCCCTTCCTGACGACGAAATGTTCGACGGCGACCTTGGCCAGATTGAAGGCGCCCCTGAGGTTCACGTCGACCACGAAGTCGTAGTCCTTCTCCGAAATGGACAGGAAAGGTTGGGACTTCACGACGCCGGCACAGTTGACGAGGCAGTCGACGCGACCGAAGCGGGAAATGACGCCTTCGAACAGGGTCCGGCAGTCATCCAACGAACCGATGTCACAGCGGACACCATGCAGATCTGTCGGCCCGGAGATCCCGTTGTCGATGGACATCCGGACGTCGGCTGCGATCTTCTCGTTCATTGCCAGATCGGCGATGACGATCTTGGCTCCATGTTCGGCGAAGAGCTCTGCCGTCGCGTACCCGATGCCGCGCAGTGATGCGGCTCCGGTGATGATGCAGACCTTGTCGTGCAGAAGCATGGCGGCGTCACATGTTCGGCTGATGGATCTCGACGACATTGCCGTCGGGGTCGGTCAGGAAGACCTGGTGCCAGCCGGCAATGGCCCACTTGCCGTAATCGGCGTAGCGAATGCCCAGTTCGTCGCAGCGACGCATGAAGCCCCTGATGTCGTCCGTGCGGAAGCAGTAATGGCCTTTCGCCATCGGATTGACGAACTGCTTCATCTTGAAGCCGGTATCGACGTCCCGCTCGGCCCAATGGAACTCGATGGCGCCATCGGTCAGGAAGTCCACGTTGCCGCTGTAGCCGTTGCCGCTGCGCTCGGCATTCACACGGGTGTGCTCCTCGTCGCGGATCGTGCCGAGCTCGAACAGCCGCTGATAGAACTTGGTCAGTCGCGGCAGATTGTCGGTGCAGAGATTGAGGTGATGGAATTTGAACTTCATGGTTGGTCCTCCCGCGGTGTGAATGGGTTATCGGCGATTCTTTTCCTGGGCTTGGCGCTCGAGTGCATCGGCGACCTCCCGTCCGAGGCGGACCAGGTATTGCCGGGTCTCATGCTCGGCAGTCTGCCCCTCTCCGGCGACGACGGCGTCGACGAGCGCCGCACGCGCGTCCCGCACGAATCCCGGCAGATCGCGCCCGCCGAAGGTCACACGCAGGAAGAAGTCGCTACGGTCCCAATATGTCTCGCCGCTGTCGGTGCTGAGCGGTGACCGGGCGAGCCTGTGCAGCATCTCGTAGCGGCGACGGTTGCGTCGCCGCAGCTCCAGGAAACGCGCATCGGGATCGGCCGGAAGACCGTCGCTGGCTGCCAGCGAAGCGCAAAGGGCGCGAAATTCTTGGGCTTCCTCCTCCGAGCGACGCTCCGCGGCCCAACGGGCGATCACGCCTTCGCTGGCGCCGAAGATTTCATAGAGATCCCTGACTTCGGCCGGCACCGGCTGCATCACGCGGCAGCCGACCTGGGGCAGGATTTCCAGAAGGCCCTCGACTGAAAGACGGCGGATCGCATCGGTGACCGGCGCGCGACTTATCGAGAGGACCCGGCCGACCCCTTCGGACGAAATCTGGTCGCCGGGATCCAGCCCCCCGCCGAGCAACAGGCCCTTGAGATAGGCGTAGGCCAGATCGTGGAGCCGGGGGCCGCCCCGCCACAGCGATTCCGAGGCATCGGGCAGAACGACATTGAAGGCTGTTCGCATGGTGCTTATACTAACATACTAGTATGGAGTCCGCAGCCCCGGACTCACCCAGAGCCGTGGAGGAGGCGATGTACGACGCCGCAAATGCGGAAAAGATCGTCGAGGCGCTGAAGGAAACCGAGGCCGAGTCCGAGGCGGACCGTCAGCTCAGCGCTCGCGCGGTCGAACTCCTGCATCAGTCAGGCGTCACCCGGATCGTGGCTCCAGCCGCATATGGCGGTTACGAGTTGCCGGTGCGCGCCCTGGTCGAAGCCGAGCGTACGATCGCGCACGGCAGCACGGCGGCGTCGTGGGTCCTGATGGTATGTGCAGCCCATACCTTCATTGCCGGGCGCATGCCGCGTCGCGGACAGGATGAAATCTTCGGCGGCCATCCCGGCATGTTGATTCCCGGCGTGCCATCGCTGCGGGGGACATGCCAGCGCACAAGGGATGGATACATTCTCAACGGCCAGTGGCCCTATGCCAGCGGTGCCGACCATGGTGACTGGGTGCTGGTCGGCTGCAAGGGCATTCGCAATGAAGCCGGCGACCAGTGCCCCTCCCTGATCGTCGTGATGCCCAAGAAGGATGCCGTCATCGTCGACACCTGGTTCACCCTCGGCATGCGCGGCACCGGCTCCAAGGACGTCGTCTTGGAAAACGCGTTCATTCCGGAGCACTACGCGGTGCCCATGATCGAGGCGCAGCTCGGCACCGTGCCGGGGATCGACAGTCCGCTTTATCGACTCCCGATCCGGCCAGCCTTGGCCACCATGCTGCTGGGCACGATCGTCGGCATGGCCGAGCGGGGACTGCAGCTCTTCATCGACAAGACGCGCGGTCGCCGCGATGTCTACACCGGCGCGATGAAGGCCGATAACGCCGGCCTGCAGCGCCGCGTCGCCGAGGCGAGCGTGGAGATTTCCTGCGCCTGGGCGCTCGCGCAGCAGAACTGCGATCTGCTCGAGGACGCGATGCTGCGCGATCCGCCGATGCCCACGGCGAAGCGGGCGCAGGTTCGCTGGAACGCAGCCTACGCTACCGAGCTGTGCCGGCGTGCATGCAACAGGCTGTTCGAAGGGGCCGGCGCCGGTGCCGCGCACGACAGTCACGTCATGCAGATATTTTTCCGCGACATGAACACCGCATCTCATCACGCAATGCTCGATTTCGATGTGAACGTCGAGATCCAAGGCAAAAGCCTGCTGGGCGTGAAACTCGATGACGCGTGGGTCTGACCGCAGACCTCGCACCGATCCGACAGGCGCCTCTTCGCTCTGCTCTAGGTTACCGACCCGGGATCGGTGTTGGCGCCGCACACCAGCGTCGCCACCCGCTCGCCCGCTTCAGGCTTGTAGGCACCGGCCATCAATGCGGCGAGGCCCGTGGCACCGGCGGGCTCGGCCACGATGCGCAGCTCTTCCCACAACGCACGTTGCGCCGCGCGGACCGCCTCGTCGCTGACGAGTACCGAGGAGCGCACCAGCTTCTGCGCCACCTCGAAGTTGGGCACCCCGATGCGGCTGGCGCCCAGCGCGTCGGCGGCAATGCCGGAGATTTTCACATCGACCGGCCGTCCCGCTCTCAGCGCCTCGTGCAGCGTCGGTGTGCCGTCGGTCTCGACGGCCACGAGCTTCGTCGCCGCACCGATGGCCGCGGCGCAGCCGGCGATCAGACCGCCACCGCCCACGGCCACCAGCAGCGTGTCGAATGTGGCCTGCTCGGCAAACTCGAGTGCCACGCTGCCGGCGCCCGCGAACACGACTGGATCTTCATAAGCCGGCACGATCATCGCCCCGGTCTCGGCCGCGCGGGCCTCGGAGGCGGCGCGGGCCTCGGCATAGACGGCGCCGATCTGGTGGACGATCGCGCCATAGATTTTCAGCCGCGCCACCTTGGTCGGCGAGGAGACGGTGGGCACGAAGATCTCCGCCCTGTGGCCCAGGGCACGGGCGGCATAGGCCGCGGCGGCGCCATGGTTGCCGCCCGAGGCGGCGACGATGCCGGCGGCCGGCACCTTTGAAGCCAGAATTTTGTGGAAGGCGCCGCGGCCCTTGAACGAGCCGCTCACCTGCAGCGACTCGAGTTTCAGCGCCAGCGGGGCGGCGATGCCGAGCGACCCGGCGGCGAGTTCGAGCGCTGGCGTGCGACGGACGTGCGGGCGGATGAGGCTCCAGGCGGCCTCGACCTCGGTGCGGGAAATCATGCGAGGCTCAGGCGCGCTGGCAGACTGCGACGTGGCGCAGGAAGTGGTCGAAGTCCGGCGTACGGGCGTTGGGGTCCTTGGCCGCCTCGTCGTAGCGCCTTAGCCGCACGGCCTCGGCATGCTGCGGATGGCGCCTGAAAATTTCGATCTCGTCGGCCGACATCGGGCCGCCCTGCAGGCCGAGGCTGCGCACCGAGTCGGGCGAGAGCTTGCCGAAATAGTCCGACTCGACGGCACAGAGATAGCGCTTGGCCGCGACATGAAGGCGAACCGGCTCGCTGACCTCGGGGCCGAAGCGCTCGGCCAGCCATTTGGCACCCAGCTCCTCATGGACGTCGTCGAGGCCGCGGGCGGCCGGGTCCTCGCCCAGATGATGGATCATGTGGCCGACATCGTGCAGCAGCGAGGCCAGCACCGTGGCGGGCGTGGCCGCGTCGGCCTCGGCCAGCGCCGCCGCCTGCAGTGCGTGCTGAAGCTGGTTGATCTCACTCAAGCCATAGCGGCGCGTCGCGCGGCCGACGAAGATGTCTAAAAGTTCCTGGCGGAGGGGGTCGCTCATGCGCCGATTTTACCACGAACCGGGGCGTAGCCGGGAATCATCGCCAGCGCTTTTTCGAGGGGATCGGGCTGCCAGGCACGCGTAACAAAATCGCCATGCATGTCGAGCCCGCCGGTGGCCACGAACGCCGCCGTGCCGGGCGCCAGCGTCCGGGGAACGCTGCGCGTAAAAGGAATGCGGCGCTTGTTCAACAGGCCCTGCAGCGTGGCGTTCTCTTCCTTGGTGGAATCGGTGTAGGCGCTCAGCAGGAAAGCCTGGCGCCGGCGCGCGGCGAACCAGGTGGCGAACTTGTCCTCGTCGCCATAGAGCGCGTCCATCAGGATGACGCCTTTTACGCGATGGTTCGCGCCGCCGCGTTCCAGCGCATAGGCGGCGGAGAGATAGCCGCCGCTGTAGGCCACGATCACGACCGACGCCAGGTTGAATGCCCGGCCGGACTCGCGATTGCCCTCCAGCCGCATCAGCCGCTCGGCCGCCTCGTCGAGATATTTGGCGAAGTGGCCACCACGCCAGAAATTGCCGGCGCTGGAATCGGCGGCATCGACGGCGAGCTGCGGCGCGACCACGGCGATGTTCTGGCCCGACGCCGCCACCTGCCGCGGCACGGCCTGGCGCACCATCACGTCGCGTTCGAGCGTGGCGCCCTGGCCGTGGAGATAGAGCACGATCAAGACTGGCCGCGCCGGATCGAAGGCCGGTGGCAGGTAGAGCAGCGAGCGACGGTCGCTGTAGACCGTGTCCTCCCAGTAGACATCGCCACGCGACGTGGTGTGGCCGCGCCGCTTGTCGTCGCGCGCATCGAGGAACTGACGGTTCGTGTCGGGGATGAACCCTCGATAGGGAAACGGCGAGGCATTAAAGGCCACGAGCTGGGTCTTCGCCTCGCGCGGTGGCGGCGGAGGTGGTGGCGGCTTCTTAGCCGCCGGCTTGGCCGCCTGTCTCTTACGGGGCGTCTTGCTCTGGGCGTGCGCGGCAGTCGGCATCAACAAGGCCCCCAGCAGCAGCGCCCGCCGCTTCACGCTGCGGCAGGCCGCCCTTTTTGGAGCGGCATCAGGACGGAGAAGAAGGCGGGCATCGCGACCAGGTAGGCGACGGCGCCCAGCAGCACCACCGCCGGCAGGCCGAAGCTGGTCGCCACGATCGGCACCAGCGCGGCGCCGATCACCGAGAAGCAGCCGTTGATGCCCCAGGCCCACAGGAACATGTGATCCTTGCCGAGGCGGCCCAGCACCGTCATCGCCGTCGGCATGGGGAAGCCCATCAGGAAGGCCGGCGGGAACAGCAGCACCATGCAGAGCGCGATGCGGAGCGCATAGGGAAGCGTGCCGATCCAGTCGAGCGCATAGTCGATGGTGAAGGCGTAGAGCGTCAGGATCGCGAAGATGGCGAGGAAAATCTTGGGCATGAAGGTGCGCGCCCGGTCGAGGTAGCGCTCCGAGAAGAAGCTGCCGCAGCCCGAGAAGACCAGCATGCCGGTGATCAGCACCGAGGCCGATACAGTGGCGTTGGAAAGCGCCAGGATGAAGTGCGAGATCATGCCAACCTCGACGATGATGTAGCCGAGGCCAAGGCAGAGGAAGTAGAGCATCGTGCCGGCCTTGCCGGGATAGCGGCTGAAGATGGTGCGCCAGCCGAAGATCACGGGGAGAAGCACGAGGGTGAGCGCAAAGACCGTGGCGATGCCGAGCGTCGCCCACAGCAGCAGGTAGCCCCACTCGTCCTGCACCAGCTCGAGCCGGTCGGTGAACTTCAGCAGGTCGCCCACCTTGATGTAGGCGGCGAAGTAGGGCTGGTGGTTGGTCAGGATGCGGGTGTCGAACACATATTTGTCCGCCATTTCCGTCTGCCAGCCGCCGTTGATCAGATAGTGCCAGGCGAGGCGGCCCAGCACGGTCGCCGGCACGATCGGCGCAGGTGGCGTGCCGTCAGCTTTGACTTCCGGCGCGCCGGGAGCGCCGGGCGGAGGCTTGTCGTTGGGCTCCTTGTCCGACGGCGCCGTCGGATCGGCCTGTTCGCCCGCGAAGAAGAACTGGTCGCGATAGTCGGAGAGGATCTGCGGCAGCGCTGAGGTGTCGACCTTGAAGCCGGGATAGTAGATCTCGTCGAACGACATTGCCTTGGTGTGGGCGTTGAGTTCGGCCACTTCCTTGGGCGAGAAGCCGTCACGCTTGTAAAGCACCGTCGCCGTCGAGAGGTAGGACGACACGACGTAGAATTTCTGCGCGACGTCCTTACCGCCATCGACGTCACGCGCGGCGGCCACCATCGTGGCGTAGAGCTTCAGCACCGACTTGGGCGGCTCTTCCTTGTTCCACATGGTGACGGAGAGGATGCCACCGGGGCTGAGCGCGCGCATGTAGGCGCTCATCGCCTCGCGCGTATAAGAATACTTCTCGACGATCGAGAAGCCACCTGGGCTCGAGAGGCCGGCCGAATCGGCCAGTGACAGGTCGATGATGTCGTAGCGATTTTTCGTGCCGGCGACGTAGAGGCGGCCATCGTAGTCGATGACCGTGACTTTGGGGTTGTTCAACACGTCGTTGGTGAAGGCCCTGAGCCCCTTGTCCTCGCGGAACGCCGTCAGCAGCGCGGGATTGCCTTCCGCCACCGTCACGTGCTTGGAGCCGGACTTCAGCGCCACCGCGGTCGAGATGCCGCCGCCGAACTGCACGACGAAGGTGTTGGGATCCTTCTTCAGCAGGTACGGATAGAACATCGGCAGATATCGGAAATACGGCGTCTCGTCGGCCGGCAGGTCCTTGATGATGCCCGACGGCCCCTCGGAGTCGATGTAAAGGCCGAGATAGGCGTTGGACGGCATCTTCGGGACATTGAAGGCAGCGTTGTCGGACTGGCCCGGTGCAAAATGCAGGTAGGAGCTGGAATAGACTTCCAGGTAGCCGAACGGCGAGGCGTGCTCGTAGGTGCGCACGGCGTCGGGGAACTTGCGGGCGTAGGACACGCCCTTGTAGTCGGACACCGAAAGCTTGGGGATGCCAAGCAGCGGCGGCGCCGCGTAGTGCACCACCGCCGACAGGACGGCCACGCCCACGATGACGAAGATCCCGCGCCGGTCGCTCATGGCCACGAACCACAGCACGCCGCCGGCCAGCCACAGCAGCAGCGGCGCCATGATGAGGTCGTCGGGCTTGAAGAAGTACATGGCGAGCAGCACGGACAGTCCGCACAGGCCCGAGCCCACGAGATCGGCGAAGTAGACGCGGTTGAAAGTCTTCTGCGCCTTGAGGAAGACGACGCCGAGATAGAGCGCGCCGGCCAGGAACGGCATGAAATAGAGCACGAAGTTGGCGAGCAGCCGCCACTTCTGCATCGGGTCGGAGATCAGGAAGATGGCGTTGAACGGCACCTGCTGGGCGGCGAGGTTGCACACCACCATCAGCGGCCCGAAGGAGAGCAGCGCGAACTTGATCGCGCCTTCCCAGTGGCGCTCGAACCAGCCCTTGGCGACGCACATGACCGCGCTGGTGAGGCCGAAGCCGAACATGGCGAGGCTCACGACCAGCGAGCCGAAATGGGCCCAGCTGCCGACCGAGAAGACCCGCATGATGCCGATCTGCAGCGCGATGATACTGCCGGCGACCAGGCCTACGGAAAGATAGAAGGAAAGCGACGGACGATTGTCGAGATCGACGGAGACGGTCAAAGGGGGGAGGCTCCGTGTTGTTGGGCCGTCGTTGCGGCCGATCAGGGCCGCGCGTTCATGGCGCGGCCCTGTCGTGTTTGGTGTCGTAGCGTATCGACGTCAGCGGTTGTGCGTGCCCGCGATCTTGTCGCCGTCGAGCTTGGTGAAGGGCACGAACGGCACGATCTTGCCGCCGTAGATGTCCTCGCGGCTCGTGGTGATGGAACCATCGGACCCTTGCGTCTTCGAGACCTTGAGCACGCGCTGGGCGCCCGGCGGGCCCACCGGAATGACCATCAGGCCGCCGGTCTTGAGCTGCTGCAGGAGCGGCGGCGGCACGTGGTCGATGCCGCAGGTCACGATGATCTTGTCGAAGGGCGCCGCCTGTTCCCAGCCGTAGTAGCCGTCGGCAGCCTTGGTCTTGATGTGCTTGTATTCGGTGTAGCCCTTGTCGATCAGTTTGTCGTACAGCGCGCGCGTGCGGGCGGCGAGCGGGGCGATGATCTCGATCGTGTAGGTGTTCTCGGTGAGATTGGCGAGGTAGGCCGCCTGGACGCCCGAGCCGGTGCCGATCTCGAGCACCTTCTCGCCGCGCTTGATGTCGAGGACGTTGGTCATGCGGCCCTGGAGATGGGGGCCGGACATCGTCACGCCGTAGCCGATATCGAGGAAGTTGTGCTCGTAGGCGCGCTTGTAGATCGCCGGATTGACCGAGGCGAATTCTTCGCGCGGCGTCAGGAGGAAGGCGCGGATGGTGGGCGCGCCCCAGATGTCCTTGTTCTTGAGCAGCGCCTGGAAGCGGTCCCAGCGCTGGCCGAGGAACACGGGATCCTCGCCGCGCGCCTTGCCCCACGCGATGAAATTGTCGCGCGTGTCGGTCGGCGGGTTGAGATCCCAGCTATAGGGCTTGATCGTCGCGGCGAATGCCGGCGAGACGAAACCGGCCGTGGCGAGTGCCGCCGTACCGGAGACGAAAGTGCGCCTCTTCAAGATAGTCCTCCATGGCGCGGACCCCGTGAGAGGGGGCAAACCCGCCGGAAGAGCCCGGCGATTCGGGGGCGACCGCACAAACATATTGATACGGGAAATGTGGCGAATTTGCCAGTGCGACACGAGCGCGGAACAGGCGCGGCGCACGCGCTTGGTCGACTCATGGGGTCATGTTACGGGTCATCCAGCTATACAAAAATGTGAGGAATCGATGATCCGCCGCCTTTCCCGTCGCGCCACCGTTCGTTTGGGTATGGGGGCCACCGCCGCCGCCGCCCTGCTGCCCTCCCTTACAATTCCAAGTGGCCTCCGCGCTCAGTCGCCCTGGAAGCCCAGCCAGGCAGTCAAGATCGTCGTCCCGGCCGCGCCTGGCGGCACCACCGACATCGTGGCCCGCCTGCTGGCCGCCCATCTCCAGCAGGCCTGGGGCCAGTCCTGCGTGGTCGACAACAAGTCGGGCGCCGGCGGCGTCATCGGCTCGGCCGAGGTGGTCAAGTCGACCCCCGACGGAAGCACGGTCCTGATGGGCAATATCGGCCCGCAGTCGATCGCCTATTCGCTCTACCGCAACATGCCCTACACGCAGGCCAGCCTGATCCCGGTGTCGTGCGTGCTGACCGCGCCCAACGTGCTGGTGCTCCACCCGTCGGTGCCGGCCAAAACCGTGCCGGAGTTCGTGGCCTGGCTAAAAGCCCAGAACGGCAAGGTCTCCTACGCCTCGTCCGGAACCGGCCAGTCGCCGCACCTCTCGGCCGCCTGGTTCCTCCAGCTCACCGGCACCAAGGCCGAGCACATCCCCTACCGCGGTGCGGCGCCGGCGCTGCAGGACCTGACGGCAGGGGTGACCCAGTTCTTCTTCGACAATCTCACGACCTCGATCGAATTCGTGCGGGCAGGGAAGTTACGAGCGCTGGGCCTTACCTCCAAGGAGCGCAACCCGTTGACGCCGGACCTCGTGCCGATCTGCGAGACCATGCCCGAGCTGAAGCCGTTCGACGTCTCGACCTGGTTCGGCGTCTTCCTCCCCGCCGCCACGCCCAAGCCCATCGTTGACTCGCTCAACGCCCAGATGAAGGCCTGGCTGGACGACGAGAAGACCAAGGAGCGCTTCAAGACCATGGCGGGTTTCCCCGCCTACGGCACGCCCGAGCAGTTCAACGGCTTCGTGAATGCCCAGATCGCGCTGTGGAAGAGCGTGATCGACAAGGAAGGGCTGAAGCTCGACGTGAACTGACGGGCCTCACGGACCGTCACATGATCTGGTTCACGACGCCGCCGTCGACTCGCATGGCGGCGCCCGAGGTTCCCGACGCCACCTCGCTGCAAAGATAGACTCCGAGCGCCGCCACCTCGTCGGCAGAGGTGAAGCGGCGGATCAGCGAGGTCGGCCTGTGGTCGCGCAGGAACGCCGCCTCGATCTCCGCGACCGTCACGCCGGCAGCCTTGGCGCGTTCGGCGCGCAGCCGGTCGGTATTCTCGGTGTGGGTCGGGCCCGGCAGCAGCGCATTCACCGTCACCCCCGTGCCGGCAAGTTCCATGGCGAAGCCGTGGCTGATCGCGAGCTGGGCGGTCTTGGTCATGCCGTAGTGGATCATCTCGGGCGGAATGTTGAGCGCCGATTCGCTCGACACGAAGAGGATGCGGCCCCAGCCGCGCTTGGCCATGCCTGGCGCATAGTGGCGCGTAAAGCGGATGCCGCTCATGACATTCACCTCAAAGAAGCGCCGCCATTCAGCATCGTCGATCTCGAAGGCGGGCTTGCGACCGTAGATGCCGAGGTTGTTCACCAGCACGTCGAGTTCGGGCACGCCCCCGAACACCGTGGCCGCGCCCTCGGCCGTGGCGCAGTCGGCGGCGATGCCGGTCACCTTGGCCTCGGGCACCGAATCGCGCAGGCGCTTTAGCGCCGCGTCGACGCCGGCTTGCGTGCGCCCTGTCAGGACAACATGCGCGCCCTCGGCCGCGAGGCCCCTGGCGATCGCGTAGCCGATGCCGGCGGTCGAGCCTGTCACCAGTGCATGCTTGCCGCCCAACCCCAGTTCCATCGCACCCTCACGTGTACTTGCGGACGTCGTCGATCACCTTGCCGTCGTTGGGCAGGCTGCCCGGCGTGGCGAACTCGATCTTGCCGCCGACCTTGCAGACCGTGCGAACCGTGCCTTCCATCGCCTTCTCGAGATCGGGCGTCGGTTGCGCCGCCTCGACCTTGAGCGTCATCACATCGGCCTGGTTCACCCAGTCGATCACCAGCCGCAACCGGCCGAGGCCGGGATGCTTCCTGGCGATCTCGGCGATTTGTTCGGGATCGACGAACATGCCGCGCACCTTGGTGCGCTGGTCGGCGCGCCCCATCCAACCCTTGATGCGCATGTTGGTGCGTCCGCAGGGGCTCGGCCCCGCCAGAACCGCAGACATGTCGCCGGTGCCGAAGCGGATCAGCGGATAGGCATGATTGAAGGTGGTGACCACGACCTCGCCGACGTCGCCCTCGGGCACCGGGTCGCCCGTGCCGGGACGTACGATCTCGACGATCACGCCTTCATCGACCGTCATGCCCTGGATGGCCTCCGACTCGTAGGCGATGGTGCCGAGATCGGCGGTGCCGTAGCTTTGCAGACAGGTCATGCCCTTATCGATGAACATCTGGCGCAGGCTGGGCGGCAAAGCCTCGGCGCCCACGAAAGCATGTTTTAGCGAGGAGATGTCCTTGCCCAGCTCGGCCGCCTTCTCGATCAGGATTTTCAGGAACGAGGGCGTGCCGACATAGCCCGAGGGCCGGATGGCGGCGATGGCGTCGAGCTGCAGCTCGGTGTTGCCGACGCCGCCCGGCACCACGGCGCAGCCGAGCGCGCGCAACGCATGCTCCATCATCAGGCCGGCGGGGGTCAGGTGATAGGAGAAGGTGTTGTAGACGATATCGCCAGGCCGGAAGCCCGCGGCATGCATGGCGCGGGCGCCGCGGAAATAGTCGGGCTCGTCGGTATCGATCTCGAAGATCGGCCCCGGTGACATGAAAACATGGCGCACCCGGCTCATCGGCACGGTGATGAGACCGCCCATCGGCGGGTTCTTCTTCTGCACTTCACCCAGCACCGACTTACGCAGCACCGGCAGTGCGGCAAGCGCCGCGCGCGAGGTGATTGCCGTCGGATCGACGTCCTTCAGCCATGTGGCAAAGAACGGCGCATTGGCCTTGGCGTGGGCGATCTGCTGCGGCAGTGCCTGCATCAGCGCCTTCTCGCGTTCGGCCGTCGAACGGGTTTCCAGCGTGTCGTAGTGCTTGGACATGATTTCCTCGGTCTTTTGCGGACCGTAGAACCCCGCTCCCCGCCTTGCAACGGAAAGGCATTCGCATAATATCAGAGTACGAATATCATGGAGTCGTCATGTCTCACGTCCGCATTGCCTACGATACGTTCCAGAAGACTGCGCCCGCCGCCCAGGCCGCCCTGCTCGCCATGGGCAAGACCGCCGACGAGTCGGGCCTCGACAAGGAGATCGTGGAACTGGTCAAGCTCCGTGTCTCGCAGATCAACAACTGCGCCTTCTGCCTGCAAATCCATCTCAACGTCTCGCGCAGACTCGGCATCGCCCAGGAGAAGCTCGACCTGGTGGCGACCTGGCACGAAGCCGGCATATTTTCGGAGCGCGAGTGTGCCGCTCTCGCCTGGGCCGAGGCGCTGACGTACCTCGCCGGCCACAGCGTCTCCGACACGGCCTACGATTCCGTCCGCAAGCACTTCAGCGAAAGCCAGATCGTGTTCCTGAGCACGGCCATCGCCACCATCAACGCCTGGAACCGGCTGGGTGCCGCCTTCCGCTTCGCGCCGCCGATCCCGAAGAAGGTGGCGGCGGCGGCCTAGGCGCCCTTACCTCCGGAGTAATTGCCCGGACCACATGCCGGCCGCCAAGCTGCCGGCATGTGGACCTCGCTCGCTTTCGCCGTCGTCGGCGCCATTCACCTGATGCCGATCGCGCCGGTGTTCGTGCCCGAGACGCTCGCCCGCCTCTACGGCATCGCCCCTGGCGACACGACGTTGCTGGTGCTGTTGCGCCACCGCGCGCTGCTGCTGGCGCTGGTCGGCATCCTCTGCCTGTGGGCGAGCTGGGCCGCGCCCGTGCGGCCCGCCGCGCTGCTGGCGGCGGCGATCAATGTCGTGGGCTTCCTGGGCTTCTATGCGCTTTACGGCAGTCCGACGGGGGCGCTCCGCACCATCGCGGTCGTCGACCTGATCGCGCTCCCGCCGCTTGCCTTCGCGGCGTGGACGACGCTCATTCGCAAATGGGGCGCAGCTAAAGCCAGCGCTTGCGCCGGCGGTAGTGCTTGACGTCGCGGAACGAGCGGCGACCTTCGCCAGCGATGCCGAGGTAGAATTCCTTCACGTCCTCGTTTTCGCGCAAGGCGGCGGCCTTGCCGTCGAGCACCACCCGGCCGTTCTCGAGGATGTAGCCGTAGTGGGCATAGCGCAGCGCCACATTGGTGTTCTGCTCGGCCAGCAGGATGGAGACCCTTTCCTTCTCGTTGAGGTTCTTCACGATCTCGAAGATTTCCTCGACGAGCTGCGGCGCCAGCCCCATCGACGGTTCGTCGAGCAAGATGGTGGTGGGCCGGCTCATCAACGCGCGCCCGATCGCCGTCATCTGCTGCTCGCCGCCCGAGGTGTAGCCCGCCTGGCTGGTGCGGCGTTCCTTGAGGCGCGGAAAGTAGTGATAGACCTTCTCCAGATCATCGGCGATCTGGCGGCGCTTGCTGCCGTGGATGAAGGCGCCGGTCAGCAAATTCTCCTCGACCGTGAGATGGCCGAAGCAGTGGCGTCCCTCCATCACTTGGATCACGCCGCGCCGCACCAGGTCGTTGGGCGTGAGCCCGTCGACCCGCTCGCCGCGACAGTGGATGTGGCCCTTGGTGACCTCGCCACGCTCGGTGCGCAGCAGGTTGGAGATCGACTTCAGGGTCGTCGACTTGCCGGCGCCGTTGCCGCCGAGCAATGCCACGATGCCGCCCTCCGGCACCGACAACGAGACGCCCTTCAACACGAGGATGACGTGATTATAAATCACCTCGATGTTGGCCACGTCGATGACGTTGATCGACGTGGCAGGGACGGCTGTTGTTGTCGGTGCCGGAGCGGGGTTCATTGACGAGACTCAGCTCTCCTTGGAGCAGTCGCGGACGGTCAGCTTCTTCTCCTCGGCGTACTTCTTGGCTGCGGCGTCAACCATCGGCTTCAGCACCTTGTCGTCCGACTGATACCAATCGGAGACCACCACCCACTTGGCGCCGTCCCACTGTTGGACGCGGCCGGCGCGGGTGCCTTCGTGATCGGCGCAGCTCACCTTGAGCGGCTGCAGCATGCCCTCGAAGCCCAGCTCCTTCAGCCGCGCGGCGCTGAGATCGAGATTCTCGATGCCCCAGCGGACCTGTTCGCCGGTCAGCGGCTTGTTGCCGAACTTGGTCTGCGCCTTGCGGATCGATTCGACGCCCAGCATGGCGTTGACCAGGCCGCGGTTATAGAGGACCTCGCCGGTCTCATCGAACTTCGCGACACCCTTGCTCTTGTCGTAAAGGAACTTCTTGAGGTCGGCATGGACGCCGAACTGGCCGGCGCCGTGCTGCAGCATGGCGGCGCTATAACCCTTGGCGCCGCCCTCGGCCGGACGGACGTCAGGCTCGGCACCCGACCACCACACGCCGAACATCTTGTCGCGCGGGAAGCCGACCGCGGCCGCTTCCTTGATCGACGTCGAGTTCATGACCCCCCAGCCCCACAACAGGACATAGTCCGGCCGGTTCTGGCGGATCTGCAGCCACGTCGCCTTCTGCTCGACGCCGGGATGGGTGACGGGCATCGGCGTGAACTCGAAGCCGTGCATCTTGGCACGCTGCTCGAGAAGCGCGATCGGCTCCTTGCCGTAGGGCGAGTCGTGATAGACCAGCACGACCTTCTTGCCCTTGAGCTTCTCGAAGCCACCCTCCTTGAGGGCAATGTGCTGCATGATGATGTCGGCGGCCGACCAGTAGGTGCCGAGCAGCGGGAAATTCCACTGGAACACGCTGCCGTCGCGCGACTCGGAGCGGCCGTAGCCCATCGAGATCACCGGGATCTTGTCGATCGGCGCCTTTTCGGTGAGCGCGAAGGTGATGCCGGTGCTGAGCGGATTGACGTAGGCGGCGCCGGTCGGGCCCTTGTTCTTGAGGCGCTCGTAGCACTCCACGCCACGGTCGGTGGCGTAGCCGGTGTCGCACTCCTCGTAGAGGATTTTGACGCCATTGATGCCGCCGTCGCGTTCGTTGACGAGCGCGTAGTAGTCGGCGACGCCGTTGGCGAACGGGATGCCGTTCGGGGCATAGGCGCCGGTCCGGTAGATCAGGCCTGGAATGAACTGCTCGTTCTGGGCCTGGGCGGTCGACGCGAACGCCAATCCCGCCGCCGCGATAGACGCGCCGAGAAGCACTGCCTTGCGTAGTGTCATCGTGTTCCTCCTCAAAAGTGGGCGGTCCTTGCCGGCCTGCCCTTGCCAGAAACCTAGTGGATCAGTGCGGGAACGGCCAGAGCCGCAGTTTCTCCTTGGCGACCGCCCACAGGCGGGCCAACCCATGCGGCTCGACGATCAGGAAAAATACGATCATGGCGCCGAACACCATGAATTCGAGGTGGCTGAGCAGTGCCGTCGACATCCTGATGCCGAACCAGCCGGGCAGTTGGTTGAGCAGGATCGGCATCAGCACGATGAAGGCAGCCCCCAGGAAGCTGCCGAGCAGCGACCCCAGCCCGCCGATGATGACCATGAACAGGATCTGGAACGAGCGGTTGATGTCGAACGCCAGCGGCTCCCAGGCGCCCAGCCGCAGGAACGCCCACATGGCGCCGGCCACGCCGATGAAGAACGAACTGACGGCGAAGGCGGTAAGCTTGGTGCGTAGCGGCCTGAAACCGATGATTTCGGCCGCGATATCCATGTCGCGGATCGCCATCCACGAGCGGCCGATGTGGCCGCGGACCAGGTTCTTGGCGACCAGCGTGGCCACGACGACGAGGCCCAGGATCAACAGGTAGCGGTCGGCCGGTGTGTCGACATGCCAGCCGAAGACTTCCAGCTTGCCGACCGCGACCGAGCCGGACGGCGTGTAGTTGGTCAGCCACTTCACGCGCGCGAACAGCCAGTCGAGGAAGAACTGCGAGGCCAGCGTCGCCACCGCGAGATAGAAGCCCTTGATGCGCAGCGACGGGATGCCGAACAAAATGCCGACCGCCGCCGCCATCACGCCGCCGAACAGGAACACGACGATGAGATTGTTGAACTCCGGCACGCGGAGCCAGAGGTTGTAGGCGGCGTAGGCGCCGACCGCCATGAAGCCGCCGGTACCGAGCGAGACCTGTCCGCAATAGCCGACCAGGATGTTGAGCCCGATGGCGGCCATCGACAGGATCAGGAACGGGATCAGGATCTCGGTGTAGAGATAGGGCGAGGCGAACATCGGCACGGCGACGAAGGCCACGACGATGACCGCAAGCACGAACAGACGATCCTGCAGGATCGGGAAGATCTGCTGATCGGCGACGTAGGTCGTCTTGAATTGGCCGGCCTCGCGATAAAGCATCGGCTACACCCGCTCGATAATGCGTTCGCCGAACAGGCCCTGCGGCCGGAACAGCAGGAAGACGAGCGCCAGCATGTAGGCGAACCAGTTTTCGATGCCGCCGCCGGCGAGATCGAACTGCTTGACCAGGATCGGCGCCAGGAACACCTCGGAGAGCTTCTCGCCGGCGCCGATGATCAGGCCGCCGACGATGGCGCCGGGCACCGAGGTGAAACCGCCCAGGATCAGCACCGGCAGCGCTTTCAGCGCGATCAGCGAGATCGAGAACTGGACGCCGAGCTTGGCGCCCCAGATCAGCCCCGCGGCCAACGCCACCAGACCCGACACGGTCCATACGATCAGCCAGATGGTGTTGAGCGGAATGCCGACCGATTGGGCCGCAGCGTGGTCGTCGGCGACGGCGCGGAGCGCGCGGCCGACGCGCGTCTTCTGGAAGAAGATCGCGAGCACCACGACCAGCCCCGCCGCAATGGCGGCCGCCACGAGTTCGCCCGGATCGACCAGCAGGCCGCCCGGGAACACGCCCTCGAACAGGAACAGTGGATCCTTGGGCAGGCCGAGATTGATCTTGTAGATGTCGCTGCCCCACAGCGTCTGGCCGAAACCGTCGAGGAAGTTGGCGATGCCGAGCGTCGCCATGAAGAGAATGATGCCTTCCTGGTTCACAAGATGGCGCAGCACCAGGCGTTCGATGGCATAGGCGAGCAGACCCATGATGGCCGCGGTGGCCGCGATCGCAAGCCACAGCGGCCACGCACCCTTGCCGTAGCTGTAGGCCGCGAGGCCGCCCACCAGCGCGCCGACGACGGCCAGCATCTGCATCTTGCGCCGCTCGTCCGGCCCGGCGCCGCGCGCGACATATTCGCGCCATGCGTACCAGCCGATGAACGCCACCGCGACGCCCAGGATCGCCGCCGCGACGACGAAGTTGGCGAGATGGACTTCCTTGCCGTCGATCTCGCCACTGAGCCGGGCGATGGTGAGTGCCGCGAACAGCACCATCGCGCCTTGCGCGAAATTGAAGACGCCTGAAGCCTTGAAGATCAGCACGAAGCCCAGCGCCACCAGCGAATAGAGCACGCCGGTCAACAGGCCGCCGATCAGGGTTTCGAGGAACGCGCCCAGCATGTTCACTCCGCTAGTGGCTGACGCCGAGATAGGCGGCGACGACCGCCTCGTTGTTCCTGACCTCGTCGGGCACGCCGTCGCCGATCTTGCGGCCGTAGTCGAGCACGACGACGCGGTCGGAGATGTCCATGACCACGCCCATATCGTGCTCGATCAGGCAGATCGTGGTGCCGAACTCGTCGTTCACGTCGAGGATGAAGCGGCACATGTCCTGCTTCTCCTCGATGTTCATGCCGGCCATCGGTTCGTCGAGCAGCAGCAGCTCGGGCTCGGCGGCGAGCGCGCGGCCGAGTTCGACGCGCTTCTGCAGGCCGTAGGGCAGCTGGCCGACCGGCGCCTTGCGGATGTGCTGGATCTCGAGGAAGTCGATGATCCGTTCGACCGCCTTGCGGTTCTCGATCTCCTCGCGCTGCGCCGGCCCGATGTGAAGCGCCTGCCAGAACAAGCCGGTCTTCATGCGCAGATTGCGGCCGGTCATGATGTTGTCGAGGGTCGACATGCCGCGGAACAACGCGATGTTCTGGAAGGTCCGCGCGATGCCCTGCTCGGCCGCCTCGTGCGGCTTCATCTGGCTGCGCCTGACGCCCTTGTAGGTGATGGCGCCCTGCTGCGGGTGATAGAAGCCGTTGATGCAGTTCAGCATCGACGACTTGCCGGCGCCGTTGGGGCCGATGATGGCGCGGACCTCGCCCTTGGCGATGTCGAAACTGATGTCGGTCAATGCCTTCACGCCGCCGAACGACAGGCTGATGTTTTCGACCGAAAGAAGAACGTCGGGAAAGGAGCGCACGCGGCCGGCCATGGCGTTCAGCTCGCCTTCTTCAGCGCGACGTGAGGCGCCACGTCGCGGACGGTCACGTCGCCCTCGATGGCGCCCTTGCGGCCGTCCTCGAAGGTGACATCGACCTTGATATGGGCGGCCCTGGAGCCGTCGTAGAGCGCGTCGACCAGCGGCTTGTAGCGCTCGGCGATGAAGCCGCGCCGAACCTTGTTGGTGCGCGTGAGTTCGCCATCGTCGGCCTCGAGCGCCTTGTGCAGGATCAGGAAGCGGCGGATCTGGGCGCCCGCCATGCGCGGATCGGCGGCGAGGTCGCGGTTGACCTGCTCGATCTCGCCCTGGACCAGGTCGTAGACCTCGGGCCGCGACGCCAGTTCCTGATAGCTCGCATAGGAGACGTTGCGCCGCTCGGCCCAGTCACCGACGGCAATCATGTCGATATTGACGAACACGGCGACGTAGTCGCGGCCGTGACCAAACGCCACCACCTCGTTGATGTGCGGATAGAACTTCAGTTTGTTCTCGATGAACTTCGGCGCGAACAGCGTGCCGTCATTCAGCTTCCCGACGTCCTTGGCGCGGTCGATGATGCGCAGGTGCCCGCGCTCGTCGAGATAGCCGGCATCGCCGGTGTGCACCCAGCCGTCGGCCGTCTTGGCGTCGTTGGTTGCCTCAGGATTCTTGAAGTACTCCTTGAACACGCCGGGGCTGCGGTAGAGCACCTCACCCGAGTCGGCGATCCTGAGCTCGACCTCGGAAACCGGCTTGCCGACCGTGTCGGGATAGACCTCGCCGTTGGGATGGATGGTGACGAAAACCGACGCCTCGGTCTGCCCGTAGAGCTGCTTCATGTTCACGCCCAGGGCGCGATAGAAATTGAAGATCTCCGGGCCCACCGCCTCGCCTGCGGTGTAGGCCACACGCACCCGGCTCATGCCCAATGTGTTCTTGAGCGGTCCGTAGATCACAAGATTGCCGAGCGCGTAGAGCAGCCGGTCGACCGGCGACACCGGCCGGCCGTCGAGCCGCGCCGGTCCGACGCGGCGAGCCACCGTCATGAAGAACTGGAACATCCGGCGCTTGAGGAAGCCCGCGTCCTCCATGCGGATGGTGACCTGGGTGATCAGGTTTTCCAGCACGCGCGGCGGCGCAAAGTAGTAGGTCGGGCCGATCTCGCGCAGGTCGGTCATCACCGTATCGCCGGATTCCGGGCAATTGATGGTGAACCCGGCGTACATCGCCTGGGCAAAGGAGAAAAGATGGTCGCCCACCCAGGCCATCGGCAGGTAGGAAAGAATGCTGTCTTCCGCACCGAGCTTGTCGAAGCTGCAGCCGCTCTCGGCCGCCATGATGAAAGCCGCGTGGGTCTGGCACACCCCTTTCGGCTTGCCGGTCGTGCCGGACGTGTAGAGCATGACCGAGACATCGTCGGACTTGCCGAGGGCAATTTCGACGTCGAGGAATTCCGGGTGGTTGCGGTTGTGGATGCGACCCATCTCCTGCACTTCGTCGAGGCCGTGCAGAAACGCCTGGTTGTAGTGGCGCATGCCGCGCGGATCGTCGTAGAGGATGTGCTGGAGCTGCGGACACTGGCCCTTGATCTCCAGCATCTTGTCCACCTGCTCCTGATCCTCGACGATGGCG
>CAMARK010000045.1 GCA_945860205.1 Reyranella massiliensis 521 | reverse complement strand
CGACCGCGCCGTGGTTGTCGGCGACCTCGCAGTCCTGGCCGCGGGCGTGGCGGCCGGGGTGGTGGCGGGCGCCGATGGTGCCAAGCTGATGCTGCTGGGCGGCGCCGCGATGGACGGACCGCGGCACATCTGGTGGAATTTCGTGTCGTCGACCAAGGAACGCATCGAAGTCGCCAAGGCCGACTGGCGCGAGGGCCGGTTTGCCATGGTGCCAGGTGATCCCGAATTCATTCCGCTGCCGGATCGCTGACCGCCCTCAGGTCGAAGAGGGCGGCGTCCAGACCGTCTCCTCGTCGAGCGGATAGACCGGCCGCGGCAGCTTGCTCCAGGTGAAGTTGGCCAGCACCGGCGACGTCAGGCCCGGGCAGTCGACTTCGAAGATCTGGTCCGGCTTGAAGAACTCATCGAAGCCGCCGCGGAAATGGCCACGGCTCTTGACGACGACCACCCGTGCCTGGGCGATGTCGAGGCCGAACATCTCGAGCTGGCGCGGGTCCATGCACTGGCAGCGATGGCTGATGACGACGACCTGGATGCCGCCGAGATCGAGCAGTGCCGAGGGACCCATGTCCGACGAGACGTTCTTCAGCACGCCGCGGCGGCCGACGTAGCGGCCGTCCGACAGTTTCACGACCTTGGCCTCGCAGTCGAACGGCAGCGAGAATTCCTGATGCTCCTCGGTGTTGAACGAGGCGGTGAAGATCGCGCCTTCGCCGACCTGATGGGCCTTTGCCGCAAGTGCCCGGTCGTTGAAGACACCGAAGAAGACATTCTGGACGCTGGCGCTCTTCAGGGCACGCAGCAGGTAGGTCGTATTGCCACGCCCGCCGCCGCCGGGATTGTCGGCGACGTCGGCCAGGATGATCGGCTTGCGGCGGCGGTCGCGGCCGACCGAGGCCGCGAGCTGGACGGCGTCGCCCAGCGACATCATTGCGCGCTTGAAGCGCTCCTTCGTGCCCCAGGCCCGCTTGGCGAGGTCGAGCGCGAGGGCGGCGGCCGCTTCGCGCTTGCCGTTGCGGGCCGTCACGACTGCCGTCAGGCCGTTCTTCGGGCTGTCGCTGTAGGCGAAGCCCGCCATCACGGACACGTTGAGGATATCGCCGCCGACCTTGGTCTGGCCGTACTTGATGAGGTCGGCGTAAGGACCCTTGGCCGTGAGCAACGAGATCTGCGGCGCCACGATCGGCACCTTGACCATTTCGATCGCCGTCTGGGCGCCGGCCAGGCACTCGCGCATGTGCACGGCGGCCTCGACGCCGCGCTCGTAGATGTCGGTGTGCGGATTTTCGAGATAGCCGACGAACACCGAGATGTTGTCGATCATCTTGCGCGAGACGTTGGCATGCAGGTCGAACACGACGACGATCGGAATGCCAGGACCGACCACGCGGCGCACGATCTCGAACAGGTCGCCGTCGGGATCGTCGGTGCCTTGGGCGAGCGCCGCGCCATGGCTCGAGATGAACACCGCATCGAGCGGCAGCGAGGTCTTTAGGCCGGCCTCGATCTCGCGCAGATAGTCGCGGAAGAAGCCTTCCTCGACCGGCCCGCCCGGCTGCGCGAGCGAAACGCGGATCGGCACCGGCGTCCAATTGCCGGTGCGGTCCATCTCGGTGAAGAAGCCGGGCAGGTCCGGCATGGTGATCGACGCGCCGGAGCGCGCTTCGCTCACGATGCGATTGCCGCGGATATCGACATCCTGCTCGAAATCGGCGGCTGTGGTGACGGGCGAGAAGCGGTTGCACTCGATGGCGAAGCCGAGAATGGCTATTCGCGGGTTCTCGCTGGACACGGTCTCCTCCTTAGGCGGCGAATGCGGGCTCGTAGGCGAAGAGCCCGGCCTGGCCACCGGTGTGGATGAACACAATGTTCTCATCCTTGTCGAACGTCTGCTTGCGCACGAGGTCGATCAGTCCCGACATCGCCTTGCCGGAATAGACCGGATCGAGCAGCACGGCCTCGGTCTCGGCGAGCAGGCTGACGGCCTCCTTCATGCCGGGCGTGGGAATACCATAGGCCTCGCCGAAATAGCTGTCGTCGGCCTCCATGCAGTCGCGCGCGATCGGCCCCTTCAAGCCCAGCAGGTCGGCCGTGGCGTCGACCAGCTTGCCGACATTGGCTTCCTGGTTGGCGCGGGGCCTTCCGACGGTGATGCCGAGCACGCGCACGCCGCTTTGCGTGGCGGCGAACCCTGCGATCAGCCCGGCCTGGGTGCCGCTGCTGCCCGTTGCATGCACCACGCGGTCGACGCGGATGTCGCGCTCGGCCGCCTGCTGCAGGATTTCGAGGGCGCAGCCGACATAGCCCAGAGCACCTATCGCGTTCGAGCCGCCACCGGGGATGACGTAGGGTCGGCCGCCACTCTTCCTGACCTCTTCCGCCGCCATTTCCGCGGCGGCGGTCATGGAACTGTCGCGCGGCACATACTTGAGGCTGGCCCCCAACAGCCGGTCGAGCAGCACGTTGCCGTTGTGACGATAGGCATCGGTCGGCTGCGAAACGCGCTCTTCCAGCACGAGGATGCATTTCAGGCCGAGCTTTGATGCCGCCGCCGCTGTCTGGCGCGCATGGTTGGACTGCAACGCGCCCACCGTGATCAACGTGTCGGCGCCCTGGCTCAATGCGTCGGCCACGAGATATTCGAGCTTGCGGGTCTTGTTGCCGCCGGTCGCGAGCCCCGTGCAGTCGTCGCGCTTGATCCAGAGCTTCGGCCCGCCGAGTCGGGCGGCAAGACGGATCATTGGCTCGAGCGGTGTCGGCAAGTGACCGAGACGCACGCGCGGAAAGCGGCCCAACTGAAGCACGATCTCAACTCCTCCGGCGCCGGTGCGTGGGCAGTACCCCGACCGGCGTACTCGACCTGATGGTCCTCTCAGAACAGGACCAGCCTAGAGCCCAGGATGCCGAGCGGCCAGCGGCCTGCAGCATAGAGGCGAAACTTGCTTTCGAAGGGCGAAGCGGACTGTCCGGCAAGGCGAGCCACCGCCAGTTGATAGATTGCCTGGGAGGCAGCGCCTGCCGCGACGTGGATCGAGGCCGGCGCAGCGCTGCCCAGGCGGGCCGCGGCGGTCGCGGCTTTGCCATGGACGAGGTCGCCGGCGTCCGTCGTGAGGTCGGTGAGTGCCGACCAGAGGGCAGCCTCCGGGTAGCGTGCCTCGGCATCGGCGAGCAGGCTCCGGCGCAAGGCCTCCTCGCGATCCCACCATGCCGGCGTCCAGTCGGGCGCTTTCAGGAGTCGCTCGGCGTCGGGCCAGTCGCGGGCAAGGCCAATCTCCAAGAAGTCAAAGCCCAGTGCCTCCGCATAGGCCGTGGCATCGCTGCGGTCACCGTCGGTGAGAGGCTCGCCCAGAGCCGCAAACCACGACGCTGCCCGCACATCGACGCGAAGCGTGTCGAGCAGTGCCCGCGGAAGGGCGACGACAGAACTCACGCCGCCTGCCGGACCTCCGGCAAGGTGAGGCCGTACTTGGCGGCGACCTCGGAGGCGCGCGTGATGAAGTCCTGGCGCATCTCGTCATTGGTGCGCTGCTTGATCTTCCACTTGCGGAAGATTTCATTGTTCCGCGACTTCGAGCCGCCGAAGAACGACGGCAGGTAGGGATAGTATTCGTTAACCGCCGCCTGCAGGCGCGCCTTGCCATCGGGCGTCTTCACCAGTTCGGCGGAGAAATCCTCGCCGAACTGGGCGTGGAAACGTTCTTCCGGCATGGTCGCGCGGGCGAGATTGCGCAGCGGATGGAAAGTGCAGTGGAGCAGGTCTTCGACCTGCAGGATCTCGGCGAGGTCGGCCAGCAGCTTGATGGCGACGAACTCCTCCCAGGTTTTTAGCGGAAACTCGAAGATCGACAGCGGCTTTTTGCCGGTGCCTGGCACCATGCGCTCCTCAGGGATTCCCATCTGCACGCCAAGCTGCTTGAAGCGCACATGGTGGCCGTATTCCTCCATCGCCACGCGGCAGGTCAGCCACTTGGCGTAGGGTGTCGGTGCGTAGGCGATGGCCGGCTCGTCGAACACCTGCGCGCCGTAGAGCTCGTTGACGGCATGGCTGATGACGAGCTTGCCGATGGCCTCGCGATATTCCTCGGGCGCGTCCTTCAGCTCTTCGACGGTCTTCACGATGATGTCGGTCATGGCGGATCTCCTCAGACGAGGGGTTCTGTGTTGAAGGCTTCGAGATCGGTGGTCATGTCGGTGAACTGGCCACCGAATTTGGCCGTGAGGTCCTGCGCGAGCGTTGCCGGCTGGTCGACGACCAGTGTCGCGACGGGCCGCGGCTGGCTGAACAGGAACACCTCGCGGCCGCGCACGCCGAACAGCTGGCCGGTGATCGCCTTCGCGGCCGGCGAGGCGAGGGAGGTCACGAGCGCCGCGACGTGATGCGCGCCGATCTTGAGTGCGCGCTCCTTGTAGGTCTTCTGTGCCTCGTTGGCGGGCTGGATGATGTCCGTGACGCGCGTCTTGGCAAAAGGCGCCACGGCATTCACCGTGATGTTGGCGCGCTGCAGGTCCATGGCGGTGACCCGCGTGAGGCCGAACAACCCCGCCTTGGCGCTGGCATAGGCGGCCTGGCCGAGATTGCCGTAGAGCCCGGCCGACGAGACGATGTTGACGATGCGACCCCAGTCGTAGCCCTCTTTGCCGCCGCGGCCGGATTTGCCCTGCTCGCGCATGACCGCGGACGCGGCGTTGATCAGGTAGAAGGCGGACGACAGGTTGGTGCGGATCACCGCATCCCAGTCGCGCGGATCGGCGCGGAAGACGAAGGCGTCGCGCAGGATCGCGGCATTGTTCACGACGATGTCGATGCCGCCGAAATTCTTGATCGCAAGATCGACGAGTTGCCTGGCGACGCCCGGCGAGGCGACGCTCTCGGAGAAGGCGAGGGTGTTCTTACCCCCAATCTTGTCGTTGAGGGCCTTTACGGTGTCGCGCGCGACCTCGGGATCGCCGCCGTCGCCTGCGATCGAGGCACCATTGTCGGCGACGATCACCTTCGCGCCTTCAGCTACCAAGGCTTCGGCGATGGCGCGACCGATGCCGCGGCCGGCGCCGGTGACGATCGCTGAGCGTCCTTCCAACAAAGCCGTCATCGTTCCGCTCCCGTTTTCTTGTTGGCGCTGGCCATTTCGGCCGCGGTGTAGAAGGCGTCGGCGTGGACGTCGATGCGGCGCATGCCGCGCCGCTCGAGCAGCTTCGTCGCGGCCTCGACCATGACCGGCGGCCCGGCGAGATAGGCTTTGCAGCCGTCGACCTCGTCGAAATCGGCGGCGACGGCGTCGTGCACCAGGCCGCAGCGTCGGGTCATGCCGTCGCCTTCGCTCAGCACCGGAATGAAATGCAGGTTCTTGTGGCGGTCGGCCAGCGCGGCGAAATGGTCGTGCAGGTAGAGGTCGCGCTCGGTACGAACGCCGAAGTAACAGTAGATGTGCTGCGGCAGGTTCTTCTGCAGAGCACGCTCGACGATCGCCTTGATCGGTGCCATGCCCGAGCCGCCGGCGACCGCGATGATCGGCCCGCGATGGGCCTCGCGCAGGTAGGAGGCGCCAAACGGGCCTTCGACACGCACGCTGTCGCCGATCTTGAGGTGCTCCGAGACATGGAGGCTGGTGGCGCCACCAGCGGTGCGGCGGACGTGGAATTCCAGGACCGGGTCGCCCGGTACGTTGGCCATCGAATAGTCGCGCGGCGGGCAGCCGTCGAAGGTGACGGAGGCGAACTGGCCGGCGGCGAAGTCGAACGGGCCACCCGAGGCGATCTCCAGTCGCACGCGCTTGATGTCGTGCGTGGCATCGTCGAGCCCGGTTACCTTGCAGGTCAGCACGCGGCGGGGATGGACGACCAGGTCGTCCTCCTCGAGCCAGGCGATTTCGCATTCCTCCCAGGGCACGGCGCGGCATGCCAGGATCAGGCCGCGATCCTTCTCTTCGTCGGAGAGCGCGAACTCGGAAAAGCCCTCCATCGTCACCTCGCCCTTGACGAGGTGCGACTTGCAGGCGCCGCAATTGCCGGATTGGCAGCCGAACGGGTAGGAGATGCCGGCGTCGAGGGCGGCCTCCAGAATGGTGGAGCCGGTCGGCACCTCGATGGTGCGGTCGGCCTGGACGATGCGGACTTTGAAGCTCATCGGGAACTGCGCACTAGAATTTGTTTGATCCCCAAACAATCGCCGTTTACCACTCGTCCCATGGGCCGTCCACCTGCCAAAAGCCTCGACCGCGGCGTGCTGCCGACACTGCTCGGCTACGTGCTCCGCCGCACGCAGTCGGCGGTCTTCGCCGACTTTGCCGCGACCTTCCAGGCGGCTGGCGCGGCGCTGACCCCCGGCGAATTCGGCCTGCTTGTCCTCGTCGCCCGCAATACCGGCCTCAGTCAGATGGCGCTGGCGCGGGCACTGGGCATCGACCGCTCGACCCTGGTGCCGATCCTCGACCGGCTGCAGGCGCGCGGCCTCCTGGTCCGGCGGCGCTCCCCCACCGACGGGCGCACGCACGCGCTGGTGTTGACACCCTCCGGCAACAAGGCGCTCGGGCGCTTCACCACTCTGGTGCGGAGGCACGAGAAGCGCATCGCGTCGGGCCTTTCGACCGCCGGAACGCGCACGCTCATTGGGCTGTTGGAGAAGGTGCGGGCCGGCGCGCGATCGTTATAGTCCGCCTCCTTATGAGCACTACTCGATGACCTCAGCCCATCCCGATTTCAGCCATATCGCCGGCCAGTCGATGAACGACACCGATCTGCTCGCCTTGATGCGGGCCAATCCGCCGGAGCCGGTGAAGACGCTCAACGGCGAGTTGATCGAGATCGATTCGGCGCGCGGCGCCTGCCGCTTCCGGTTCGAGATCGTGCCGGCCTTCTGCCATTCGGACGGCCGCATCTGCCAGGGCGGCTTTCTCACCGGCATGGTCGACACCGCGATGGCCAACGCCGCCATCGTCAAAGGCAACCTTGCCGTCGCGGTGCCGACGCTCGAGCTCAAGATCAGCTTCTTCGAGGCGATGGGGCCGGGGATCGTGTTCGCCGAGGGCCGCGTGATGCGCTGGGGTGGCTCGGTGGGCTTCCTCGACGGCGATCTAAGGGACGAGAAGGGCCGCCTGATCGTCCACGCCACCTCGACCATCAAGATCGTGCGGGCGAAGAAGGGTTAAGGGACGCCTTTCAGGCGCGCCACTTCCTCTTCCAGTTCCTTGATCCGCTGTGTGAGCTGATTCACGGCCGGTGCGATCTCGGCCTCGCTGTAGCGCGCCACGATGTGCTGGCGGCAGTTGATGTCCCAGGCCTCGATCCTGAAGGCGATCGCCCGCTGCGGCTTCGCTTTGTACGAAGGGTCGATCAGGCGTTCCATCAGCGCGAGGTCGTCCTCGATCACGCGGGCACGGCCCCAGAGTTTCAGCCGCTGCTGGGTCGCGAAATGCGGGATGAAAATGTGGGCCCGGTCGTTTTCCTTGAGATGGCCCAGGGTGATGTACTGACGGTTGCCGGCAAAATCGGCGAAGGCGAGCATGTGGCTGCCGATCGGCTTCAGGAAGCCTGCAGGCCCGCCGCGATGCTGGATATAAGGTCGACCGTCGGCACTGGCCGTCGCAAAGAAGAAAGAGTCGATGGCGGCCAGGAATTGCCGGAGGTCGTCGGTGATCTCCGTCTGCCAGTCGCGGTCCTCGAAGGAGGCGCGCGAGCCGAGGCGTGCCTGCTCCGCCTTGACCGCCGGCGAGAACATCACGTCTTCGGGCCCAGTCATCCCAACAACTCCATGGCTACTCCAGTTTTTTGCCGAGCTCGCCCGCCACTTCCTGAATGAACTGCCAGGCGACGCGGCCCGAGCGCGAGCCGCGCGTGACTGACCATTCGACCGCCCGCTTGTGCAGCGTCTCCGCCGGCACGCCCAGCTTGTAATAGGCGGCATAGCCCTCGATCATCGCGAAGAAGGTGTCCTGGTCGGCGTTGTGGAAGCCCAGCCAGAGGCCGAAGCGATCCGACAGCGAAACCTTTTCCTCGACCGCTTCCGACGGATTGATCGCCGTCGAGCGTTCGTTCTCGATCATGTCGCGCGGCATCAGGTGGCGGCGGTTGGAGGTGGCGTAGAAGACCACATTCTCCGGCCGGCCCTCGATGCCGCCCTCGAGCACCGCCTTGAGCGACTTGTAGGCCGCATCCTGGCCGTCGAAGGAAAGATCGTCGCAGAACACGACGAAGCGGCGCGTCGAGTTGCGGATCTGGCCGAGCAGGCCGGGCAGGGAGGGGATGTCCTCGCGATGGATCTCGATCAGTGCCAGCGGACCCGGCGGGCCGCCGAGCTCGCGGTTCACGTGGGCGTGGACCGCCTTCACGATCGAGCTCTTGCCGGAGCCGCGTGAGCCCCACAGCAGCGCATTGTTGGCGGGCAGTCCCTTGGCGAAGCGCCGGGTGTTCTCGAGCAGGGTCTCCTTTTGGCGGTCGATGCCCATCAGGAGGTCGAGGTTGACCCGGTTCACCTTCGGCACCATCTCCAGCCGGTGGCCGGCGGCATGCCAGACATAGGCTTCGGCCGCGCCGATGTCGGCGCTGGGCGGTGCGGGCGGGGCCAGACGGTCGAGCGCTTCGGCGATACGTGAAAGTGTTGCTTTAAGGTCTTGATCCATCATTGCCGGCTGCGTGAAAGGGGGCGACCATATCGCCCCGCGCTTGCATTGCAAAGCGGGCACGGGCCGCTATAGTCCGCGCGCTTTTTCGACGGCCGGAAGATCAGGAGCAGAAGATGTTCATTTCCCCAGCGTGGGCTCAGGCGGCAGGTGGCGGCAGCGGGGATTTCCTCGTCCAGCTGTTCCCGTTGATCCTCATCTTCGTGGTTTTCTATTTCCTGCTGATCCGCCCCCAGCAGGCCAAGGTGAAGGCCCAGCGCGAGATGCTGTCCGGCGTCAAGCGCGGCGACCGCGTCGTCACCGGCGGCGGCATCATCGGGCTGGTCACCAAGGTGATTTCCGACAACGAATTGCAGGTGGAACTTGCCGACGGCGTGCGGGTTCGCATCGTCAAGCAGACCATCACCGACATCCTGACCCGCGGCGAGTCGGTGCGCGGCGCCAAGGACGGCGACGAGGATGACAAGCCGATGCTGCCGCCGCCGGCGCCCGCCGCCGAAAGGAAGAGCCTGTTCGGCGGCCTGTTCGGCGGCAAGAAGTAGCCGAACCGCGATCAAGGAATGATCGAGCTGGAGAAGTAGGTCGGAATGCTCAATCTTCCGCGCTGGCAGACCATCGTCATCATCGCCATCACGGTGGTGTCGGGACTGTTCGCCCTGCCCAACCTGTTGCCGAGCAAGGTCCTCGACGTGCTGCCGCACTGGTATTCCCAGAGCCGCATCGGTCTTGGCCTCGACCTGCGTGGCGGCGCCCACTTCCTGCTCGAAGCCGACCTGCGCAGCGTGCTCACCGAACGCCTGACCAATCTGTCGGACTCGGTGCGCTCTGAGCTCCGCAAGCAGCAGGTCACGTTCAAGGACGTCAATGTCGAGCCCGGCCGTGCCCTGGTGATCAGCCTGCGCGACGAGGCCCAACGCACCAAGGCGATCGAGGCGATCCGCACCCTCGACCCCACGCTCGTGGTCTCGGGCAGCGGCGACACCATCCGGCTCGCCTACTCCGACGCAGAACTGTTCCGCCGCAAGAAGGAAGTGATCGACCAGTCGATCGAGATCCTGCGCCGTCGCGTCGACGAGACCGGCACTCTGGAGCCCACGATCACCCGCCAGGGCGACGAGCGCATCCTGCTGCAGGTGCCCGGCATCAAGGACACCACCGACCTCAAGCGCAAGATCAACCAGACCGCCAAGCTCACTTTCCATCTCGTGAACGAGGACGTGGCGGCAGCCGGCGCGAACATCCCGGCGACATTGCCGCCCACCACCTTCCTGGCGCCGACCCGCGAGGGCATGCAGGATCTGCGTCGGAGCAATCCCAAGGCCTGGGAGGACATCCAGGCGGCCAATCCCCGGATGTCGCCCGAGCAGATCTGTCGGCGCTACCAGCCGCAGTGCCTTCCGGTGCTGAAGCGCGTGGTCGTGGGCGGCGAGGACCTCGACGATTCCAAGGCCACCTTCGAGCAGCAGCAGGGTGGCCGGCCGATCATCAGCTTCACCTTCAATTCGGCCGGCGGCCGCGCCTTCTGCGCCGCCACCCGGGCCAACATCGGCAAGCGGCTGGCGATCCAGCTCGACGGCGAAATCATCAGCGCTCCGGTAGTGCAGAGCGCGATCTGCGGCGGCAGCGGCATCATCACCGGCACCTTCACCACCCAGCAGACCCAGGAGCAGGCGCTGCTGCTGCGTTCCGGCGCGCTGCCGGCCACGCTCACCATCATCCAGGAAAGCACGGTCGGCGCCGATCTTGGCGCCGATGCCATCCGCGCCGGCACGGTGGCGGCGATCGTCGGCACCGTCCTGGTGGCGCTGGTGATGTTCGTGGCCTACGGGCCGGTGTTCGGCGGCTTCGCCAACCTCGCCATGCTGGTCAACCTGCTGATGGTGTTCGCCGGCATGTCGATCCTCGGCGCCTCGCTCACCCTGCCGGGCATGGCGGGCCTCGTGCTGACCGTCGGCATGGCCGTCGACTCCAACGTGCTGATCTACGAGCGCGTGCGCGAGGAGAAGGCGCTCGGCCGATCGGCCTTCAGCTCGATCGCCACCGGCTATGAGCGCGCCATGTCGGCCATCATCGATGCCAATCTCACGACCTTGATCGCGGCCGTGCTGCTGTTCGGCTTCGGCTCCGGGCCGATCCGCGGCTTCGCCACCACGCTGTCGCTCGGCCTGCTGACCTCGATGTTCAGCTCGACGATCTTCACGCGCATGCTGCTGTCGGTCTGGGTGCGCTGGCGCCGGCCCACCGAACTGCTGATCTGAGGGCGCCGTCATGTGGAAGCCCGTTCATCTGTTCGCCTTCAAGAAGAAGTTCGACTTCCTCGGCCAGCGCAAGGTCGCACTCATCGTGTCGACGCTGATCAACATCGTGGCGATCCTGGGCGTCGCCTTCGTCGGCCTGAACTTCGGCATCGACTTCAAGGGTGGCATCGCCATCCAGGCGCGCGCCAAGCAGGGCGTGGCCCAGCTCGATACGCTGCGCAGCACGGTGGGCGCGCTGGGCGTCGGCGAGGTCTCGCTGCAGGAATTCGGCGAGGCCAGCACCGTGCTGATCCGCATCCAGCGCCAGGACGGCGGCCCGCAGTGCGTGGCCGGCGCCCAGCGCGTGCTGCAAAAGCGCGCCGGCGCGGGCTGGCAAGCCAAGCCGGGCGCGGGCGGCACCGGGGATGTCGAGCTCACGGCGCCGGCGGCGCTCGACGGCGCCGGCTGGCGCGATGCGGTTAGCCGGGTCGGCCTCACCATTCTGGAGCGTCAGCTGCCGCGCGGCGCGACCAATACCGCCAAGGTCGACATGACGCCGGAGCAGCGGGCGGAATGGTGCCAGCAGGTGGCGATCAAGCAGGTCGAGGACGCGATCGGCGCCAATTACGAGATCCGCGGCACCGAATCGGTCGGCCCCAAGGTCGGCGACGAGTTGATGGTGAGCGGCATCTGGGCGGTGCTGGCGACCATGGCCGCGATCGTCATCTATGTCTGGTTCCGCTACGAATGGCAGTTCGGCGTCGGCGCCCTGATCGCCATGGTGCACGACGTGCTCACGACACTCGGCATCTTCGTCTTGCTGCAGCTCGATTTCAGCCTGACCGCGCTCGCCGCGGTGCTGACCATCGCCGGCTATTCGATCAACGACACGGTGGTGATCTTCGACCGCGTTCGCGAGAACATGCGGCGCTACAAGAAACTCGGCCTGATCGAGCTGTTGAACCTCAGCCTCAACGAAACCCTGTCGCGCACCCTGATGACGTCGGGCACCGTCTTCGTGGCGGTGGGCGCGCTGGTCCTGTTCGGCGGCCCCGTCCTCTACAGCTTCTCCGTCGCCATGCTGTGGGGCGTCATCGTCGGCACCTACTCGTCGGTCTGGATCGCCTGCGCGGCCCTCGTCTACCTGAAGCTCAGGCCCGATCAGCTGCGGCCCGTCGAGGAGCAAGAGAAGGCCGAGAAGGCCAAGACGTGATCCCGCCGTGCCCCGCGTCAGGCGGCAGGGCGCCGGACGACAAGACGCTGCCGGCGCCCGATCCGGCCCCCAATACGACCCACAATACGACCCAGGTCCAGCTCATCCGCAGCTACGGTCCCGGCCGCTTCGTGATCAGCGATCGCGAATGGCGCCAGCCGGTCCTCGTGACGCCGACCGCCACCACGGTCTGGAATGTGGCGCGCGCCGAGGAGCTGACGCTGGAAAGCCTCGACGCGCTCAGGGCTGCACCCATACCGACCGAGCTTCTGGTGCTGGGCTGCGGTGCGCGCGCAATCTTCGTTCCGCCCGATCTTCGCGCCGCGCTCAAGGCCGCGGGCCTTGCCCTCGAGATCGTCGACACCGGCTCGGCCTGCCGCATCTACAACGTCCTGCTGGCCGAGAGCCGGCGGGTGGCGGCAGCGCTCATTCCGCTGTAGGCGTCGGCAATGTCGCTCGACCTCTACCTCGCCTTCGTCGCGGCCTCCGCGATCCTGATCCTGATCCCGGGCCCCAACGTCGCCTTGATCGTGGCCAACAGCGTGGCCCACGGCACGCGGTTCGGCCTCCTGACCGTGTCCGGCACCAGCAGTGCCGTGGTGGTTCATTTGGCGCTCACCGTGCTGGGTGCGACGGCGATACTGAATTTTCTGGCCGCGAGCTTCGACTGGCTGCGCTGGGCGGGTGTCGTCTACCTCGTGTGGCTGGGCGTGCGCGCCTGGCGTGCGGCCCCCGTCGATCTTGCGGGGACCAAGGCGCAGGCGCGCTCGGTGCGGCTGATTTTTGCGCGCGGCTTTCTCGTCGGCCTCACCAATCCCAAGACGCTGCTGTTCTACGGCGCCTTCCTGCCGCAGTTCATCACCCCAGGTCCGAACGTCGCCGACCAGTTGCTTCTGCTCGCCGTGACATTCTTCGTCGTCGCCACCGTGCTCGACGGGGCGTGGGCGATCCTGGCCGGCCGCCTGCGCGCGCTGCTCACCACTCATGCCCGGCTGCGCAACCGGCTGACCGGCGGCTTGCTTGTGGGCGCGGGCCTCGGCCTCGCGCTGGCGCGGCGTCCCTAAACGAAAAACGGCCCTGAACGAAAAACGGGGCCCCGCGGGGCCCCGTTTCTGTCTCTTTGTGTCGGATCAGACGGGCGCGTTCTGCTGCGCCACCATGCAGTAGAGCATGCCGATCGAGAACATGGTGTTGAAGCGGCTGGCGTAGAGCGCGGGCTTGGCGGCCGCGGCCTTCTGCTCGGCGGTCGCCTCGACGAGGCCCAGGATCTTCTGCTGGTTCGGCCAGATGATGAACCAGACGTTGAAGGCCATCACGAGTGCCATCCACATGCCGATGCCGATCATGACGAAGCCCGCCCGCAGCGTGAGCGCCTGCAAGAGGTAGCCCAGCATCCAGGCGAGCAGCAGGCCGGTCACCACCGTGGCGACCGCGGCCCAACGGAAGTAGAAGAGGACGTTGGGCGCGATGAACTTGGTGATGGCGGTGCGGCTCTCGACCGGCTGGATGGTCGGCATGGTCGGCACCTGCACGAAGTTCAGGTACCAGAGCAGGCCGATCCACATCACGCCGCTGATCACATGCAGCCAGCGCATGACAAACTTGGCCCAGTTCATGTCGAGCTTGGTCATCTGGCCGGTGACGAGGCCCACGACGACGACGATGACAATGAGCAATACGACCCCGGCGCCGACCGTGCGCCCGGGTGATGTGAAGATGGCACCCATGAGGATTTCCCCTTATGTCGTTGACGGGATTAATGAATCCCTGTGCTTGGCATTGTAAACTTCAACCCCCGCGCGTTCAACGGCTGTTATCCCCGATGACCGATTCCTACAGCGCCTCTGAAGTCTCACACCGCTACGTGCTCGATCTTGTGCGCTCGGCCGACCGCGACCGCTTCCTCGCCGCACTGTTCGCGCCGGAGCCCGCGCGCCGGGCGCTGTTGGCGCTATTGGCCTTTGATCATGAGCTCGCGCGCACACGGCTCGTCACCCAGGAACCGATGCTGGCCCGCATCCGGCTCGAATGGTGGCGCGAGGCGGTGACCGAGGCGGCGGGCGCGGCGACGCCCCGCGCGCAACCGATTGTCGAATCGCTGAGCGAAATCGCACGGCGGCACGGAATCGGTGTCGAGCGCCTCGTGGCGCTGATCGATGCCCGCGAGGAGGAGATCGAGGGCCCGCTCGACGTGGTGCGCGCGGGCGACGCGCTGGCCGACCTGCAACTCGAGGTACTGGGCGTGCGCGACGCCGCGACCCGCGATGCGGCGCGTGCCGTGGCCGCGGCCTGGCTGATGGGCGAGGGGACGGAGCGCGATGCGCTGTTGGCTGAAGCGCGGGCGCGGCGGCGTGCGATCGATCCGGTGGCCCTGCCGATCCTGCTGCCGGCCTTGCTGCTCGATGGGCCGATGGCGCCATGGCGCAAGCCGCTCGCCTATTGGTGGGCGGCGAAGCGCGGGCGGTACTGAGTGTCCGCGCGCATCGACAAGTCATGGGTCGTGCTCGACAGTATCGAGAACGGGCAGCACGACCGCTGCGTCGACCTGTTCCGGCGCCCGGACGGCAGCTTCGGCTTCGAGGAGTTCCGCAGGGACGTCGAGGACGCTGGCGCCTGGACGCCGGTTGCCTACTATTCGCGAGTTGCCTATGCCTCGAACGAGGCGGCACTCGACGCTGCGGTCGCGCGCGTGGTGTGGCTTGGCGAGGCGGTAGGGGCTCGCCGGAAATAGGGGAGGAAGCGTGACGCGCATCAAGGCCAACGGCATCGAGATTGAATACGAGACGTTCGGCAAGAAGGGCGATCCGGCGCTGCTTCTGATCATGGGGCTGGGGGCACAGCTCACGCTCTGGCCTGAGTCGCTCTGCGAAGGCTTCGCGGCGCATGGCTTCCATGTGGTGCGCTACGACAACCGCGACGTCGGCCTGTCGACCGACTTCGACAAGTGGGGCGTGCCCAACATCATGGAAGCCTTCATGAAGCTGATGAAGGGCGAGAAGGTGGCGACGCCCTATCTGCTCGACGATCTCGCCAACGACGCGATCGGCCTGCTCGATGCGCTGGACATCGATCGGGCGCACATGGTCGGCGCCTCGATGGGCGGCATGATCGCCCAGATCCTGGCCGCGAAGTTCCCGCAGCGCACGCGGTCGCTCGTGTCGATCATGTCGACCAGCGGTCGCCGCGGCCTGCCGATGGGCAAGCCCGAGGCGGTGGCCATGCTCTCGGCCCAACCCGAGGGTCCGGCGCGCGAGCAGCTGATCACACATGCCATCAAGCTGCGCACCGTGATCGGCAGCCCGGGCTTCCCTTCGGATTCCGCCGAGCTGCGCGCCCTGGTCGAGCGCAACATCGACCGTCGCTACTATCCGGCGGGCGCGGCGCGGCAATATCTTGCTGTCATGGCATCGGGCGATCGCGTCGATCTGCTCAAGACCGTGAAGGTGCCCACGCTCGTGCTGCACGGGGACGACGATCCACTGCTGCCGGTCGATGGCGGCCGCGACGTGGCGAGCCTCGTGCCGGGCGCCAGGATCGAGACCTTCCCCGGCTGGGGCCACGATGTGCCCAAGCAGATGGTCCCGAAGCTGGTCGAGAGCATCTCGAAATTCTGCAAAGCCGCTTGAGGAGCCACCCATGAAGTTCGGTATCTTCTACGAGCACCAGCTCCCGAGGCCTTGGGGACCAAAAAGCGAATACCAGTTGCTGCAGGACTCGCTGACGCAGATCGAGTTGGCCGACAAGCTCGGCTACGACTACGCGTGGGAGGTCGAGCATCATTTCCTGGAAGAGTATTCCCACTCCTCGGCACCCGAGGTTTTCCTCGGCGCCGCCAGCCAGCGCACCAAGCGCATCCGCCTCGGCCACGGCGTCATCCAGCTCACGACCAACAACCCGCACCGCGTCGCCGAGAAGGTGGCGACGCTCGACTTGCTGTCGGGTGGCCGTGTCGAACTCGGCATGGGTGAGGCGGCGGGGCCGGCAGAACTGCATCCATTCGGCATTAAAGTACGCGACAAGCGCGAGCGCTGGGAGGAGGCGGTCAAGGCGATCGTGCCGATGTTCACGAAGGAAAGCTGGGAGTTCCACGGCGAGTATTACGATTTCCCCGCGCGCAACGTCGTTCCCAAGCCATTCCAGAAGCCGCATCCGCCGCTCTGGGTCGCCTGCTCGAACATCGCCACCATCGGCAAGGCGGGCGAATGGGGCATGGGTGCGCTCGGCTTCACCTTCGTGACGCCCGAGGCTGCACGCGCCTGGGTGCACAAGTATTACAACAACCTGCTGAACAACTCGAAGAAGCTCGCCGACTATCCGAGCAATCCCAACGTCGCGATGGTTTCCGGCTTCATGTGCGCACCCACCGACGCGGAGGCCGAGGCCAAGGCCGCCGGCTGGACCTTCTTCATCTTTGCGCTGAGTTACTACGGCCGCAAAGGCGTCGATGCACCGGGCACGTCGAACCTGTGGGACGAGTACCAGGCCTGGCGCGGCGGGCCGGAGGAGAAGAAGGCGCTGGAGTCGGGCCTGATCGGCTCACCCGAGACGATCGCCAGGAAGCTGCGCCAGTTCCAGGCAAGCCGCGTCGACCAGGTGATCCTGCTCAACCAGGCCGGCAAGACCAGCCATCAGGACATCTGCGAATCGCTCGAACTGTTCGCCAGGGAAGTGATGCCCGAGTTCCATGCCGCCGAAGCCGAACACGCGGTGTGGAAGCAGAAGGTGCTCGATCGCGAGATCGTGCTGGAAGACCTCGACGTCGCGAAATACGACATCTTCAGCCACCAGAACGAACACATCGTCCGCCTCACGCCCGAGCAGCTGAAGCAGAAGATGGCGGACAAGGAAGCCGCGGCGAAGCGGGCTTGATTTCTTCCGGACCGCGAGCCTCCGGCTCGCTCAGGCGGTAAGAGCGAGCCGGAGGCTCGCGGTCCGGAAGAGGATGAGCCTTAGCCGCCCTTGTTCGGATTGATCAAAAACTTCTCGCCGGTCGCGCGCTTGGCGTAGCTGGCGATGTTCTTGAGGTCGAGCACCTCGGGCAGCGACACGACCTGGGTGTAGTGGCTGGCAAAGGTCGTCTTCAGCGAATTGACCACGCGCTCGCGCAGGCGCTGCTGGTCAGGCCGGCCGATCTTCTGCAGGAACGGCGTCAGCAGCCAGCCGCCGACACCCCAGGCCATGCCGTAGTTGCGATTGAGCTCGACCGCGCCGGTGTTGAGGCTGCCGTAGATATAGACCTGCTTGTGTACCGAGGAGCCGTAGCGGTTGTAGGTCGTGGCGGTCTTGTTGATGGCCACTTCCATGCAGGTGAGGATCTGGCTGGCGAGCTTGCCGCCGCCGATGGCGTCGAAGGCGATCGTGGCGCCGGTCTCGACCAGCGCCTGCGTGAGATCGTCGGTGAAGCTCGCCGCACTCGAATCGACCACATGCTTGGCGCCGATGCCTTTCAGGAGCTTGGCCTGCTCAGCGCTGCGCACGATGTTCACCAGGCCGATGCTGTCCTCGTTACAAATCTTGTTCAGCATCTGGCCGAGGTTGGAAGCGGCGGCGGTATGCACCAGCGCCTTGTGGCTTTCGCGCTTCATGGTCTCGGTCATGCCGAGCGCTGTCAAAGGATTGACGAACCACGAGGCGCCCTCGGCCGCGGTCGTGCCGGCCGGTAGCGGCTGGCAGTCGCGCGCATTCAGCAGGCGGTATTGCGCATACATCGAGCCGCCCACCATCGACACCATCTTGCCCTTGAGCGCTTGCGCCGCCTCGGAGGAGCCCGTCTTGATCACCGTGCCGGCGCCTTCGTTGCCGACCGGCATCGATTCGCCGAGGCGGGTCGCCAGGAAAGGGAGCGACGCGGCGGGCACCTTGGCCGTCACCTTGACGCCGTCGCCGCTGCCGCTCGACTTGAAGCTCGCCATGTCGGCCGGCCCCAGCAGCAGGCCGAGATCCGACGGATTGATCGGCGACGCCTCAACCTTGACCACGACCTGGTCGGGACCGGGATCGGGCACGTCGACCTTGGCCAGCGACAGTTCGAGCGCGCCGTCCTTGCTGATCAGAGAGCGAAGCTGCAGTCCCGAAGTCTTGTTGGTGTCACTCATACTGAATCTCCCGATTGCAAATTGGCTGCTGATTTGGCGGGCAACATAGCATGGCGGGACATGGAGGAAGCCATTCGCTACGATCCGGCCAAAAAGAAGGGGAAGCCATATGAAACGCCGGAATTTCCTTGCAGGCGCGTCGGCTGCAACAGCATTCCTTTCGCAAGCCGACCTGGCCTATGCGCAGGCCGGCGGGACGCTCGGTGTCGTGTTGCTGCACGGCAAGCAATCGCGCCCGGGCACGCCGGGCTTCAACGACATCTCCTCCAAGTTGTCGGGCAAGGTGCTCGTGCCCGCGACGCCGTGGGAGGAGCAGGGCTGGGAGCGCATCTCCGTCACCGTCGAGCAGGTCCACGCGATGATCGACGGCTACGTCGCCCAGCTCCGTGGCCAGGGCGCACAGCGCATCGTCGTCGGTGGACAAAGTCTCGGCGCGAACGTGGCGCTCTCCTATGCCGTCGCCCGCCAGAACGTTGCCGCGGTCGTCATGCTGGCGCCGGGCCACAACCCTATTTACGTGTCCCGCACCTATCCCGATGTCCGCGAGTCGCTCGACAAGGCAGGCGCGCTTGTGAACGCAGGCCAGGGCGCCCAGCCCTTCAGGGGCACCGATGACAACCAGGGCAGCAAGCTCACGCTCAACACGACAGCCGCGGCCTACCTCAGCTGGATAAGCCCGCGCGGACCGGCCTCGATGACGGCCCAGGCGCCGCTGCTGCCGGCCAGCATTCCGCTGCTCCTCGTGATCGGCAAGCAGGACCCGGCATTCGGCATGGCCGAGGGCAGCATCTACAAGCCGGCGGCCAAGAACCCCTACAGCAAGTACATCGTCGTCGACGCCGGCCATCGCGACACCGACTTCGCCGCCTCGGCGCAGGTTGTGAGCTGGGTCAGGGGACTGCCAGCTTGAGTGTCCACATAGGCGGCCGCAGCTACCGTGTCGACCGCGAGCGTTGCTCGTAGTAGCTGCGCAGCACTGCGTTGATGCGCGTCTGGTAGCCACGGCCTTGCGCGCGAAACCAGTCGAGCAGATCGGCATCGAGCCGTAACGTCGTGTGCGACTTGCGGCTGGGCAGGGGCAGTTCCGTCGTTGCCCATTTGATATCGACCGGACCGATCGCGTCGTCGGGATCGCGACTGCTCGGCACGCGCGCCTTGGCCGCGCGTCGCCAGTCGCTTCCAGCCTTGCCGCTAGCGCGCTTCACTTCGAGCTGCTCAGCGGTGTAGCGCACGATGCGCTTTCGCTTCGTCGCCATGTGCCCTCCTCATCGAGATGACGCGAATCGTCGTGCCACGCCACATCCAGACCAACGTAAAGAACGCTCCCTGGATGCGGACCGTCGTCTTCCACCGCGGCTCCTCGCCGCGCGGTGTCGGGAAAGTAACCATCGGCCGGCCGTCGAAGAACAGCGGCGCGTCGACAAAATCGAGCCCACGCTGTGCAAATGTCAGCCGGCGCTTGTCGTCATCCATTCGAACCGCACCCTAAGCGCTCCAGATGTATGCACACTTTGTTAGCACATCAAGTCATCGATCGCCAGCGTCAATGACGTCGCCCTCGCTCGGTTCATCGTCCACCGCCTTCCGGATCAGATACGTATCCATGATCCATCCGTTCTTCTGACGCGCCTCGGCGCGGCGGCGATGGATTTCGTCCGCTACGTCTTTCAGCCTGCCCGAAATCAGGATTTCGTCAGGCGTGCCGAGATAGGCGCCCCAGTAGATTTCCATGTCGCCATGGACGCCCGCGTCGGCGAAGCGCCTAAAAGTGTCTTCGCCGTCGAGCAGGACGGCGGCGCTGTCGATACTGTCGGGGAATCCCTCGGCGAGCTTGCGGCCAGTCGTCAGCAGCACCGGCTCGGCGACGCGGTTGAGCGGGATCTTGTGCCGGGCGGCGAGCGCCTGCACTGCCGTGATGCCGGGGATCACCTCGTAGTCGATCGTGTGGCGGCCACTCCCGGCGATCGCCTCGATGTTGCGGATGGTGCTGTCGTAGAGCATCGGGTCACCCCACACGAGGATGCCGGCGGTCTCGCCGTCCTTCATCTCGTTCTGGATCATCGCCTCGAACACGGCCTGCTTGGCCTCGTTCAACTCGTCGACGCTGGCGCGGTAATCGGCGGGGGCGGTGTCGCGCGGCGGGCTCGGCGCCTCGACGAAGCGGTGCGGATGGCCGGCCGCGATGTGGCGGCGGCAGATTTCCTCGCGCAATGCCCGCAGCTTCGCCTTGGCCGGGCCCTTGTCCATCAGGAAGAAGACGTCAGCCCGGTTCAGCGCCTTGATGGCCTGCACGGTGATGTAGTCCGGATCGCCGGCCCCGATGCCGATGATGAGAATGGTCTTCACGAGTCTGTCTCATTTCCGCGGCACAGTATTTGCACTTTATCCGGCAGCCAGCAGGAGGTCTCCATGACCGTCGATGCCCTTGCCAAGCCCCAAAGCGCCGCCACCGCCGCCCTGATTGCCACTGCCTTCTCGCATATCGCCCAGGGCGACACTGAGTACAAATCGGGCGGATTGCGCGATTTCTTCCTTTATCGTGACCTCGGCGTCGCCGAGGCAACCGGCGGCCAGGTGATCGCCCAGCTCGTGAAGGCCAACTCGGCTCCCGCGGATGGCACCGGCTGGCACTATCACGAGGCCAAATTCCACATCGTCATCATGCTGAAGGGCTGGGCGCGCTTCATGTACGAGACCACGGAAACGCTGGTGAAGGCCGGCGACTGCGTCCACCAGCGCCCGGGCATCCGGCACTTCCTGTTCGATTACTCGGCCGACATGGAATATCTCGAGATCGTGGGCCCGGCCGACTTCACCACCGTCGATGTCGAGGGCCCGTGTCCGATCCCGCCGCCGACACCGCGGAAATAGCGAAACTAGACTTGCAAGTTCAGCAGGTTTTGAGCTGTATTCCTGATATCGTCGCCACGATGTGCGTCATCATGCACGGGCCGCCTGGTCCCTTGCCCGGAGCGGCCTTTTTGTGGCCGGGGGCAGCCTGAATTTTCAGACAAGCCCGACAATTTGAGCTTCGTTGAAAAGAATCGTCCCGTCCAAGCGGGCCGGCGCTTTGCGAATTTTCAGACAGACACATCTCGGACAACTCGTGTCCGTAAAGTCGCCCTCAGCCGGTCCAGGCGCGCCGCGTGGTCGAGAAGGCCAGCACCAGGGAGAAGGCCACGATGCCGGCGGCGACCGAGGCGTAGAGGCCCGAGACGCCCCAGCCGAAGCTGTCGAGGGCGAGCAGGCTGCCGCCGGCGGCGATGGTGATGCGGGTGAGATTGGCGCCGATCGGCCAGAGCATCTCGCCGGTGCCCTGCGAGGCGAAGTAAAGCGCCATGGCGACGCCGAAGAAGCCATAGACGGGACCCACGATGCGGAGATAGTGGCGGCCCGAGGCGAGCGCGCCGGGATCGGTCGTGAACAGGCCGAGCCAGAGGTCGGGCCAGATCGCCACGACGATGCCGATCAGGGTGGCGACGCAGCCCGCCATCAGCGCGCCGGCCCAGGCCAGGCGCTGGGCGCGGGCATATTGCTTGGCGCCGATATTGGTGCCGACCAGGGCGGTCAAGGTGGCGCCGATGCCGAAGCTGATCGGGATCAGCATGTATTCGAGGCGTGAGCCGATGCCGTAGCCCGCGATGGCGGCATCGCCCTGGCGGCCGATCAGGCCGGTCACGATCAGCACCGTGCCGTTGGTCAGGATCACGACCAGGCAGGCAACGGCGCCCACCTTCAGGATGTCGCGGAAGGCGCGCCAGCGGAAACCGTCGACTGGCCAGCGCAGCCGTATCGTGGCCTTCTCGCCGGTGAGCCGTGACAGCATCCAGACCGCGGCGAAGGCGAAGGAGATCACGGCTGCCAGCGCCGGCCCGCGGATACCTAAGGCCGGCAGGCCAAACCAGCCCAGCGTCAAGGCGCCGGTGAGCGGGATTTGCAGCGCCGCGCTCGCCACCAGCGCATAGCCCGGCGTCTTCATGTCGCCAGTGCCGCGCAGCACCGAGGCCATGGAGTTGGCGACCCAGTGCACGATGCAGCCGAGAAAAAGAATGGTGGCGAAGGCCTCGGCGCCGTCGAGTGCCGCGCCGCTGCCGCCCAGCGCGCCGAAGATCAGCCGGCCAAAGCCCACGAAGATGACCGCGAACAGGACGGACATGCCCAAGGCAATCGCCAGCGCATGGGCCGCCGCCGCCTCGGCCGCCGCCTTGTCACCCGAGCCCAGAGCGCGCGCCACCGAGGAGGAGATGCCGCCGCCCATGGCGCCGGCCGACATCATGCCCAGCGTCATCTGCGCCGGGAAAACGAGGGCAAGTGCTGCCAGCGCGGTGGTGCTGCCGAGCTGGCCCACGAACCAGCCGTCGGAGATGCTGACCAGGCTCTGCATGGCCACGTTCAGCACATTGGGGACGGCAAGGGCCAGGATGGTGGGCACGATCGGCCCGGCCAGCATCATCTGCCGGCGTTCTGCGGGGGTCATTGCGGACTAGTTAGCACGCGCCGTGCCGCGCGCTCGCGAACTTATCTCATAGGGGTATCAGCCGGGGGCGAGACGTTGAGCCGTCGCCGCACCTCGTCGAGCGGCAGCGCCGCGACGGCCCAGTAGTCCCACTTGTCGGACAGGTCCTGAGTGACATGACTGCCGCGCTCCATCGCCGCGAACATGCGCTCGGCCACGCCGGGCTTGCCCAGCACGCCCACGGTCGTGAAGTCCTCGTTGGAGGGCCGCATGTTGACGCCGGTGCTGAAGATCAGCACGGCGAACAGCACGATGAAGAGCGGTCGCTCCTTCTTGAAGCCCGCAGTGAAGGCCGCGACCTGGACCTCGCCTTCGGGGTCGGTGCCGTAGCCTCCCAGCACATGGCAAAGATCATGATAGAGGCCTGCTTCGGGGAAGCCCCTGCGCTCGCCGGGCAAGCTGAAACCGTTCTTCGCATAGAACTCGACCAGGGAGCGGCCGAGCGTTCCCTCGGGCAGATCCTTCCAGGCGCGATAGCGTGCGGCGAGCGCCGGGTCTTCCATCACGCCGCGCATCGTCAGCACGGCCTTGGCGAGGCCGAGCGGCCCCTTCTGCTCGAGCTGGTTCTTCATGATGTCGGCGATCTGGCTGCGCCGCAGGAAATCGATCTTGAAGATCGTCATGTGCCGTTCGGCCAGTAGCCGGAGGTCGGTCAGCGCCGGCGTCGACACGCCGATCGCGTTGGCGAAGGCCTCGACCTGGGTCACCATCTCGCGCGGCGGCACGCCGTCGGACAGTGCCATCACCAGCATGCCATTGGTGAATTGTTCGCGCAGCTCGGGCGAGGTGAAGCCCGCGGCAAACTCAGCGGGCGTGATGGGGGCCAGCGTATCGATATCGGCGTCGACCCTGAGGATCATCCGCCGCACCGCATCGAGCAACGTGTGCCGCACGGGGCTCATCGGCCCGGCGGCCGAGGCGACGGTTTTCATGGCGCGCAACCCCAGCAGGGCCGCCGCGGGATCAGGCTGCGAGAGGTTCATTCTGTTGCCCCAGCCAGGTGTCGAAATCCTTGAGCGCCCGCGCGCTCATCGCCTGCTTGCGTTCCTTGCCTTTGAACGTGCCGTCGATCGGTGGGAACAGGCCGAAGTTGACGTTCATCGGCTGGAAGGTCGCCGCATCGGCGCCGCCGGTAATGTGTCCGAGCAGCGCGCCCATCGCCGTGGTGACGGGCGGCGGCGCCTGCGTCCGACCCAGCCGCTCGGCCGCCGCAAAACGTCCTGTCATCAACCCGACGGCGGCACTCTCGACATAGCCTTCGCAGCCGGTGATCTGGCCCGCGAACCTGAGCCGCGGCATCGCCTTCAGGCGCAGCGTGGCATCGAGCAGGCGTGGACTGTTGAGGAAGGTGTTGCGATGCAGTCCGCCCAGCCGCGCGAACTCGGCCTTCTCGAGGCCCGGGATGGTGCGGAAGATCCGCGTCTGTTCGCCGTGCTTCAGCTTGGTCTGGAAGCCCACGATGTTCCACAGTGTGCCGAGCGCATTGTCCTGGCGCAGCTGCACCACCGCCCACGGCCGCAGACCGGTGCGCGGGTCGCGCAGGCCGACCGGCTTCATCGGTCCGAAGCGCAACGTCTGCGGGCCGGTGGTCGCGATCACCTCGATCGGCTGGCAGCCGTTGAAGTAGGGCGTATTCGCTTCCCACTCCTTGAACTCGGTCTTGTCGCCCGCCAGCAACGCGGCAACAAAAGCTTCATACTGCGGCTTCTCCATCGGGCAGTTGAGATAGTCGGCGCCGTCGCCTCCAGGTCCGCCCTTGTCGTAACGCGACTGCTTCCACGCCACCGAAAGATCGATGCTCTCGTGATGGACGATCGGCGCGATGGCGTCGAAGAAGGCGAGCGACTCCTCGCCCGTGAGCCTGGCGAGTGCTTCAGCGAGAGCGGGCGAGGTGAGGGGACCGGTGGCCACGATCACGCTGTCCCAGTCCTGCGGCGGCAGGCCCGCTACTTCAGCACGCTCCAGCGTCACCAGCGGATGGGCGAGCAACGTTTCCTGCACCGCGGCGGAGAAACCGTGACGGTCGACAGCGAGCGCGCCGCCCGCCGGCAGCTTGTGGGCATCGGCCGCGCGCATGATCAGCGATCCCGCGCGGCGCATCTCCTCATGCAAGAGACCGACGGCATTGTTCTGCGCATCGTCGGAGCGGAAGGAGTTGGAGCAGACGAGCTCGGCAAGATTTTCGGTGAGGTGTGCCTCGGTGCCGCGCACGGGTCGCATCTCGTGCAGCACCACGGGCACGCCTGCCTCGGCGAGTTGCCACGCCGCCTCGCTGCCCGCGAGTCCGCCGCCCACGATGTGCACGTGCTTGATGCTTGACGCCATGCTCTCCGACCTGAATACCGTGCGCCTCCTTACATGGGAGATACCGTCATGGCGATCAAGTTCCACAATCCCAAGTCCGTCGCGCTCACGGGCAAATACAGCCTCGGCGTCGAGGTGCCGGCCGATGCGCGGCTGCTCTTCCTGGCAGGCCAGGTCGGCTACGATTCCAAGGGCAGGCTGGCCCCCGGCTTCGAGAAGCAGTGCGACCTCACCTGGAAGAACATCGGCCAGATCCTGAAGAGCGCCGGTATGGGTTTTAGCAACATCGTGAGGGTCACCGGCTTCATCACCGATTCGCGCTTCATCGCGCCCTACCGCGACGCCCGCGCAAAGTTCCTCAAGAGCCCCTATCCGGCCGCGACCCTGATCGTCGTCTCGGGCCTCGCCGATCCCGGCATGTTCGTCGAGGTCGAGGTGGTGGCGGCGAAGTAGCTTGACGTCACGCTCCCCGACCTGAAACCGTGGAGGTTTCCGCAAAGGGAGAGACGTCAATGGCCAACAAGTTCCACAATCCGAAGTCCGTCGCGCTTGCCGGCAAGTACAGCCTTGGTTGCGAGATCGCACCTGAGGCGCGCGTGCTCTTTGTCGCCGGCCAGGTCGGCCTCGACGGTGCGGGCAAGCTCGCCGACGGCATCGAGGCGCAGTGCGACCAGGTCTGGAAGAATATCGGCGAGGTCTTGAAGGAAGCCGGCATGGGCTACGGCGACATCGTCAAGATCACGTCATTCCTGACCGACAGCCGCTTCATCATGGCGAACCGGGCGTCACGCGACAAAGTCATCAAGGAGCCATACCCCGCCTCGACCCTGCTGATCATCCAGGGTCTCGCCGATCCCGCCATGCTGGTCGAGATCGAGGTCGTGGCCGCGAAGTAGCTCCTTAAGATGCGGAGGCACTGAATGCATTCGCCGAAGATATTCGGCGGATGGATTTGTCAGTGTCTGCATTTCCCGGCTAGAATAATTTCACCGGCCATCCGATGGGGGGCCGGTTGGGGGGCTGATCTTGCTCTCATGCGAGGCCCGCTTTGGAGGCCACACTATCTTCGCTGAGAAGGGAAATATCATGTTACAGACCAATCGCCGTAAGACACTGAAGTTGCTGGGAGGCGCCGCGCTTACGGCGACCGCTCTGCCCGTCCTGTCGCATCAGGCGATCGCCCAGGACGATCTCGTCGTGCCGAACACTCTGGAAAACTTCAAGCGTGGCACGATCCACAGCATGCATCCCGAGCAGCGCAGCTTCACCATCATCTGGGAAGATCTCGGCCGGGTGAAGATCAAGGCTGCCGATCTCGTCACCAATTGGGGCTCGCTCAAGGTCGGCCAGATCGTCGACGTCCACTGGTACGACTACATGGACTTCCTGGTCGCCAAGAAGACGCCCGCCACTTCGGCTCGCGCCACGGCGATGAAGGCCCAGAACGCACGCCTTCAGGGCATTCCCGGCGCCCAGGAGCGGATCGTTCTGTGGCAGATGGACGGCATGACCACGAAGGTGGACAAGGCGACCAACACCATCTTCCTGATCAATGCCTCCGGCGGCGAGCCCGACAAGCCCTCGCCCGACAGCGGCGAGGTCATCCAGATGCCGCAGATCGTCACGGCGCAGGGCAAAGCGGCTTTGGCGTCGATCGGTCCGGGCGAGCAGCTCGTCACTGTGTGGAGCCGTCAGACCGCCATCAAGGTCACGATCATCCGCTAGCGATCGCGAACGCGGGTGGGCTCCGGGACCGCGAGGTTCCGGAGCCCATTTCGTTTTGGGTTGGTTGAGACCACGGCATGGGCATGGCACCTTGCCGGTCCGGGAGGAATTGTTCATGCCGTTCTACGAAAGAGGCGCTGTCCGCATCCACTACGAGGAGGCGGGCAAGGGCTTTCCACTCCTGATCATTCCCGGCGGCGGGCTGAACTCGACGATCGCCGGTCTCGACACCACCCATCCGTTCAGCGCCATGGCGGAGTTCAAGGACCGCTACCGCTGCATCGCCGCCGACCTGCGCAATGCCAACGGCGGACAATCGTCAGGCCCGCTCGAGATCGACAGGCCGTGGGACTCCCACACAGACGACCAGCTCGGCCTGATGGATCACCTCGGCATAAAGCAGTTCATGGTGCTGGGTTACTGCATCGGCGGCCCTTTCATCTGGAACATGCTGAAGCGCGCGCCCGACCGCGTCGTGGCGGCCGTGCTGACGCAGCCCTCCGGGCACCGGCCCGAACTGCCCGACCAGTTCTACGAGAACAACATGAAGGGCTGGGGTCCGGCGCTCGTCGCCCGCCGTCCTGAGATCACGATGGAGACGGTGAGTGCTTTCCTCAGCAAGATGTATCGCGCCAACCCCGACTTCGTATTCACCGTGAACCGCGACTTTGCGCGCGCCTGCCAGACGCCGCTGCTGGTGCTGCCCGACGATATCCCGCCGCATCCCTACGCGGTGGCGATGGAGTCGGCGATGCTGGCACCTAATGCGCAGGTGAGCCTGTATCCGTGGAAGGACACGAAGGAGAAGATCCCCCTGGCGGTGCGGCACATCGGGACGTTCCTGAAAGCCAATCAGCCTGCGTAGGACGAAGGTGACGCGCGCGGCGCTCCTTCTGTTGCTGGGCCTGCTGGCTGCCCCCCTGATCGTGTCGCCGGCGTTCGCCCAGGCGCCGCAGACCGCCACCGGAAGGGCGCCGGTGCCCAACGTGCGGGCGCCGCTGCAGCCCTCCGCTGCGCCCGCCGACAGGGCGGCGCCCAAGTCATCCGCGCCGTCGGAAACCGACCAGTCGCAGGGCGTTGCCGGGATGGCCCGCGTCGTCGACGGCGACACGCTCCGCGTCGATGGCCGGACCTTCCGGCTCTGGGCCATCGATGCGCCCGAGCTCGTCCAGGCCTGCGAGCGCGATGGCCTGAACTACGCCTGCGGCCGCGCCGCCGCGGCCTACCTGCGCACGCTTCTCACCCCCGCCATCCCGACTGGTGACCGGACCGTCGATGCCGCGGCCGCCCAGGTCGTCTGCGAGCCGCGCGCCAGCGACCAGTACGGACGCGTCGCCGCGCTCTGCCGGGCGGGCACCATGGATCTCGGGGCCGAGATGGTCCGCGCCGGCTGGGCATTGGTGCTGGTTCGGCACGGCACCGACTATGCGGCCGAGGAGGAGGACGCGAGGGCGAACCTGCGTGGCCTGTGGGCCGGCGCGTTCGACGCGCCATGGGACTGGCGGGCGAAGCGTCTGGGCGAGTGAGGGCGTACGTTGCGTCGGTCCTTGCAGTCAGCCGGGTGGCATGGCAATTCGATTCCATGGAACACGCCTTTGTCCTGATCGGTGTCTTCGCGATCTTCATCCCGGCCCTCATCTTGCCGGGGCCGGATTTCGTGGCCGTGGTTCGCTCGTCCATGACCAATGGCACGCGCGTTGGCCTGCTGACGACGCTGGGCGTGTCGCTGGGGCTCTGCCTCTATGCGAGCCTCAGCCTGCTCGGCCTGTCCGCCATCCTGGTGAAATACCAGTGGCTCACCTGGGCCTTGCGCCTGCTGGGCGGCGCCTACCTCATCTTCCTCGGCATCAAGCTGCTGCGTGCCAGGCCGCAGGCGATCGACCTCGACCAGGCCAACCCGCCAGCGCGGCACCGCGCGATCCTGTTCGGCTTCCTCGTCACCCTCACCAACCCCAAGGCGATCGTTCTCTTCGCCAGCGTCTTCGCCACGGCCGTCACCGCCTCCACGCCGATGTGGCTGATGGGCGTGATGATCGGCCTCGTCACCGCCTCGTCACTCGCCTGGTATTCGTGTGTCAGCCTCTTCATGTCCTCCGGCCCGGTGATGCGTCGCTTCCAGAGGGCGCGGCACTGGATCGAGCGCGCGGCCGGCGTCTGCTTCATCGGCCTCGGCGGCAAGGTGCTGGCCGACGCCGGGCGCCCGATCTCGCCGTGACGGGCGGCGTCCGGTGAAGAAATTCGGCATCGCCTGGCTCGTGATGGCGACGCTCTTTTTCCTGACGTGCTACGGACTCATCTGGGTTGCGGACGACTTTGGCTTCCATGCCATGTCCGACATTTTTCTGGGCGGTGGCTACTTCGGTTACCTCAGCATGATGGGATATCTCGCGCCCGGATTTGTCGCTCTGGCGCTGGCCGCTTGGCTGAAGCGTCATCCGATCTTCTGATCAAGAGTCAGAAAAAGACCCACCTGAAATGTCAGGCGGGTCTTTCCTGCAAAGCTTAAGCAGATCGCTTTACTGGGTCGCCATCACCTGGCCGGACGAGTCGATGCTCACCGCGACTTCGACGTTGTCGCGCATGCCGATGCCGCGCCACGTTCCGTTGGGGGCCATGGTCAGTCCCTTGACGCCGCTGTAGCCCGCCGCCTCGATCTTGCTGCGCGCAGCGGCTTCGGCCGCGGTCGTCGTGGACGGATTGAGCGCGCTGGGGCTTGGCGTGTTGGTGGCCGACGGCGGCATGGACGTCGACGGCATGTTGGTCGAGGGCATGCCCGGCGAGGGAGACGGGGTCGAGGGCGTGGTCGTGCCCGACTGGGCAAAAGCAACGCCGGAGGCGCCGATCAGCGCAGCAGCAATTATGGCCGTTTTCATGCGATTTCCTTCTCTGTTGTCGGCCGCCAAGGGGCGATCCTGATGGGCCAACGACCCGTATTCGACAAGTGTTCCGTTCACGAAGAGATTTTGGTCAAACTTCGCTGTGACGCCAAAACGGAAAGCCGTCACTATTCGGACCCAATGACAGACGCTCTCGGGTGTGCGTGCGCAAGCCGCCACCTTTTCGCCCTGGATTGATTCGTTGACGGCTCCAATCTCTTATCGGCGTCTGCTGAGACTGGATGGCATGCCCCAGTTGTTCCTGGCGGCGTGCCTGTCGCGCCTGGCCAGCCGCATGTTCGTGCTCGTCATCGTGCTTTACGTCCTCGATCGCTTCGACTCGCCGGTCCTGGCGGGATGGGTTGCGTTCGCGTCGATGGCGCCGGGCCTTGTGGTAAGTCCGCTGGCCGGCGCGCTGCTCGATCGCCTGGGAGCGGCGAAGGCGATCGTCATCGATATGGCCGCGAGCACGGTGTTGCTGCTCGCGCTCGCCGCCACTGATATCGCGGGGCTGGTCACGGCACCGCTGCTGCTGGGATTCGTGGCGCTCTATTCGTTGACGAGTCCACTCGGCACCGCCGGCATCCGCGTGCTGATCCCGCGCCTCGTGCCGAAGGAGGCGCTGGATATCGCCAACGCCCTCGATACCAGCAGCTACGCTCTCATCAACGTTGCCGGCCCTGCCGTGGCGGGTGTGCTGTTTGGTTTTGCAGGGTCGCAAGCCACGATGCTGCTGATCGTGGTGCTCTATGCGGCGGCCAGCATCAGCCTCGTGCCGCTCGTGCGCCGCACTTCAGGCGCGCACGGGACAACGGGGAGCTCGCTGGTCCGCGACGCATTGGCAGGCGTCGTCTATGTGGTGCGCCATGTGTCGCTCCGAAGCCTCGCGATTTCCTATGCCTTGTTCCAGCTCAGTTGGGGCGTCCTCGTGGTGGTCGTGCCCGTCGTCGTGGTGCGGGAACTCGGCGCCGGTGCGGTCGCGGACTCGGTCGTGGGCGGGCTATGGGCGGCGGCCGGCCTCGCCGGCGGTCTCGGCGCCCTCTACGCGGGCCATCTCCGCACGGTCGGCCGCGAGCGGCAGTTCATCGCCATCGGCACCCTGGCCACCGCCGTCGCGATCTATCCGGTGAGCGCGAGCTTTGGCCTCGCAGGCCTGGCGGTGGGCCTGATCCTCGTGGGCTTCCTTGAGGGCCCGGTCGATGTCGGTGTTCTGTCGCTGCGGCAGCGTCGCACTGATCCAGCATGGCTCGGCCGCGTGCTTGCCGTTTCGATGAGTTTCAACATGTCCGGGCTGCCGGTGGGATCGGCCATCGGCGGCATCCTCGTCGTGCACTCCGCGACGCTCGCTTTCGCCGTCGCCGCCCTGGCATCGGCGCTCGCGGCGATCGTCGCCTGGGTCCTCGTTCCGGCGGCCGGCGATAACGGGCAACATTCGCCCTGACCAAGCCCCGCGAAAACCGGCACACTCCTAGCAAATGACAGACTCCCTCAAAGTCGGCCTCGCCCAGCTCAACCCCAAGGTCGGCGACGTCGCCGGCAATCTTGCCAAGGCGTGGGCGGCGCTTTGAGCGGTGGAGGCCAGGCGGCGTTCTAGAAATCCTTAAGCCCGAATTTGGCGAGCTCCTCGCCAATATCGCTCTGGATCGCCTTGGCCGCGGCAATGTCGGCATTGCCGCCGGCGAGGTCGCCCTTCTTGCGTCGCGCCAACCCGCGCCCAAACAGGGAGGGCGCGTACTCTGGGAAGATCCTGAGCGCTGCGTCGTAGTCGGCGATCGCCGCATCGAACCGGCCGAGCTTCAGGTAGGTGAACCCGCGACTGTTGAGCGCGGCGGCACCGTTCGGGTCAAGTCGCAGGGACTCGGTGCAGTCAGCCAGCGCCGAGTGAAGCTGGTCGGCGACCGCCCGTGTCCAGCAGCGGACGGAGAACGCTGGCGCGCTGGTCGGCATCAGTTTGATTACCTGATCGAAGTCCCGGATGGCGAGGTCGTACTGGCCCTTGCTGCCGAAAGCGCCGCCGCGGCCGTAGAATGCTGCAGCATCGTTGGGGTTCAGCCTGATCGCCTGGTCGTAGTCCTGGATGGCGTGATCGTATTGGGCCTTGCTCCAATAAGCGGCGGCGCGGTTGATTAACGCGTTGGCATCGTTGGGGTTCAGCTTGATCGCCTGATCGTAGTCCTGGACGGCGCGGTCGAACTGGCCCTGATGATCGTAGGCCTTGCCGCGGCCGCTGAATGCCTTGGCATCGTTGGGGTTGAGCCTGATCGCCTGATCGAAGTCCTGGATGGCGCGGTCGTGCTCGCCTTTGTTGTCGTAGGCCTTGCCGCGATTGCTGAACGCGGCGGCATCGTTGGGGCCCAGCCTAATCGCCTGATCGAAGTCCTGGATGGCGCGGTCGTATTGGCCTTTGCCGACGTAAGCAAGTCCGCGGTTGTTGAACGAGCTGGAAAAGGGGGCCAGCTTGATCGCTTGATCGAAGTCCTCGATGGCGCGGTCGTATTGGCCCTTGTTGACGTAAGCCAGGCCGCGGTTGTTGAACGCGGCGAAATAGTTTGGGAGCAGCTTGATCGCCTGATCGAAATCCTGGATGGCGCGGTCATAGTGGCTTTTGCCGTCGTAGGCTTTGCCGCGGTAGTTAAATGCTGCAGCATAGTTGGGAGTGACCTTGATCACTCGATCCAAGTCCTGGATGGCGCGGTCGTGCTGGCCCGTGTTCTGGTATGCAACGCCGCGGCCGTAGAAGGCGTCGGTAAGGTTGGGGTTCAGCTTGATTGCCTGATCCAAGTACTGGATGGCGCGGTCGTACTGGCCTTTGAGGACGTAGGAATTGCCGCGGATGTAGAACGCGGTGGCATTGTTGGGCTCCAGCCTGATCGTGAACTCCTCAGCGATGTCGTTCTGGATCGCCGTTGCCGCGGCAATGTCGGCATCGCCGCCGGCGAGGTCACCCTTCTTGCGGCGCGTCACCCCGCGCCCGAATAGGGAAGACGCCCTCTTCGGCGCGATCCTCAGTGCCGCGTCGTAGTCGGCGATCCCGATATCGAAAAGGCCGAGCTTGAGATAGGTGAAGCCGCGACTGTCCAGCATGGCGGCGTCGTTGGGGCGAAGTCGGAGGGATTCATTGCAATCCGCCAATGCCGCCTGAAGTTGATCGATCACAGCCCGAGCCCGGCACCGGCTGTCGAACGCGCCGGCATGGTTGGGGTTGAGCTTGATCGCCTGATCGAAGTCCTGGATAGCGCGGTCGTGCTGGCCTTTGTCGTCGTAGGCCTTGCCGCGATTGTTGAACGCATTGGCATGGTTGGGGTTGAGCTTGATCGCCTGATCGTAGTCCTGGATCGCCCGGTCGTACTGGCCTTTGTTGCCGTAGGCGTTGCCGCGGTTGTGAAATGCGCCGGCATCGTTGGAATCGAGCCTGATCGCCTGATCGTAGTCCTGGATGGCGCGGTCGTACTGGCCTTTGCGCCCGTAAGCGATGCCGCGATTAAAGAACGCGGCAACATGGTTGGGGTCGAGCCTGATCGCCTGATCGAAGTCCTGGATGGCGCGGTCGTGCTGGCCCTTGATGTCGTAGGTGTTGCCGCGGTTGTAGAACGCGTTGGCAAGGTTGGGGTTCAGCTTGATCGCCTGATCGTAGTCCCGGATGGCACGATCGGACTGGCCTTTGTTGTCGTAAGCAATGCCGCGGTTGTTGAACGCGTCGGCAAGGTTGGGGTTGAGTTTGATCGCCTGATCGTAGTCCTGGATGGCGCGATCGTACTGGCCATTTTTGTTGTAGGCGGTGCCGCGGTTGCTGAACGCGTCGGCTTGCATCAGAGGCGTCTCTCGGCCCAACTTTATAACGGCGTCGCAGCCCTGGATCGTTTGATCGAAAGTGGCGTCGCCATAGCACCATTTCCGGAACTGGTCGTTGGTCTGCGCCGTCGCAAGCGCACCGTCCCATAGAACCAAAAGCACCGACGCAACGCAGATTTTGCTGAGCATTGGTGTTTTGTCCCCCACTGTCTTGTCCCAATGGATACAGGTCCGGTCAAGAGGCCGCTCTGCTCGCCGCAATCGCTTCCGCCCCGATTGGCAGTGAACAAACTCCTGTGTGACGCCAAAGAGAAAGCCGTCACTATCGGATTCAAGTGACAGACTCCCTCAAGGTGGGCCTCGCCCAGCTCAACCCCAAGCTCGCCTCGTTCCGCGCGGAGGTGACGACGGTCTAATTCCGTCGCAACGGGAAAGGTTGGGACTGCCTGCCGGCCGCGACCTCGACGAAGACATCGAGGTCGCGAACGTCCTTACCGCGGCTTCCACTCCCGCGCCTGTCTTTCTGCCTCCGCGATTTGGGCTTGCGTCATCTTCGCGGTGATCTCGCTGCGGCTCTGGAGGGCAGTATCGCGTCGATCGCGCGAGGACGCCGGGAAGCGCGCGGCCGCGAGGGTCCACCACTTGTAGGCCTGCACATAATCCCGCGGCACACCCAGACCTTGCGCGTACAGGGCGCCGAGGTTGCCCTGGGCGGAGGGCCAGCCCTTGTCGGCGGCCCTGCGGTACCACTCCGCCGCCGCCGCGCCGTTCTTCGGCACGCTCTGGCCAAGTTCGTGCATCATGCCAACCAAGATCTGGGCGCCGCCATTGCCCTGATCGGCGAGTGGGCGCAACAGACGCATCGCCGTTGCGTAGTCGCTGCGCGAATAGGCAGCGGAGCCATCCTCGTAAGGGCCGGCGGACACGGGCGACGCGGTACAAAGGAATAACACCAGCAGCGACATCAGAAGGCGCATGGCAGTTCTCCTCATGAGCAGCCTACCACTGGAGCGCTGTGTTACGAACCGACCGTAACCTGGCTCAGCCGACATTCCCCAGATGCCCCCAGGATGGGGCGAAAGCTATCATCCTGCCGGATTGCGGAGAAGCCACGGGCGACGGACACAGTCTCCTCCGCCGCTTCCGTCGTCCATGTCCCGCGCTTGTTGTAGAAGGCAACGACCTGCTCCACCGGCCGCGACAGGTTGGTGACGATGAAGCCAACGCGGGGATAAAGCTCGCGCAGGCACGCCGGACCGCGAGCGGCGGCCGGCCCACGGGGCGCTTGAGCACATAGCCGATCCTGTCCTTGTAACCTTCGGCTTCCAGGAACTCGTAGACTTCGGGATTGGCGAAGGCGGCGTCGGCGCGCAAGTAGCGGCGCAGGTCGCGCCCAGGAACGCATTCGATCGAGTAGTGGACAAACTCCGCTGTGCCGCCAAATCGAAACCCGTCAATATCGCCCGCAAATGACAGACTCCCTCAAAGTCGGCCTCGCCCAGCTCAACCCCAAGGTCGGCGACGTCGCCGGCAATCTTGCCAAGGTCCGTGCCGCGCGCGCCGAGGCGGCGAAACAAGGCGCCGACCTCGTGCTAACGACGGAGCTCGTGCTCGCCGGATACTTCCCCGAGGACCTGGTGCTGAAGCCCGCCTTCCAGAAGGCCTGCCACGAGGCGGTCGAGGCGTTGCGCGCCGATACGCTCGACGGCGGTCCAGCACTGTTCGTGGCCACGCCGTGGCACGAGGACGGCAAGCTCTACAACGCCATCATCGCCCTCGATAAGGGCGAGATCATCGGCAAACGCTACAAGGTCGACCTGCCGAACTACGGCGTGTTCGACGACAAGCGCGTCTTTGCAGCCGGCCCGATGCCGGGACCGCTGGTGTTCAAGGGCGTGCGCATCGGCGTGCCGATCTGCGAGGACGTGTGGACCGCCGACGTCGTCGAATGCATCTCCGAGACCGGCGGCGAGATCTTGCTGGTGCCCAACGCTTCGCCCTATGAAGTCGGCAAGACCGATGTCCGCGTAAACCTTGGCGTGCAGCGCGTGGTCGAGAGCGGCCTGCCGTTCGTCTATCTCAACCAGATCGGCGGCCAGGACGAGGTGGTCTACGACGGCGCCTCCTTCGTGCTGGGCGCCGATCGCAAACTCAAGGCCAAGCTCGCCTCGTTCCGGGAGGAGGTGACGACGGTCGAATTCCGCCGCAACGGAAAAGGCTGGGAGTGCCTTCCCGGCCCGATCGCCCCCGAGCTCGGCAGCATCGAATCGATCTACCAGGCGATGGTGCTGGGGCTGGGCGACTATGTGAACAAGACCGGTTTTCCCTCGGTGGTGATCGGCCTCTCGGGCGGCGTCGATTCGGCGCTGACGGCGGCGGTGGCGGCCGATGCGCTGGGGCCGGCGCGCGTGCACGCCATCATGATGCCGTCGCCCTACACGTCCGGTGAGTCGCTCGAGGATGCTGAGGCCTGCGCCAGGGCGATCGGCATCAAGTACGACATCGTCAGCATCGAGCCCGCGATGAACGCCTTCCGCGCCATGCTGCAGCCGCTGTTCGGCAACAGGCCCGAGGACGTCACCGAGGAGAACATCCAGAGCCGCGCCCGCGGCGTGACGCTGATGGCGGTGTCGAACAAGCTGGGCGGCATGGTACTGACGACCGGCAACAAGTCGGAGATGGCGATGGGCTACGCCACGCTCTATGGTGACATGAACGGCGGCTACAACGTCCTGAAGGATGTCTACAAGACCACGGTGTTCGAGCTCTGCAAGTGGCGCAATGCGCAGGGCAAGGTGATCCCCGAGCGCATCCTCACCAAGCCGCCGTCGGCCGAACTCAGGCCCGACCAGAAGGACGAGGATTCGCTGCCGCCTTATCCGGTGCTCGACGCCATCCTGAAGGGCCTGATCGAACGCGACCTCGACGCCACGGCGCTCGCCGCCGAGGGCCACGACCTCGCGACCGTCAACCGCGTCTGGCGCCTGCTCGAGGGCGCCGAATACAAGCGCCGCCAGGCGCCGCCTGGCGTGAAGATCACGTCGCGCCTGATCAGCCGCGAACGGCGCTACCCGATCGTGAACGGGTTCAGGGGATAGAATAAGGTCCCTCGCTACGTTCGGGATGACAAGACGGTGTCATTCCAAGCGTAGCGAGGGATCTTTTTTGATCACGCCCGACGGCGCAGGCGAGGCATTTTCTTGATGATCCTGGGCAGGCTGTCGATATAGGCCACGGCCTCGCCCACGGTCGGGAGTTGCTTGGCTTTGGTGTCGGAAATCTCGACGTGGAAAGCGTCCTCGAACGCCATGGCGAGTTCGACCGTATCGAGGCTGTCGGCGCCCAGGTCTTCGGCGAACCGTGACTGTTCGGTGATCGGGCCGCGCGCCGAGCCCAGGTGCTCGTCGACGATGCGCTTCACGCGCTCCAGGGTTTCGGACATCGCACACCTCGGCCTTCTACGGGCCCGTACTTAACGACTCGCGACCGGACGAGGTTGCCGGTCGAACAGTCGGCTTTCGACCAGTTTACCACATCGGGAATCGCCTGACTCGTTCTTCATTCGCGATGGACGACGATGTTGAACCCTTCCTCGGGCGTCGGCGGCGCGAAATAGCGCGTGAAGAGGGCATAGTCGGCGTCGCTAACCTGGTAGGGATGCTCGCCGGCGGCGTTGCGCGCCCGCAGCCGGCGCAGGCAGGTCTCGTCCGGAATATCGAGGAAGTGCAGCTCATGGGCGGCCGCGGCATCGTCGATAAGGGTTCGCATCCAGCGCCGTGAGACGAGGGTGTTCGCCTGGAAATCGAGCACCACCGACAGGCCGGCCTTCAGCAGTGCCACGACATGCGGGCCCATGGCGGCGCGGACGCGCGCCGAATAGCGCGTGTAGTCGTCGATGGTCTTGAGTTCATCGGGAAACAGGGTCGCGTTGAAATGGTCCTCGCTGATGAGGACCGTGGCCGGTCGCGCCGCCAGTTGCCCGGCGAGGGTGGATTTGCCCGCGCCGATCTTGCCGCACAGGAGATGCAGGGTCGGTCGGGGCGTGGTCACAGCCTGAGGAGGTTGCCGTAGCCCTGGACCGGCGTCTTCACGCCCGACAGGCGCAGGCAATGCCAGAGGCTCGCCTGGTTGGCCGAGATCACCGGCCGCTTGAGGTCCTGCTCCAGCGTCTCGAGGATCGCCACGCAGCGAAAGCCGGTGCCGCCGAACAGCACGCCGTCCGCGTCGGACGGGCAGGCGGCGCGGATCTGGGCATAGAGCGGCTCGACCTCCTGCTCGAAGCCCATGCCGAGGCCGTAGAGATCGGCGGGCGGCACGTCGCGCCACTTGCGGCCTGGGTCCAGGCGATGATGGCCGGCCGGTGCGAACCCGTGATCGGCGTAGTAGCGGACGGCGGCCTTGGCCGTGTCGTCGGGAAACCATGGCGGCAGGACCAGGAACGGCCGCTTCACGCCGGAGGCCCTGAGCGCGGCCATCGTATCGAGTCCGTTGGTGGTGACCTTGGCGGCCTTGGCCAGTGTGCCTTCGCCTACCACTGCGGCGATGCCCGACGCGGTGGCCTCGTCCCACCCCGGGCCGCCCACCACGCTGCTCGTGGTGTGGCCGAGCACCACGGCGGTGAGGCGCATGGCGGCGAACTGCTTCGCCCCGCGCAGCAGGTCGTCGGCGAGATCGACTCCGCTCTTG